>NZ_JBFUIM010000003.1:0-527261 GCF_056401875.1 Roseateles sp. P4_D2 | reverse complement strand
GTCATGTACTGGACCCAGTCGGCCATCTCCTGCACGCTGCCGGTACCGACGTTGCCGTTGACGTAGGCGTCGGCGCCCATCATCTCGATCAGGTCGAAGAACTCGTGCGTACCGACGGCGTTGATCTCTTCGACGTGGGTCCCCCAGACGTTGCTCGGGCGCTTGTCCTGCGGGCCAATGCCGTCGCGCCAGTGGTAGGTGTCGGCGAAGCAGCCGCCCGGCCAGCGCACCAGCGGCACATGCAGCTCCTTGAGCGCGCCGACGACGTCATTGCGCCAACCCCGGGTGTTGGGGATGTTCGACTTGGTGCCGACCCACATGCCTTCGTAGACGCCGGTGCCGAGGTGTTCGGCGAACTGGCCGTAGACGTACTTGCTGATGACCGGGCCGGGCTTGCCGGCGTCGATGTTGATGCTGACCGGGTTGGCGGCAAAAGCCGGTGCGGCGATCAGGCCGAGTACGGCGAGGCCGTGTTTGATGGAGTTCACAGGGGTTGTCTATTCAAGTGGGGCGCAGGTGGAGGAAGGCCGAAAGTGATCGCGCCTTGTCAGCGACGGTCTTCCGTCCCTTGCCCGACGCGGTAGTAGTCAAAGTCGACACGGCCGCCGGCCGTCTTGGTCGAGTAATAGAAGAGGCCGAAGCGATAGCCCATGAAGTGCGGGAAGGTGTACTTCAGGCGAGAGGGACGACCGATGGGGGTCCAGGATTTACCGTCGAGGCTGTAGGAGAAGCGGGCGAGTTCAGGCGCAGGCTCAAATTCGCAGTCGACCCTGAGATGAACGGTCTTGCCGGGGAGGGGGATGGAGGCGATCTCCTCGGGCTTGTCCGTTTCGGCGCTCACCATGACGAGAGAACGGACGCCGTCGCTCATCTTGACGCCCACGAAACCGTACTGCCGTTGAAAGGCGGACAAGCCGGCCCAGTCGCCGTCCTTCATGCCGCTCACGTCGATGCGGGTGGTGGCCGAACTGCTCGGGCCAAAGGTGCGCTGGGTGAGCGTGTTCGGGGCATCGAGCAGCGTGGGAACGACCCGGCTGGTGGTGAGGCTCAGGTAGCCCGGCCGCTTGGTGAGCGACCAGTCATGGGGCTTCGGGTTGTGATTCCATTGCCAGGCCAGCGGCAGGGCGGGGTCGCCGGGCCGGCGGTCGAATTCGTCGGAGGCGACGATGCCGGAGGCTCCCGAGACGCCCTGTGCGCCGGCGGGGATATCGAGCGTCATGGGTGCCTTGCCGTTTTCGCCGAGCACGGGCCAGCCGTCTTTCCAGGTCACCGGCACGAGGTAGGGGATGCGACCGACGGCCGCGTTGTCCTTGAAGAGATAGGCGTACCACTTGCCTTCCGGGGTGTCGATCAGGCCGCCCTGGGCGATACCGCGGTCATCGAGCGCGATGCGACCTTCGTAGGGGCCGTCGATGGCGTCGGCGCGGTGGATGGTGACGGTGCGTGCCCAACGGCTGCCGGGTGAGGCAATGTTGAACAGGTAGTAGCGGCCGTTGGCCTTGAAAAGCTGCGAGCCTTCGCCCTTGAGCCCGCCCTGGTCGGCGCCGAAGAGGGCGTTGACGTTTTCGACGATGACCTTGTTCACGCCGCCGGGCTTGATGCCGGAGAGATCCGGTTTCATCTCGGTGAGCATGATTCGGCCACCCCCGTAGACCATGTAGACGCGACCGTCGTCGTCGAAGAACAGACTGTGGTCACCCAGCAAGGGCTCGAAGCTCGTCTCCTTCCACGGGCCGCGTTCCGGATCGCGCGTGGTGTAGATGTGGGTGCGACCCGTGTTGGCGGCGAACGTAGAGGCATGGAACACGCCGTCGTGGTAACGCAGGCTGCTGGCCCAGGAGCCTTCACCGTAGGCGTTCTTGCCGTTTTCGAGGCGCAAGGCGTCGTTGTCGGCAAGGGTTTGATAGGCGTACGAGGCCATGGTCCAGTTGACCAGGTCCGTCGACTTCATGATCGGCAGGCCTGGGCTCATGTGCATCGTCGTGCTGCTCATGTAGTAGGTCTTGCCTACGCGAATGATGGCGATGTCCGGGACGTCGGCCCAGATAAGAGGGTTATGAGCAGGATCGACCTGCATCTCCTTAGGGGCCGGTGCCGCTGAAAGGGGCTGAGACGTGATGCAGGCAAGGACGAGGGCCAGCAGGAGGGAAGAAAACGGTCGGCTCATGGGGTGGGGTCAGGTTGTCAGGGTTGGTCCAAGTTCTTGTCTATGGAGGTCATCACTGCGGGCTTCGCCAGTACAAGTTGTAGTAGCCGTGCGCGATTCTGTGGAACGGCAGCAGTTCGTACTCCTCCCCAAGGCCCGGCCCGCTCAGATGGAACATCAGCGGGCCAGTACCGCGCCGGACCGCCCCATCAAGGCCGGTGCCAGGCAGGGGTAGCGGGAGGATCTCCAGCGGCTCCTTGAACGTCTTGCCATACGACACGTTCCATGCCACCAAATCGGCACCGGGCGCCATGGCGGGGCCGGCGACGCGCGCGGCCAGCACCAGGGGGCCGTACATGAGCGCCGCAATCTGGGGCGCGTTCGGCAACGGTGCCAGATGCACATGCATCGGCAGGTCGATATCCAGCACGTCGCCGTTGCGCCAGGTGCGCGAGAGCTCCACGTAGCGCCCGGCCTTGTCGCTGGCCATGAGTTGGCGGCCGTTCAGGCGCACGCTCAGCTGCCGGCACCAGCCCGGGTGGCGCAGCTTGAGGACAAGCTTTGTGGGCCGCTCCAGCCGCAGCGTCAGCCGGCTGGCGCCGCGCTCGGGAAACGTGGTCGTCTGGCGCAGATGCACACCCTGGTCGGCCCAATGCAGATCCGACGCAATGTATTGATTCACATACAGCACTTCCCGACGGTGGAAATAGATGGAATCGCCGTGCTTGGCGTGACTTTCCATCCCCGTGCCGGTGCAGCAGAAGAACGAATGCTCATGGGTGCAATAGAGCTTCGGATAGGTGCGCCGGGTGGCCTGGAAGTAGGTGAACATGCCACTGTCCGGGTCCTGGGAGGCGAGGATGCCGTTGAACAGGGCACGTTCGTGATAGTCGGCGTAGGCGGCCGATGGTTGCGCGGCGAACAAGGCTTGCGTCAGACGCAGCATGTTGTAGGTGCAACAGGTTTCCATGGTCGAAGCCGAGGCCAGATGCTTCTCGAATTCGGCGGGCGGAAAGAAATGCTCGTTGTCGCCATGCCCCCCCGTCGCAAACGAGCGCTGCTCGACTACCGTGCGCCAGAAGTAGCGCGCGGCCTGCCGGTAATGCGCCTGTCCCGTGAGTCCGTGCAGCCGGGCGAAGCCGATCACCTTGGGAATCTGCGTGTTGGCGTGCAAGCCGTCGAGGGTGTCGCGCCCTTCGGCAAGCGGCGTGAGCAGGGCCCGGTGGCTGAAGCGCTCAGCCAGGCGCAGGTAGCGCGCCTCCCCGGTCAGCGCGTGCAGGTCCGCCAGCACTTCGGCCATGCCGCCGTGCTCCAGATCGAGCATTTTTTGAAAGCGCGGCTCGTCGACCGGCCGCGCGGCCTCGTCGACCCAGTCGCCGATACGCACCAGGACCGCGAGCGCCTGGGTGTTCCCCCGGTGCAGATACGCGTCGCGCAGACCGGCCATCAACTTGTGCAGGGTGTACCAGGGCACTCCAACGACAGGGCGGCCTGCCAGGCAATTGCGCAGTTGCGTATCGCCATCGGGGAAGCCGCACACCAGGCCGCCGGGCGCCGCTGCCTGGCAGGCCTGCAGCTCACTGACGACGTAGTCGATCCTGGCGCGCAGCCCCTCCCGTCCGGTGGATGCGCACAACATTGAGCAGGCGCTCAAAAAATGGCCCAGGGTGTGGCCCGGGCAAAGCCCTTCCGCCTCCCATCCGCCGTACACCGGCGCCTTCGGAGCGAGTCCCGCATTTTTCCGGAAGTTGTGCAGCAAGCGGTCGCAGTTGAGCGACTCGAGGTAGAGCGCGTTGAGGCTCTGGGACTTGCGAAAAGGACCGTCGAGCAGCCGCACATCCGACAAGGGGAAAGGCTGCGCGGTTTCGCTCTCACTGTCTCTCTCTTCGGCCTCGGCTGGCATGCCAAGCAGCAGCGGCGCAACGGCGATGGCTTGCAGCAGGTGCCGTCGCAGTTGATCCGCCGGGACCCCGTCGCCCCGGGGAACACCGACGGTCGATACCTTGCAGGTGATCTTCTGAGTTTTCATATTGATACGGTTGCCATGTCCGACCCGCCGATGGCGAACCCAGCGGCCTGGGGCCAGCTCCGCATGGCTAGCGCGCGTAGAGCGCGAACGCGAAGTCCATGGGTCGGCCCTCACGGTCCTTCAACGGCCGGTCGTCGAGGCTGGCCTCGCCGCCGGCATAGACGTCGCTGCGGCTGGCGCGCAGATTGATCGTCAGCGCATCCTTCTGGCCCTGCAGCGCCAGCGCATAGCGGCGGCCGGACTTCAGCACGACCAGCGGATGGGCGCTGAAGTCAAAGCTCAGCAGCCCTGCTCCTTGCGGCCGGTAGGCGATGGCCAGGCCCTCGCCCGCGCCGAGCAGTTCGGTGCCGGCCTCCACGTCGCGCAGCGACAGGCGCAAGCTGCGCGTGGCATCCGTGCCGTGGCCGTCGCCGGCGTACAGGCTGAGCCGGCCCAGTGCGATGTCGGCGCGCGGCACGAAGGTCTGCACCAGGCGGCTGGCGCCGCCGCCGTCGCGATGGAAGCCCACGGGTTCAGGGGCCTGCTCGAAAGGCCGGGTGACCGAGGCCAGCGCCGGGCTGCCCGGCCAGGTTTCGGGATAGCCCTGGGCGAACTGCTGGACGGCCACGCGGGGGTCGGAGCGGCCCGGGTCCGCCAGCGCGGGCACCTTGCCGGTGGGCGGCTTGGGCGGCGCACTGATGCCGGCCTCGGTCTGCGTCACGGGCCACATGCGGCCGTCGGCGTCGTAGTAGAGGTATTCCATCGTGACGGAGCGGCGGGCGCCGGCGCCGGTCTCCCCATCCGGCAGGGTCAGCGCGCCGTTGTGATAGACCAGGTAGGACTGTCCCTTGAAGTCGTCGATGACGCCGGCGTGGATGGTGTAGCTGTTTTTGGCAGTGCCGGTCAGCGTGCCCTGGTAGGTCCAGGGCCCGCGCGGGCTGGGCGCGGTGGCATAGGACAGATGCTCGGCGAGCCCCTGGTGCGCCATGGACGCGTAGGTCATGTAGTACATCCCCTTGCGCTTGGACAGCCACGGCCCCTCGGTGTAGTTGGGCAACGCGATCTTCTCGATGGGCCCGTCCAGCTCGGTCATGTTCGACTTGAGCTTGGCCAGGTAGAGCACCGGGTTGCCCCAGGCCAGCCAGGCGGTGCCGTCGTCGTCGATGAGGACGGTGGGGTCGATGTCGTTCCAGCCGTAGGGGGCCGGCGTCGCGGCATCGGTGATCAGCGCCGAGCCGCGCGCATCCTTGAACGGGCCCAGCGGGTTGTCGGCCACCGCCACGCCGATGGCCTTGCCCGGCTGCGTGTCGTTGTGCTGCACGGTGGCGTAAAAGTAGAAGCGGCCGTTGCGCTGCACCACCTGCGCGGCCCACGCGTCGCCCACCGCCCACTTGAAGTCGGTAGGCTTCATGAAGGCGCCGTGGGCGATCCAGTGGCGCAGGTCCTTGGAGGAATAGGCCAGCCACTCGTTCATGCGGAAGAACTCGTCGCCCTTGGCCTCGTCACGGCCGACGTAGAGATAGACCGTGTCGCCCACGACCAGCGGTGCAGGGTCGGCGGTGAAGCGGTCACGCAGCACCGGATTGGCGCCGGGCGCCGGTTCGGCAGCCGGCGCGGCCCCGCAGGCGAGGGCGGCGCAGCAAAGGGCGATGCGGTGCAGGAGACTGACGAGGCGCATGGCTGGGCGTGAACCTTCAAGAGGTTGTTGCGGGCGTTACCCGGAGTGGTTTTGAGAGACCTGGAATCGCCCAACCCGGTCTAGGCACAGCCGAAGGCTTGGATGACGACGTGGGAGGCCAAACCCGAAAAGGGTCTGACCAGTTTATGCGTAAACTTCAATTTGGTCATACCAAAGTCTGTCGACAATCGCCCGCTGCATGCCCGCCAGCGGCAGTTCGAACTGGGCAATCTGAAAGGTGAAGCGTCATGTGGCATGGGTCGAGATCGCCCGTAGTTTTCATATCCGGGCTGCTGTCATGCATCGCCTTGACGCTGTTGCCCTGCGCGGCGCCGGCATCTGCGTTGAAGGGCGGGGGGCCAGCGGCGAGCGCGTCCAAGGGCTTGTCGACCGCCACTTGGACGCCGGACAACGGCGACGGCACCTTCACCAATCCCTTGTTCTATGACGAGTTTTCAGATCCGGACCTGATCCGCGTCGGTGACTGGTTCTACCTGACCGGCACCACCATGCACACCATGCCGGGCGTGCCGATCCTGCGCTCGAAAGACCTGGTCAACTGGGAGTTCGTTGCCTACGCGATGGACAAGCTCGACCTCGGCCCGGCCTTCCGGCTGGAGGGCGGCAACCACATCTATGGCCTGGGTATCTGGGCGCCGTCCTTCCGCTATCACGAAGGCAAGTTCTACATCTTTGCCAACGTCAACGGCCAGGTGACCCAGATGTTCACGGCCACCGATCCGAAGGGGCCTTGGACACGCACGCCGATGAAGCGCAGCTTCCACGACCTGTCCGTGCTGTTCGACGACGGCAAGGCCTATGTCGTCTGGGATCACCAGATGATGCGACTGGCCCAGCTGACGGACGACCTGACCGACATCGTGCCGGGCACCGAGCGCGTCTTGTTCACCAAGGACGCCGGCATGGGCGAGGGCGCGCACTTCTACAAGATCGACGGCAAGTACTACATCATCAGCGCCAACTACGCGGGCGGCTTTCGCATGCCGGCGGCGCGAGCGGATCATGTGCTGGGGCCCTACGAGGTCCATCAAGCGATCAGCTTGCATGAGGACTTCGGCATGGCCTCAAGCTTGCGCCTGGGCACGCGCCAGCCGCCGTTCGAGACCTGGGGGCCCGACCCCGCCGCCAACCACAGCCTGGCGTTGCACCAGGGCGGCATCATCCAGACGCCTGCGGGCGAGTGGTGGGGCTTTTCAATGATGGACTTCAACTCCGTCGGTCGCCTGCTCAGCCTGTCTCCGATCACCTGGAAGGACGGCTGGCCCTACTTTGGCCTGCCTGGCAACCTGACGCGCACGCCGCGGACGTGGGTGAAGCCCAAGACTGCCACGCCGCAGCCGGTGCGTGTGCCCTTTCAGCGCAGCGACGACTTCTCGGCGCCGCAGCTCCAACCCCTGTGGCAGTGGAACCACGTCCCGGTCGACGACAAGTGGTCGTTGTCAGAGCGACCGGGTTTCCTGCGGCTGCATGCCCTGCCGGCGACCTCGTTCTACGACGCGCGCAACACGCTGACGCAGCGAGCGATCGGGCCAATGTCCACGCCAACCGTCCTGCTCGATGTGTCCAACCTGAAGCCAGGCGACACGGCCGGCCTGGGTCTACTCAATCTCCCTTATGCGACCTTGGGCGTCGAGAAACTCGCCGACGAACTCAATGTCGTCTTTTACGACCAGCGCCTGGATCAGCGGGTGCGGGTGAAGATGACCGGAACGCGCATCTGGTTGCGGGCCGACTGCGACTTCCTCACCGAACGGGCGCGCTTCAGCTATTCGGTCGACGGCAACACCTTCACGCCCATCGGCAACGAGGTCGTGCTGCTCTATCAGACCTTCACCTTCCAAGGTGTTCGCTATAGCTTGTTCAACTACAACACGACCGGCGCCGAGGGCGGTTTTGCCGATTTCGACAGCATCGACGTCCATCAGCCGCATACCCGCGGCCTGATGCGGCCCATTCCCTATGGCCGATCAGTCCGGCTGACGTCGTTTCACGCGAGCACCGGCCTGGCGGCCAGCGGTGGGCGCCTGGTTTCGGATGCGCCGACGCGGTTCGAGATCGTCGACCGCAAGCTGGGCCGTGTCGCCCTGCGATCGGGCCGACGCCATGTCACGGTCGGCGAGGACGGTGGGGTGACGCTGGTGGCCGGCCAGCCGGGCACGGCGCAAAGCTTCCAATGGATTGAAACCCCGACGGGCGAACTGGTGCTGATGTCATTGGCCACCAACCGCTTCCTGCGCATCGATCCGAAGACCGGGGATATCCGCGCCGACAGTCCTGGCCCCATGCCGGACAACAGCGACGGCGCGCGCTTCACCTGGTCGCAGTAAATAGGGTCGTGCCGGCGAATCCGGGAAGTCAACGGTGCCGGCCGGCACTCAGCCTGGCCCATCGTGACTGGCCGAATCAGCAGTTCCCAGGCCGGGGGGCCGCTCACTGCGGGCCCCGCAGCCGCAGAGAATTGAAAACCACGCTGACCGACGACAGGCTCATCGCGAGCGCCGCAATCATGGGCGACAGAAGCCACCCGGTGAACGGATAAAGCGCGCCGGCTGCCAACGGCACGCCGAGTGCGTTGTAGACGAAGGCGAACACGAGGTTCTGTCGCATGTTGGCGATGGTGGCCTGGGAGATGCCTCGCGCCCGGGCAATGCCGCGCAGGTCGCCCTTGACGAGCGTCACCTGGGCGCTGTTCATCGCCACATCGGTACCGGTCCCCATGGCCACGCCGACATCGGCTTTGGCAAGGGCCGGCGCGTCATTGATGCCGTCGCCCGCCATGCCCACGACGCGGCCCTCGCGCTGCAGCCGTTCAACAAGCGCGAGTTTGTCGGCCGGCTTGACCTCGCCATGGACCTCGTCAATGCCCAACTGCTTTGCGACGGACTGCGCGGTGGTCAGGCCATCGCCGGTGGCCATCACCACGCGCATCCCCGCGTCATGCAGGCTCTGGACCGCCTCGGGCGTGCTCGTCTTGATGGGGTCTGACACGGCCAGGATGCCCATCAGGCGCCCCTGTTGAGCCAGGAACATCACGCTGCTGCCTTGCAGGCGAAGGTCCTCGCCGGCCGCACGCAACAGCGACACGTCCACGCCGTCCTGCGCCATCAGCGCCGCGTTGCCGAATGCAAGTTTCTGGCCCTCGACGACACCTCTGACACCAATGCCCGTGGAGGACTCGAAGTCCAACGCCGGCGACAGCGCGAGCTTGCGGGCGCGCGCCGCATCCACGATGGCCTGCGCGAGCGGATGCTCACTGCCCTGGTCCAGGCTGGCCGCCAGTCGCAGCACCTCGTCCTCGGTCACACCCTGCGCCGCCACGGCGCGGTCGAAGGCCGGCCGGCCTTCGGTCAGGGTGCCCGTCTTGTCGACGATCATCGTGTCGAGCCGGCGGAAGTTCTCGATGGCCGAGGCATCGCGGAACAGGATGCCCTGGGTTGCAGCCTTGCCGGTGGCGACCATGATCGACATCGGTGTCGCCAGGCCCAGTGCACAGGGACAGGCGATGATGAGGACCGACACCGCGTTGATGAGCCCAAACTGCCAGCCCTGCTCACCGCCGAGCAGGCCCCAGGCGAGGAAGGCCGCTACCGCGATGCCGATCACGACCAGCACGAACCAACCGGCCACCTGATCGGCCATTCGTTGCATGGGCGCCTTGGAGCGTTGAGCCTGGGCGACCATCTGCACGATCTGAGACAGCATGGTCTGCGATCCCACGCGCTCCGACTGCATCACCAGTGAACCTGCGGTATTGATGGTGGCGCCGATGACCTTGTCGCCGGGGCGTTTGGTCACGGGGACCGGCTCGCCGGTCAGCATGGCCTCGTCGATGGCGCTCGTCCCCTCGATGACGACGCCGTCCACGGGGACCTTCTCGCCGGGGCGGATGCGCAGGCGGTCGCCGACGTGCACATGCGTGAGCGGGACATCTGATTCGCTGCCGTCCGGTTCGATCCGCCTTGCCGTCTTGGGCGCCAACCCGAGCAGTGACTTGATGGCCGCGGAGGTCTGCGACCGCGCCTTGAGTTCCAGCATCTGCCCCAACAGGGTCAGCGAGATGATGACGGCCGCCGCCTCGAAGTAAACGCCAATCCGGCCATGAGCCGCAAAGCTTTGCGGAAACAGTTCAGGCGCGACCGTCGCGACCACGCTGTAGACGAACGCCGCGCCGGTGCCAATACCGATCAACGTCCACATGTTCGGACTGCGATGAACCAGGGATTGCCAGCACCGCTCAAAAAAGGGCCCGCCGGCCCACAGCACGACCGGCAAAACCAGGACCAGCTCAAGCCAGCTTTGCTGAGCGGGGTCCATGAGGCTGAACCGATGCCCAGCCATCGCCAGAGTCATGACCACCACGGTCAACGGCAGGGTCCACCAGAAACGGCGAGTGAAGGCCCRCAGCTCCGGGTTGTCATCGCCCGCCGTCGCCTCCGGGATCAGCGGCTCCAGGGTCATGCCGCACTTGGGGCAGGTGCCCGGGTGGTCCTGCCGGATCTCAGGATGCATCGGGCAGGTGTAGATCGCGGCGCCACCGGGTTGCGAAAGGCTTGCGGAATGCGTGTCGTGATCATGGTGACGATGGTCCATCGTGTTCTCCAATTCATCCTGCAGAGATGCGCCAGCCGAGGAAGGCGGCCAAGCCGGCCATTGCCAGCCAGCACACCCGCACCAGGGCGCTGTGCCACCGTGGTTGAGGGTCTCCACGTTGCAACCTCTGCTTGAGGCCCATGCCGGTCGCGTGAACCAGCAAGCCGATGACGAGCAGCGGCACCGCAAAGTCGGCCAGCCTCGGCCACAACAGGGCAAGACCGCCGCCCAACGCAGTGGCGCCCGCCGTCGAGAGCAGCTCCGCCGCCTTCAACGCACTGCGGTCAACGGGGGCGGCCATCCGTCCCGCCACGAGTGCATAGCCGGCGCAGCCTGGCCAAATGTCGCGTCAACATGGCGTTAGCACCCTAAGCTGCCAGAAGACAGAACTGCGCCACCGTCGGTGGATCCGTCTAGCGCAGGGAGGTTGGGGCAGCAAAGCAGCCGCTACTCTTCGGGAGTGTCGTTGCCGTGCCGGTGATGCCCGCCTTGGTGATGCCCAAACAGGTGCATCAGCGGGCACGCCAACAGAAAGAGGAAGGGAATCGCCTGCGTAACGTGCGTCAAATGCTCAGTCAACAGGTAATACAAGCCGACGAGGCCGGCGACGAGCATGAAGACACCCGCCGGTGTTCGCCATGCCGGCTTGCGGGCTGGCTGCATGTTGTCCACGGCGCGTTCCTTTCGTTGGTTGCAACGAGAGCTTTGATCGGGACCGATCCCAGGTGCTTGATCCGCGTCAACTCCGGCTGCTGATGCCGCGGAAGCCCCTTGATTCAGCGACTGCCGCAGCCGCAGCAACTGCTTGCCGTCTTTTCGGTCGTGACGTTGATCGGCGCGACGGGTGTCGGGCTGTATCCCGCGTCCTTGATGGCCTCGGCCAGCTCATCGGCATCGGCGGAGTTGGGCTCGACCAGCACGCGATGTGTCGCCAAGTCGATCTGCACCTTGGCGGCGTGGTCCACGGCCTTCAGTGCCTTGGTGATGGTGCTGACGCAGTGACCGCAGGTCATGTCGTTGACTTCGAAGGCGATCATGGTGTCCTCCTGGGACTGGGTTGATGACAGCTGGACTTTCGAGCCTCCCACAGTGGGAAGGTCAAGCCCAGCAAGCGAAGAATCTCTTCAGAAAGGGACGGATTGCCACGACCTCTTGACCTTGCCAATGTGGGAACCTTGACTGTCATCGCGGTGACCACCAGAGCCTCATGTGTCGGGAGGCGAGGCTCGCCGACCCAGAGCTCCTCGCGCTGTGCGACAAGATCGTCAAGGCACAACGTGCCGAGATCAACCAGATGGAGGCGATCGCCGCACGCCTGCGCGTGGCCACGTAGCGAAAAACGCCCCCTTGACCTGACTCGGAGGAGATATGACGCTTTCCTTTGCGCTGGCGCAAGGTCATGCCCTCGTGCCGCTTCACGGCGCCGCTAGACTCGCGACATGAAAGTGAGGAAGGCCTACCTGCGTTGCATCGCGAGCTTGCTCGCAACGGTCATGGTGTGTCTTCAACTTGCCACCGCGGCCTATGCTTGCCCGGCGCCCGCACCCGCGGGCTCATCGATCGCCGGCATGGCCGGCATGACCGATTGCGAGCAGATGTCCGCGATGGACACCGAACAGCCGCAGCTGTGCAAGGCGCACTGCGACCGCGACAAGCAGACGGTCAGCAACGTGCCTGCACCGGATCTGGCGCCCACGGTCATCCTCGACCCGCTGCTGACCCGCCTGGCCCTCTGGCTGCCGCCCGAAGCGGCCGAGGCACTTCCGGCGGTGATCACCGCCCATACCGGCCCGCCTGAAGGCACGCTGCCGGTCTATCTCGCCCTTCAAGTCTTCCGCAATTGAGCCCTGACGCTCGCGCGGCCGCGTTCGCGGCGGTGCGACCACGTCTCGCGATCGTGCTCGATCGCTTCCAGGGTCTTTGTGGAGAGCCTTCATGGCCATCTTTTTACGGGCGGGATTGCAGTCCCGTCCTCTCGTCGCGGCCGCCTTCGTGGTTGCCGTCTTCCTGGCCGCCCCAGCGGCCCATGCCGCACCACTGAACTTCGAGCAGGCGCAACTGCTGGCCGAGCAGCGCTCGGCGGCCCTGACAGCGCGCCAGGCCACCGCCGACGGCGCGCAACAGGCACGCGCGGCTGCAGGACAACTGCCCGATCCGAAGCTGGCGGTTGGCGTCGAGAACTTTCCGATCTCGGGGCCTGAGCGGTTCAGCTGGAACCGGGAGTCGATGACGATGCGCCGCGTTGGCGTCATGCAGGAGGTGCCCAATGCCGCCAAGCGAGCCGCACAACGCGACGCTGCCGACGCCAGGGCGGAGCGCGAACGCGCGATGCTGGAGGCCGAACGTCTGGCCGTGCGCCGCGAGGCCGCGCTGGCCTGGCTCAACCTGCACTTCGCCGAGCGCAAGCTCGCCGCCTTTGCCACCCTTGAGCAGGAAAACCGACTCCTGCAGGACACCCTGGCCGCGCGCGTGGCTTCTGGCGCCACAACACCTGCCGACGCGCTGATGGCACGCCAGGAGGTGCTGGACCTGGCCGACCGCAGGGACGAGCTTCAAGCCGGCGTTGAGCAGGCACGCGCCCAGTTGCGTCGCTGGACGGGGGAGCAGTCGGACATGGCAACAGCCTCCGAGGCGCCTGTGCTGCGGCTCGATCTCGCCCGATTGCTCGGTGGGCTTGATCGGCACGCCGAGCTCCTTGTTTTCAACCCGATGCTGGCGATGGCCCGTGCTGATCTCGATGAGGCCGTGGCCATGCGCCGAGGGGATTGGGGCTGGGAGGTGGCCTACGGCAACCGTGCCCGGTCCTTCGGGGACTTGGTGTCCTTCCAGTTGACGTTCGAGCTGCCGGTCTCCAAGTCCACCCGTCAGGAACCTGTGATCGCCTCGCGCCAGAAGGAGGTAGAACGGCTGCAGGCCGAACGCGAGGACGCATTGCGCCGAATCCGTGCCGACGTCGACGGCCAGGTGGCCGAGCTGCAGCGCCTGGAGCGCGTGCAGCAGCGCCAGCGCAGCGTCGCCTTGCCCCTCGCGCAGGAGCGCGCCCAAGTGACGCTGGCCAGCTACCAGTCGGGTCGTGCCGACCTCGGTGCCGTGCTCGCCGCGCGCAAGAACGCCATCGAGGCGCAGTTGCGCGATCTCGCTCTCCAAGCCCAGGTGCTCGCGCAGCAGGCCCGCCTGGCCTATCTCATTGCGGAGTGACCCCATGACCTCCAACAGCAAGTTGTCTGCCGCGGCCATGGTCCTGGTCGCCCTCGGCGCCGGGCTTGGCTATGGCGTCGCACAGTGGCGCGCCGGGGTATCGCCTGTCGGGCATTTCGCAACCTCGCCAGCCGCCGCCAGCGGCGCGGTGACCGGTGACCGCAAGGTGCTCTATTGGTACGACCCCATGTCGCCGCAGCAGAGATTCGACAAGCCCGGCAAGTCGCCCTTCATGGACATGCAGCTGGTCCCGAAATATGCAGACGAGGCGCCGACCGGCGGCGTGGCCGTCGATCCCCGTGTGGCCCAGATGCTCGGTGTGCGCACCGCAACTGCAGAAAAGCAGCGCATCGGCACCGCGCTGCAAGTCCCAGCCACCGTCCAGCTCAACGAACGCGATATCTCGATCCTGCAGGCCCGCACGGCAGGCTTCGTCCAGCGAGTCGCCCGCCTGGCACCCGGTGATGTCGTGGCCGCCGGCGCCTTCATTGCCGAACTGCTCGTGCCGGAATGGGCCGGCGCCCAGCAGGAGTTCCTGGCGGTGCGCGGTACCGGCGACGAAGCCCTGGCTAGCGCGGCGCGCCAGCGCCTCGTGCTCATGGGCATGCCAGCTTCCCTCATCCAGCAGGTCGAGCGAACGGGTCAAGTCCAGGCGCTGACGACGGTGCATGCGCCCACCGGAGGCCTGGTGCAGGAGTTGATGGTCCGTCCGGGCATGACGGTGTCCCAAGGTATGAGCCTGGCCCGCATCACCGGGCTGTCCACGGTCTGGATCGAGGCTGCGTTGCCCGAAGCTCAGGCCGGCATGGCGCGGGTGGGCGAACCGGTCGATGTGGTGCTGACGGCTTTCCCGGGCGAGACGCTGCGCGGCAAGATCAGCGCGGTGCTGCCGGAGGCCCGCAGCGAGACGCGCACGCTGCGCGTCAGGGTCGAGTTGCGCAACCCCCAGGGGCGCCTGCGGGCCGGCATGTTTGCAACGATGCGGCTGGGCGGGTCCAGCGAGGAAGCACTGGTCGTCCCCGCCGAGGCGGTCATTCGCACCGGCCAGCGCGTGGTGGTCTATGTCGTCGAGCAGCCCGGGCGCTTCACGCCGGTCCAGGTTCGCCTGGGCCGCGAGCTGGGCGACAAGCTGGAGGTCCTGCAGGGCTTGCAGCCGGGCCAGCAGGTTGTCGCTTCGGGCCAGTTCCTCATCGATTCCGAGGCCAGCATGCAGGGGGTGATGCAGCGGCAGGCGAGCCCCGGTGCGCCTGCCGCCAGCGCCGCGTTGCGCCTTGAACCCAAGGGAGGCGCCCAATGATCGCCGCACTGATCCGCTGGTCGGTCGGCAACCGCTTCCTGGTGCTGCTGGCCACGCTCTTTCTCGCTGTCGCCGGCGTGCTCTCGTTGCGCTCCACGCCCATCGACGCGCTGCCGGACCTGTCGGACGTGCAGGTCATCATCCGCACCAGCTACCCCGGCCAGGCGCCGCAGATCGTCGAGAACCAGGTCACCTACCCGCTGGCGACGACCATGCTGTCGGTGCCGGGCGCCAAGACCGTGCGTGCGTTCTCGTTCTTCGGGGACTCCTTCGTCTACGTGATCTTCGAGGACGGCACGGACCTGTACTGGGCACGCTCCCGCGTGCTGGAGTACCTGAACCAAGTCCAGGGCAGGTTGCCGGCGACGGCCAAGCCTTCGCTTGGGCCCGACGCGACCGGCGTGGGCTGGGTGTTCCAGTACGCGCTGGTGGACCGCAGCGGGCAGCACGATCTGTCGCAGCTGCGCGCGCTGCAGGACTGGTTCCTCAAGTTCGAGCTGAAGGCCGTCGCCAATGTCGCCGAGGTCGCCACCGTCGGCGGCATGGTCAAGCAGTACCAGGTGGTCATGGATCCGGCCAAGCTGGTCGCCTACGGCATCACGCACAACCAGGTGCGCGAGGCGCTGATGAACGGCAACCAGGAGGCCGGTGGCGCGGTGCTGGAACTGGCCGAGGCCGAGTACATGGTGCGCGCCAGCGGCTTCCTCAAGTCACTGGACGACTTCCGCAGCATCGTGCTGGCCAGCCGCAATGGCGTGCCGGTGTTGCTGGGCCAGGTCGCCACCGTCCAGATCGGCCCGGAGATGCGCCGCGGCATCACTGAGCTGGATGGCGAAGGCGAGGCGGTGGGCGGCGTGGTGATCCTGCGCACCGGCAAGAACGCCCAGGCCACCATTGCCGCGGTCAAAGACAAGCTCAAGCAGCTACAGGCCAGCCTGCCCAAAGGCGTCGAGATCGTCACGACCTATGACCGCAGCTCGCTGATCCAGCGCGCCATCGACAACCTGTCGATGAAGTTGGTCGAGGAATTCATCGTAGTCGCGATCGTCTGTGCGGTGTTCCTGTGGCACTTGCGCTCCGCGCTGGTAGCCATCATCTCGCTGCCGCTGGGCGTCATGGCGGCCTTCCTGGTCATGCAATACCAGGGGCTGAACGCCAACATCATGTCGCTGGGCGGCATCGCCATTGCCGTCGGCGCCATGGTGGATGCGGCCGTCGTCATGATCGAGAACGCGCACAAGAAGCTGGAGGCTTGGCAGCACGCGCACCCGGATGAAGAGTTGAAGGGTGAGGCCCGCTGGGCGGTCATCACTGACGCCGCCGTCGAGGTGGGGCCAGCGCTGTTCTTCTCGCTGCTGATCATCACGCTGTCCTTTGTGCCGGTCTTCACGTTGCAGGCGCAGGAGGGTCGGCTGTTCGGGCCTCTGGCCTACACGAAGACCTATGCCATGGCGGCTGCCGCGGGCCTGTCGGTCACGCTGATCCCGGTGCTGATGGGCTACTGGATTCGCGGACGCATCCCGGACGAGCGGCGCAATCCGATCACGCGGGGGCTGATCGCGATGTATCGGCCGGCGCTGGAAGTCGTGCTGCGCTGGCCCAAAGCCACGATCGTGGTGGGCGTGGCGGCGTTCGCGACAACCTTATGGCCTCTGATGCGCCTGGGGGGTGAGTTCCTGCCGCCCCTGGACGAGGGCGACCTGTTGTACATGCCATCGGCGCTCCCTGGCCTGTCGGCCCAAAAGGCCGCCGAGCTGCTGCAGATCACCGATCGCATGATCAAGACGGTGCCCGAGGTGCAAAGGGTGTTCGGCAAGGCCGGGCGGGCCGAGACCGCCACCGACCCGGCGCCATTGGAGATGTTCGAGACCACCGTCCAGCTCAAGCCGCGCGACCAGTGGCGCCCGGGCATGACGCCGGAGAAGCTGGTGGAGGAACTGGACCGCACGGTGAAGGTGCCTGGCCTGAGCAACATTTGGATCCCACCGATCCGCAACCGCATCGACATGTTGGCCACTGGCATCAAGAGCCCCATCGGCGTGAAGGTCTCCGCCACGGATCTGACCGCCATTGATCGGGTCGCTGCCCAGATCGAGGCGGTGGCGAAGAATGTGCCCGGTGTCAGCTCGGCGTTGGCCGAGCGACTGACTGGCGGCCGCTACGTCGACGTGCAGATCGACCGGGCGGCAGCGGCGCGGTTTGGCATGAACGTGAGCGACGTGCAGGCGGTGGTGTCAGGCGCCATCGGAGGCGAGAACGTCGGTGAGACCGTCGAAGGACTGGCCCGTTTCCCGATCAACCTGCGCTATCCGCGCGAACTGCGCGACACGCCGCAGAAGCTGCGCAACCTGACGGTGCTCACACCCGGCGGCCAGCAGGTGACGCTGGGCAGCTTGGCCACCGTCGCGCTTGTCGACGGCCCGCCCATGCTCAAGAGCGAGAACGCCCGGCCATCCGGCTGGGTCTACGTCGACGTGCGCGGCCGTGACCTGGCGTCGGTCGCTGGTGACTTGCGGCGCGCGGTGGCCCAGCAGGTGCGCCTGGAGCCGGGCATGAGCCTGGCGTACTCCGGGCAGTTCGAGTACATGGAGCGCGCCAACGAGCGGCTGAAGGTCGTCGTGCCGGCGACGCTGCTCATCATCTTCGTGCTGCTGTACCTGACGTTCCGGCGTGCCGAGGAGGCTGCGCTGATCATGGCCACGCTGCCGCTCGCGTTGACCGGCGGGGTCTGGTTCCTCTACCTGCTGGGCTACAACCTGTCCGTGGCCACCGGCGTGGGCTTCATCGCGCTGGCGGGCGTGTCGGCGGAATTCGGGGTGGTGATGCTGCTGTACCTCAAGCACGCGCTCGAAGACCGGATGCGCGCCGGCATGCCCATGACGCGGGACGTGGTGCTCGACGCCGTCCGCGAGGGCGCCGTGCTGCGGGTGCGGCCCAAGGCAATGACGGTGGCCGTGATCCTCGCCGGCCTGCTGCCCATCGTCTGCGGCTCGGGCACCGGCTCCGAGGTCATGAGCCGGATTGCCGCGCCCATGCTTGGCGGCATGTTGACGGCGCCGCTGCTGTCCCTTTTCGTCGTGCCGGCGGCTTTCACATTGATGCGAGGAAGGCCGCAGCCAGCTGCATGCCTGCAGTGACACGCTTGGCACTAGAAATCAGCGACCTTGCCCCAGGACGACTCGTTGAATCGTGAGGGGTTGAAAGGCGCGGGATCAAAGATCGGCCGGGCCCCTGTGACCAGGTCGGCGATCAGGTGACCTGCGCCGGGGCCGATGCCGAACCCGTGGCCGGAAAAGCCCGCGGCCAGGATGAAGCCGGGCATCTGCGGCAGTTCCCCGATACCCGGCACGCCGTCGGGCGTGCTGTCGATGTAGCCCGCCCAGGTGCTGGCGATGCGGGCGTCGCGCAGCGCCGGCAACAAGTCGATGGCACGGCGGTGGGTTTCGCGAACCCCGGCAGGGTCGGGCTTCGGGTTGAGGATCCGTGCGCGTTCCATGGGTGTGGGCGCGTCCAGCTTCCAGCGTGCGCGGGTCTCGTGGCCCCAGCGCATGCCTTCCCAGCCGCCGGGAAACACGTTGCGCCAGCGCTTGGCGAACATCGGGATGAACTGTGGCGCGAAGCGCATCAATTGCGGCGTGGGGTCGACGCGCCCACGGCCGCTGATGGCCAGGACGTAGTGGCCGTCGGGCCGACGGGTGACTGCGACGCGCGGGCCCGCCAGGGCGTCCGGCAGGCGCTGTTCCACCGGTGCCAGGCGCACGATGGATTGACGCACCGTGGCGAGCGGGAACCGCACGCCGAGCTGGTTGCAGAACGATGACGCCCACGCACCGCCCGCGAGCACCGCGGTGCGGGTCTTGATGGTCCCGGCTTCCGTCACGACGCCGCTGACACGCCCGCCTTCCAGCTCGATGCCGCGAGCGGCGCAGTTCTGGTGGACGGTGCCGCCGAGTTTCATGAGCGCGGCTGCCACGGCAGGCGCCGCCTTGGCCGGGTCGGCCGTACCGTCGCTCTGCGAGAAGACGCCGCCTTTCCACACGCGGCCGGTCGCCTGGCCCCGTTCCGACGCCTCGCGGCCACTGAGCATGTGGGTGGTCACGCCAGCCGTCTTCGCCAGCTCGCGCCAGCTGGCCCAGCCGGAAATCTGCGCTTCGTCGTCGCTCAGGTAGAGCAAGCCGCAGCGCTTGAAGCCCGTGTCCTCGCCGGTGTCGGCGGCAAACTGATCCCAGAGTTCAAGGCTCTTGGTGGCCATCGGCAGTTCGCGGGCGTCCCGGTTCTGCTGGCGGCACCAGCCCCAGTTGCGGCTCGACTGCTCGGCGCCGATGAGGCCCTTCTCGACCACGGCGACCGACAGGCCGCGCCGGGCCAGGTAGTAGGCGGTGAAGACACCGATGATGCCGCCGCCGATCACGACAACGTCGGCACTGGCCGGCGGCTTGGGCGAGGTCTCGATGAGGCGCAATGGCTGGGACATGTTGGATCTTGACAGTCGTTTCAGGCCGGGACGGCTTGCACCACGTAGAACTTCGCGACGTGGTCGCGGCTCTCCCAGCCGATGGGCGCGCCCTGCGGCACGAAGAGCGCATCGCCAGCGCCCGCCGACAGCACGCTGCCGTTGGGACTGGCGAATCGCACGTTGCCGGCCAGCAGGTGCATGAATTCATTGAGAGGATGCGGGCGGACGACGCGGTGGTAGGGCGTCGAGTCCCAGGTGCCGGCGCGGTACTGCGTCTGCTCCTCAGTGAAGACGTTGTCGCTGCGGCAGGCCGGGCTCGGGCCTAGCAGCGTTTGCGCCGGTGGCGGGTTGGAGGGCTTCAGGTCGGCCTCGGCGTGCAAGGGCGTGATGCCGGGCGCCGATGGGCCATCACTTGCGGCCGCGCAGCACACGAAGCGCACGCCAACCCCGGCCTGGATGCGCACCGCAGTCCCCCGTGCGATGACGGCGCCCGCCTCGGGACCGAGCACCAGCGGCGCCGCGCCAGCCGCTGTCAGCGTCAGCTGGCCCGCCACGACGACGAGGGTCTCGGTATGAGGAAAGCTGGCCACGTCGATGTCGCCAGTGAAGTTGACCCGGCCGGCGATCATCGCGCCGGGTCCTTCCCAGGCGATCTCGCGACATGGTGCGAACGGGTCGTCCTTGCCGAAGGCCGCCTTGCAGAAAGTGGTTGAGATGGAGGCACCGTGGGCGCGGTGCAGCAGCAGGGCTGCGGTCATGTTGGCTCCTCGTTCATGTAGCCAAGAATGGCTTTGGTTTCCAGGTATTCCTGCAGGCCTTCGACGCCGTACTCGCGGCCGTTGCCCGAGCGCTTGTAGCCGCCGAAGGGGGCGTGTGGGTTCCAGGCCGGATGGTTGATGTGCACCTGCCCCGAGCGGATGCGCGCAGCGACGGCGCGCGCGGCGGCGGGGTCGCGGCTCTGCACATGGGCGCCCAGGCCGTAGACCGTGTCGTTGGCGATCTCCACGGCCTCGTCCACGCCGTCGTAGGCAATGATGGACAGCACCGGCCCGAAGATCTCCTCCTGGGCGATGCGCATACGGGGCTGCACGCTGGAGAAGATGGTCGGGCGGACGTAGAAGCCGCGCTCCAGGCCCGGCGGCCGGCCGGGGCCGCCGCAGACGAGCCGGGCGCCTTCGGCGAGGCCGGCCTCGATCATTTCCTGAACGCGGTTGAACTGGGCGCGATTGGCGACCGGACCGTGCGTCGTCTGCGGCAAGCGCGGGTCACCCACGACGAGGGCCGCGGCCGCTTCGGCGGCGAGCCGCTCGACCTCCGCCAGGCGCTCGCGCGGGACGATCATGCGGGTCGGGGCGCTGCAGGACTGGCCGACGTTGCGGAAGGCCGCGGCCACGCCCAGAGGTATGGCGCGCGGGAGGTCCGCGTCGGGCAGAACGATGTTGGGCGACTTGCCGCCCAGTTCCTGCGCGACCCGCTTGACCGTCGGCGCGGCCGCCTGGGCCACCAGCACGCCGGCGCGCGTCGAGCCGGTGATCGAGATCATGTCGACATCCGGGTGCGCCGCCAGCGCTGCGCCAACCTCCGGCCCCTCGCCATTGACGAGGTTGAACACGCCGGCAGGGACGCCGGCATCGCGCATCACCTCGGCGAAGAGCAGCGCGCTCAAGGGCGACAGCTCGCTGGGCTTCAGCACGACGGTGCACCCCGCCGCCAGCGCGGGGCCGACCTTGGCGGTGATCTGGTAAAGCGGCCAGTTCCAGGGCGTGATCAGCCCGCACACGCCGATGGGCTCGCGCAGGATGGACACACCCTCGCGATGGGTCAGGAAGGGATAGCTGCGTGCCAGGTCACGCGCCACGCGGATGTGCTCTGCGGCAATGGGCACCTGCGTGCTGCGCGCGACGCTGATGGCGGCGCCCATTTCCAACGAGATGGCCTGCGCGAACCACTCCGCGCGCTCCAGGATCAAGGCGTGCACTCGGTCGAGCAACGCGGCCCGGGTTTCGACCGCACTGACGGACCAGGTGGTGAACGCCCCCCGGGCTGCGGCCACGGCGGCGTCGACGTCCTGCGCATTGCCCAGCGCGATCTCAGCGACGGCCTGCTCCGTCGATGGGTCGATGACGGCGCTGCGGGCCTGGCCCGTCGGTGCACGCCACTCACCGCCGATGAAGAGGCGATCCAGGTGGCCGGCGTTCGTGAGGCGCTCGATGACGGGGTGCATTCAGTGTGTCCTTTGGGGCCAGGCAAGGCGAACGAAAGTAGACATGAAGGGCCGCTTGTGGGCGTGCCGGATGTGCGCCGGCTTTCGCAAGAATCTGTCGTGCCGGCCCCGCAGAACAGCGAGCGCTGCTGTGGATGGCCGCTGCCCCGGATCTAAGCTCGGCCATGCTTGAAGAACAGATCCCCGCCACTGCGGTCGACGACCTGATGCCCGACCTGGTCGCCTTGCGCCGCGACCTGCATGCCCACCCGGAGCTGGCCTTCCAGGAGCGGCGCACCGCCGGCATCGTCGCGGCGGCGTTGCGCCTGCTCGGGCTCGAAGTGCACGAAGGCCTGGGTGGCACCGGTGTCGTCGGCACGCTGCGCCACGGCACGAGCGGCCGCTCGGTCGGGCTGCGTGCCGACATGGACGCACTGCCGATGGCCGAACAGTCGCGCCTGGGCCATGCCAGCCGCCATGCCGGCGCACACCACGGCTGCGGCCACGACGGCCACACCGCGATGCTGCTCGGCGCCGCGCGGCACCTGGCACGCACCCGGCAGTTCGACGGCACGGTGCACTTCATCTTCCAGCCGGCCGAGGAGGGGCAGGGCGGCGCCCGTGTGATGGTGGAGCAAGGGCTGTTCGAACGCTTCCCCTGCGACGCGGTCTACGCACTGCACAACTGGCCCGACCTGCCGCTGGGCCACGCGCAGACACGGCCCGGCCCCATCATGGCGGCGGCCGACCGCTTCGACATCACGCTGCGCGGCCGGGGTGGCCACGCCGCGCAGCCGCACCACACGCCCGACGCGCTGCTGGCCGCGAGCCAGCTGCTCGTGCAGCTCAACACCATCGTCTCGCGCCGCATCGACCCGGCCGATTCGGCCGTGCTGTCGGTCACCAAGCTGGAGGGCGGCCAGAGCCACAACGTGCTGCCGGCCGAAGCCCGCATCACCGGCACGGTCCGCAGCTTCGACGCAGCGGTGCAGGACCGCATCGAGTCCGCGCTGCGCGACGCGGCGGCCGGCGTGGCGCTGGGCCATGGCCTGGCGGTCGACGTGGCCTACACCCGCTACTACCCGTCCACCATCAACACGTCGGCGGAGGCCGCGCTCGCACTGGCCGCCGCTGCCGATGCCGGCCTGCACGCCACCGAAGCACCCAAGCCCGCCTTCACCAGCGAGGACTTCGCCTTCATGCTGCGCGAGCGGCCGGGCGCCTATCTGTGGCTGGGGCAGGGCGGCGACAGGCCGCTGCACCATCCCTGCTACGACTTCAACGACGAGGCGCTGCCGAACGGGGTGCGGTGGTTCTGTGCGTTGGTGGAGCGCGTGCTTCGGCCCGGCGAATGATCGTCGGCAAAGCTGGAGCGACGGGCATTCGTGAAGTGACCGCGGCGCCTCCGGGACCGGCCCTTCAGAGTGGGCCTTGTCTGCGCCGACCCAGGATCTAGGTACCTCTCGGATCAACGGCAGGTATCACAGTCGGCCAGCTGGCGGTTCCGACCCGTTGCAGTCATCGCGTCTGCGGCTTTGGGCGACAGCTACGTGCCCAAAGCAGAAGTTCGAGATCAGGGCTCGAGGGCGGTTCCGCAGCGGAAGCCGACAACGGACGCCGGTCAACGACTCTGCCAACAACCGTATCCGTACACCATTGAGTAGGTCTCGTCGCTGAAGCCAGGGAACGTCCGCTTCAAAAAGGCGATGCCCCTTCCGTCTCCGTCATAGTCGGCAGAAAAGTACGCCGCTTGAAGAAGTGCCGATGCCTTTTTCTCGGCGTCCGAGATCTCTTCTGCGGTTGCGTCGGGGAACTGGCCCGGCAGCTCCGGGGGAGCCTCGTACACACCGCGCCATGTGTAATCCCCCAACCATCTGATTTTCCAGGCTGCCGCATCAAGGAGCGATTCGCCAAAACTCTTTCCCGGATATGGCCGGAGACTCTGGGCTTGAACCGCTGGCTGTTCATCAGGTGGCGTTAGTAGCTTTGGGCGTCGAAACCAATTGAACATGAGAAGGCGATTGTCGTATGGCCTTCAAAGCGGCTGCTATCAGCCTGCTGCCGCAGCTGAGTCAATTTCGGCTCTGGGTCGGCAAGGTGAGCTCGCTGACTCAGGAACTGGTCGATCAAGCCCGGCCAGGCCGAGCGGCAGCTGTTGGCGCCGGCTGCGAACTGGAGATCCCGGCCATGAGCCGTCATCCGTGAACGGCTGCTATGCGGCAAGCAGCATGGCCTCTTGACAGAGGCTCGGCTGCCGGGCTGCTGGCCGGGAATTTGCACCATTGCGCCGGGTCTGGGCGGCTGGCAGAGTTGTGGCGATGGACGCTGCTTTCCGCATCAATTTAATAGCACTGAATTCCGGCATTCCGGCCGAATTCTTATTGCCGCACAAGGACTTGCCGTGAATGTCGCTGACTTGGTTAAGCAGCAGTCGCCGGAGTTATGCAGCACGACGTGCTGGATAAACTAGTAGTTAGGCGGCTTTGATGCGGTTCGTGCCGAGACACAAGGCGCCCACGATGGAAGAGCGTATGGCCAAGTGGTGCGTTGGCCTGCTGGGTGGCTCAATCGTCGTACTCGCCGTGGCCGTCGCGTTAGCTTTCGCTATTGCGCCGAGATCCATTTGGTTGGTGCTGGCTGCAGCCTGCTTAGGCGTCTACGTCGCGCAGTTCTACTACCTGAGCTCCATTGGCAAATACGAATCCAGGCAAAGGCTACGTATCTGGCTATCTTCACTTTTCGGCCATCTTCTTGTCTTCGGGGCGGTTCTCTATGTCGTTGGCGAGCCATCCTTGGCGCTTGTTCTTCTGCTTCCAGAGGCTGCTAGCGGGGCAATTCATCTGGTGGCCATCAGCTATGCGTTTAAAACGTTTCGAGCCGCCTAACCATTCATTGCAGCGGACCTGCGCCAGCTTCGCTGGCTGGTCCGTTGAACTCAAACGTTAGGCCGCATGTGAAAGACGCCTCCCCTGATCCCGCGGTCACAGAAGACGAAGTCTTCGGCGGCATCAACTTGCTCACCCGGTCCCTTGATGAGCTTGACGATCGTGGCTTGGTCCTATCTCTGTCAGCCTTCGCGGAGGACGCCCTCGGTTCCCTACTGAAGGCGTACCTCATAGCGTCGGAAGCGTCCGGGCAGCTTCTGGAGGGATTTAACGCGCCCTTAGGCACCCTATCTGCGCGGATAAAAGCCGCTTACGCGATGGGCCTAATCACTACAGAACAGTTTTCTGATCTTGAGCGTCTCCGGAAGATCCGCAACGACTTCGCGCACACGTGGAAGCCTGTTTCGCTCGCGCACCCTAAGCTCGCTGCCCTAGTTCAGGCCATGACTTACAGCCGCGTTGACAGTCGCTTTCCTAAGACGGTGAGCGAAAAGGTGAGGAGCTCCATCAGTTGTCTCCTCATTGAACTTCGATCTGCGGCGCACCAACTCCCAAAGCGGGGTGCGCAGGCGCGGCCTTCTGGTAACCATCTCATCGCTGGCTTTTCAGGCAACGACTTCTCGGCCCAACTGGAGGAGGCGCGCAAGGAGCTGGCGCGTATTCAGCACGAGCTGGAGACCACGGAGGACGAGGAGCGCGCGTTTAACCGTCAACTCCTCGCAGCACTCTCCGACCGCATCGCGCTTGTCAGACGCGCGGAGACGCCGGAGCAGAAAGCCGAGATGGTCGGCCTTTACGAGCAGGTGCGCAGCCTGCGTGTCCAACATGCGGCCTAACAGGTCGTTCGACACGGACACGCAACTGCATTGCGCCGCGAGCCATGCGCGAAAGCATGCGTCGCGCGGCGCAATTCAGTTGCGCTCCGGTCAACTCCGACGTTGAGCATCAGCCTGACGACCTTCATTTACCGACGAGTGCTCGATGACTCCGTGCTTTGAATGCCGATATGTGGTCCGGGGGCGCAGTACCAGCCACGGTCCGTTTGAGGAGCCTGGCGTGGGTTCAATTCGTCGCGTTCCCGATCAGTCGTGGACCGAAGAGCAACTTGTCGCCGAATTCAAGAAGGGTGCGATTGATGCCTTCAACTCCGTCACTCAACATCGTAGAAATCCGAAATACAAGGGCGTATCCAGGCTCGAAGTGACTCTGGGGCCGATTGAGACGATTGACGAAGACACAGTTCGGCCGCCACAGCCGCTTCCTTGGAAGTGAGGCGTGCAGATGCCCAACCATTCATTGCAGCGGACGGCTTCGCCGTCCGCTGAATTCAGACGTTGAACGGCAGCTTTCTGGAGGCCTGGTCGGCCTGTGCCGACGTCCGCTTCGGGCACGAAGCCGGCGCCCGAAGCAGCAGAGGCGATGACCGCTCATGGCCGCCAGTGTGAAGCCATCCAGAGTCCCGAGAGCCGACATACTGGGTCGCAACGACGGGGTGCCCGGCGCAATGTCCCGGAGGCACCGCCTGCGGACCGACGGTTGCGCCAGATGCCCATCGTGACGCGCGGACCAGGGGCGGTGTCGCGTCGTCGCTCAAGCCTTCACTTCGACCACCTGTTCGAAGCCGCCAAAGATCATGCGTTTGCCGTCGAAGGGCATGGGCGGGTTGCCGGGTGTAGACGGATCCATGCGCGGGTCTTCCATCATCTTCTTCATGCCTGCGTCGCGCGTGGCCTTGTCCGGCCATTCGACCCACGAAAAGGCGACCGTCTCCTCGGCGGTGGCCTGGACTGCGCGGCGGAAATCGGTGACCTTGCCGTCAGGGACGTCGTCGCCCCAACCTTCGATCACACGGGTCGCGCCCAGCTCAAGGAACATCGCGTCGAAGTGGCGCGCGTGCTCAATGAACTTCTGCTTGTTGGCGGTAGGGACCGCGATCACGAAACCATCGATGTATGACATGTCTTCACTCCTGCTAAGTTGACCGGACGGAGCGCCCCCCTGAGGGCACCTCGTCTCCCATCGACGAACGACGGGAACCCAAATCGACATGGCCTGCCTGTTGGAGGACATGCGTCCTGTGGCGGCGCCGAAACAGCATGCCCGTGGGATCAGCCGCCGCGGTGCCCGCAGCGTAGACGCCTTGGCCCAGCAGGTTACGCCGAGCGACCCGGCTCCCGACTGCAATTGTTTCGGAGCCTGCGACGTGGCGCCGGTCGGCGCAACCCGGCGCCGGCGTCGGGAGCGCCGTTTGCTGGCAGGGTGGTCGATCCGGCTGCGAGCGCATCGGGGCGGTGTGCCGGGCCAGTTCAATCTCGCGAAGGGGTCGTAGCGAGGCCCGGTCAGAACGAGTGCGTCATGCCCGCGCCGTAGACCTCTTTGGTACCGGTGCCGAGCAGGCGCTTGGAGGCCAGGTCCGCATACACCGTGGTGCGCTTGGACAGGCTGTAGCCGGCGCTCACCGAGACCATCTTCTCCTTCTTCAGGCCGTCCACGTCGGCCTGGCCCCAGCCTGCCTTCAGCGTCGTGGCACCCATCACATAGACCGCGCCCAGCGTCGTCACCTTGGCCTTGGAGCCGGCGACGGATTCGCTGGCGTTGTACATGCCCATCAACGACAGCATGCCGAAGGCGGCACGCACGCCGACCGAGGTCTCGGTGGCGCCGGCGCTGTTCTTGCCGCTGCCCAGCATCATGCGCAGCTTGCCGTCGTTGTAGAGCAGCGTGGCGGCGCGCGTCTTCGCCACAGCGCCTGCGGGCGACTCGGGCGAGGCGCTGACGTGCAGCGAGACGTTGGCGAACTTCGGCGAGTCGTAGAAGACCGCGTTGGCCACGCGGCCCGAGCCGCCGCCGGCCGGGTCGGCGGAGTAGTTCCAGTGCCACAGGTCCCAGGCGGGCGACACGATGCGGTCGTAGTTGCTCCAGGCGTCGAAGGCCCAGTCCTGCGCCTGGATGGCGTCGAGCGCGCGGCCCAGGCGCAAGGCGCCGAAGCCGCCCTTGATGCCGACGGTCGACTCGCCGTGCCAGAACGGCCTGCCCGTGCCGGCCTCCGACGCGCCGGTGTCCGCGTCGAAACGGTGGCGCAGGCGGAAGGTCGCGGCCAGGCCGTCGCCGAGATCCTCGTTGCCAGCGAACTCCAGGTGGCTGCGCTGGATGGTGCCGACGTTCGTGCGGCCGGCTGTGTCGCGGAACACGCCCGCGTCGATACTGCCGCTGACCGTGACGTTGGATTGCGCGTTGGCGACGCTGCCGCACAAGGCAGCGCCGGTGACGACGAGAAGGCGGATACGGGTGAAAGCTGTCATGGATTCCCTCTTGTAGGTTGCTTGTCGGCGACGACGAGGGGCTGCAACTTCGATCCAGAAGCCGCACCGCTCGGTGCCAGGGCATTCCAGCACCGGGGGCTTCGCGCGGCGTCGCGTTGTGGCCGCCCGCGGCGGCACGAACTGCGGTTGTGGAAGGCGCGGGCAGCGCGATCTGCGCCGATGCCGAAACCGCGCGGCGCGCAGGCGATTGCTGCGGTTGGGAGGGGTGTTGCCGGCAGCGTCTGCGGCGTCATCACGACGCGGCGGCGCGGGTTCAGGTGGCTTGTGTCAGCGGCATGAAGTGGGAGGCGGCCCAATGCGCAGCAGGCCCGCATGGTGCGGGCCTGCTCAGGTCAGTGCGGGCGCTCAGCGCGTTTCGTGGAACAGCTTCTCGATCGGGCAATGCGTCTTCACGAACGGCGACTTGATGACGATGTAGCTGAAGTACTTCTCGATGCCGATGTTGCGTTCGAGCAGGCCTTCGATGACCTGCTGGTAGTGGTTCACGCCGCGCGTCATGAAGCGCAGCAGGTAGTCGTAGCCGCCGCTGACGAGATGGCACTCGAGGATCTCGTCGACCTCGCGGATGGCGCTCTCGAAGCGGATGAAGTCCTCGCGGTGGTGGTCGGTCAGCGTGACTTCGGTGAACACCGTCAGCGTGTCGCCCAGCTTCTCCAGCCGCAGGTGGGCGCCGTAGCCGCTGATGTAGCCGGCCTGCTCCAGCCGCTTGACGCGGATGAGGCAGGGGCTCGGTGACAGTCCGACCGCATCGGCGAGATCGACGTTGGTGATGCGGCCGTTCTTCTGCAGCTGGGCCAGGATGCGCAGGTCCAACCGGTCGAGTTTGAGAGCTTCTGCCATGGTGGGTGCCCAAAGGTTGGCGAATGGCGCGATTGTGTGGCGCCGGTGTTCAGCCGCCGGCCATCGCCGTGCGCACGTTGGGTGCTTCCAACGCATCGTCCAGCACGCGGCGCAGGCGCGTGAACAACTCGTCGAGCTCGACCTCGGTGATCGTCAGCGCCGGCGCGAAGCCGAGCACGTGGTCGCCGAAGCTGCGGAACACGAGGCCGCGCTGGTAGCCGAGGGCGAACAGTCGGTCGGCCAGGCCCAATGCCGGGTCGAAGCCGCGCCGGCTGGCCTTGTCGCTCACCAATTCCAGCGCGCCGAGCAGGCCGCGGTAGCGCACGTCGCCCACCAGCGGGTGCGAGCGCAAGGCCTCCAGCCCGGCGGCAAAGCGCGCGGCAACGCGCTGGGCGTTGGCGAGGATGCCGCCCTCTTCGTACAAGCGGATCACTTCCAGCGCCACCGCTGCAGACACCGGATGCGCGGAGTAGGTCGCGCCGTGGCCGATGGGCTGGCCGGCCGGTGCGCCGTCGGCGATGCCGGCGTAGACCCGTTCCGACATCATCGTCGCGCCCATCGGCACATAGCCCGAGGTCAGGCCCTTGGCCAGCGTCATCAGGTCGGGCTGCACGCCCTCGGCATCGCAGGCGAACATCGTGCCGGTGCGGCCGAAGCCGGTGATGACCTCGTCGACGACGAACAGGACGTCCAGCTCGCGCGCCGCGTCGGCCATCGCCTTCAACCAGCCCGGCGGCGGCACGATGACGCCGCCGGAACCTTGGATGGGCTCGCAGAAGAAGGCGGCGACGTTCTCCGCGCCCAGCTCGGCGACCTTGGCGCGCAGCGAGGCGACGGAGGCGGCGATCAGCGCCTGCGCGTCGGCGCCGTTCTCATGGCGGTAGGGGTTGGGTGACGGGATGTGGTGCTGCGTGGCCAACGGCAGGTCGAAGCCGCGGTGGAAGACCGCCAGCGCCGTCAGCCCCGCGCCGGTCGAGGACGAGCCGTGATAGCCCCGCTCCAGCGCGATGAAGTGCTTCTTGGTGGGCCGGCCGGTGTTGTTGTAGTACTGGACGATGAAGCGCACGGCTGCGTCGACCGACTCCGAGCCGCCCAGCGTCAGGTAGGCGCGGGTCAGCGAGGCCGGCGTGATCTCGACCAGCTTGGCCGCCAGGCGAATGGCCGGCTCGCTGGCGAAATGGAAATAGCCGGTCGCATAGGGCAGGCGGCGCATCTGCTCGACGGCGGCCTGCACGACGCTCTCCTGGCCGTAGCCGACGTTGACGCACCACAGGCCCGCAAAGGCGTCGAGCAGTTCGCGCCCCTGGGCATCCTGCAGCCAGACGCCGCGGCCTGAGCTCAGCACCATCGGGCCGCGCTCCTCGTGCCGGCGCCACGGTGCCACGGGGTGGATGAGATGCGCGCGGTCCAGGCCGGCCAGCGCAGCGTGCTGTTCCGGGGTGGTGATGGCGGATCGGGCGGCGGTTTGGGCGAGGGGGAGGGCGGTCATGAGGCGGCGTGTTGCAGTGGATAGCGACGCTTCAGTTTGGGCGTTAGAGGCCGCCGTTGGGTGCTGCATTGGCCGGTCACGGCAGCGTCTTGCGCTGAACTGCGGGCCGCCACGGCAGAAGCTGCCGCTCGCGCTCAATAGCCCTTGTCGCGGTCCACCAGGCCCACCAGCGGCAGCCCCGCTTCGAAGCGCCGCAGGTTGTCCAGCACCACGGCAGCCGCGGTGTCCGGCTGCGTCATGCTGGCGATGTGCGGCGTGATCTGCACGCGCGGATGGCGCCACAGCGGGTCGTCGACCGGCAGGGGCTCGGGATCGGTCACGTCGAGCACGGCTTCGCCGAGGCGGCCGTCGTCAAGGGCGCGCAACAGGTCTGCGCTCACCAGCTGCGGGCCGCGGCCGACGTGAACCAGCGCCGCGCCGCGCGGCAGTGCGTTGCACAACGCGCTGTTCAGCAGGCCGCGCGTCGCGTCGGTCAGTGGCAGCAGGCAGACCAGGATGTCGCTGCGGCCCAGGAAGTCTGCACGCTCGCCCTCACCGGCAAAACACCGCACGCCCTCGATGCTGCGCCGGCTGCGGCTCCAGCCGGCGCAGTCAAAGCCCAGGCCGCGCAGCGCCTGCAGCACCGCTTCGCCAAGCGATCCCAGCCCCAGAACGCCGACGCGGCACTGCGCCGCGGTACGCACCGGCAAAGGCCGCCACAGCCCCTGGGCCTGCTGGCGCCGGTAGGCGGGGCGGTCGCGGTGCATATCCAGCACGGCGTGCAGCACGTACTCCACCATGCCTTGCACGATGCCGGGCTCGACCATGCGCACCAGCGAGACGGTCGGTGGCAACGCGGCGAGGTTGAACTGATCCACGCCGGCGCCGGTCGAGAACAGCAGCTTCAGGTTCGGGAAGCGCTGGGCCAGCTGCTCGGGCTGCTGCCAGGTGGCGAGGTATTGAACTTGGGCTGGATCGCCCACGTCCGGCCAGAGCCGGAAGTCCAGTGTTGGCGCGTCGCGGCGGAACAGTTCGCCCCAGCGCCGGCCGCGCTCGGCGTCAGCCATGTAGAGGAAGGTGGCCATCGGTGCTTCAGCCCAGGGCCTGCGTGACGATGGCGTAGCTCTTGGGCGCACCCGGCGCCGCCGGCTGCGCAGTCGGGCCGCGCTCCATCATCACCGGCGCGTCGACGCGCAGCAGGCCCATCGCTTCCAGCCATTCGGCCAGGCCGCTGTCCAGGTCGATGTCGACTCGCGTGAAGCGGCCGGCGTTGGTGCCGGCCAGGTGGGCAATGAGGGCCTTGGCGCCTTCGTCGTCCGGCGCGACGACCGGCCCGATGGCGTGGCCGCGGCCGAAGCGACGCAGCAGGCCGAAGCCGCGCACCGTGCCGCCGTCGTCGAGCACGACGGTGGACTCCGCCTCGGCCAGCAGTTCGTCCAGCAGCGCATCGCGCGGCATGCCGCAGGCTTGGGCGTCGAGCGCCTTCAACACCGGCGCATCGGAAGCGCCTGCCGGCCGCAGACGCCAGCCGCTATCCAGGGCCACCAGTGGCGCCGGTTGCGCGATGCCCTGGTGCTGGCGCAGCTCGCCGACGCGCACGAAGCCCAGGCGCTCGTAGAGGCCGCGCCCTTCGAGCGTGGCGTTGAGCCGAACGCGGCAATCCTGCAGCCCGTCGAGCACCGCGCTCATCAGGCGGTGGCCGATGCGCCGGCCCTGCTGCGCCGGCGCGACGATGACCAGGCCGATGGTCGCGGCCTGCGCCCCCCAGCGAAAGCGCAGGGCGGTGCCGACGATCTCGCCGTCGCGCTCGGCGACGACGCCCTCGGCGTGGTGGAAGACCTGCTTCCAGTCGGCCAGGCGGTGGGGCCAGCGCAGCGTGTCGGACAGGTCGTGAGCGGCCGCAAGATCAGCGGCACTCATCTTGCGCAGCCGCACGCCGTCGTCGACGGGAGCTGCATTCGTGGTGGCGGGGGCACCCATGTGGCGGGGTCTCCTGAAGGGCAAGGGGTTGCCGATGTTGCGGCCTTTCGCGGGTGCCGCGCCAGCCCAAATACGGTCTGCCACCCATTTCGGCAGCTTGCGCTGTGAGGCCTGCCGCGCACGGCATTCAATGCTGCGGCGGGCCAGTCTGCGACCACAAATTTCGCGGTGCCGTCCCTACCATCAGCGCCCATTCACCCATGACATCGCAGGTCAATCGCATGCAAGTCGCCCAGCCGCATTCGCCAATGCCCGCCCGGACCCCGGGGTCGCGCAGGGCCGATTCGCGGTCCCGCATTTGCGCCACCGGCTGGTGCCTTCAGGGTTCCATTGAAGGGCGCTCATCCCCGTCCAAGTGCACGCCGCAGGGCATGCCGCCGAGCCGCCTTCGAACGGCAGTTTCAGCGCCTGCGACAGCCCGTTTTCCCCACAAACCACTTCACTGCACATGCTGCAATGAAGCCCTGATGACAACCCACTGAGCGAGACGCGCAACATGAGCATCCGACCCAAGTACATCACCTTCGACTGCTACGGCACGCTGACCCGCTTTCGCATGGCGGAGATCACACGGGATATCTTCTTCGACCGCGTGCCGGCCGACCGCATGGAGCAGTTCATCGCCGACTTCACGGCCTACCGTTTCGACGAAGTGCTGGGCGACTGGCAGCCGTACGACGTGGTGCTGAAGAACGCGGTGCGCCGCCTGTGCCGCAAGTGGAAGCTGCAATACCTTGACGCCGAGGCGCAGCGCTACGTCGATGCCGTGCCCACCTGGGGGCCGCACGACGACGTGCCCGCGGGCCTGGCCAAGGTCGCCAAGGAGATCCCGCTGGTGATCCTGTCCAACGCGATGGACCACCAGATCCAGACCAACGTCGCCATGCTCGGCGCACCCTTCCATCGCGTCTACACCGCGCAGCAGGCCCAGGCCTACAAGCCGCGGCTGAAGGCCTTCGAGTTCATGATCGATTCGCTGGGCTGCAACCCCGAGGACCTGCTGCATGTGTCGTCCAGCCTGCGCTACGACCTGATGTCGGCCGACGACATCGGCATCGTCAACAAGGTCTTCGTCAACCGCGGCCATGGCCCGGGCTGCCCTGACTACCGCTACACCGAGATCGCCGACATCGGCGGCCTGGCCGGCGTCGTCGGTCTCTGAACGTCGATAGCGGCCAGGCCATGAAACTCGATGCCTACTGGACCGACAGCGTGCCGGCGTTCGTGCCGGCGGCGCGCGAGCTGCCGCAGCGCGTGGACGTCGCCATCGTGGGCGGCGGCTTCAGCGGCCTGTCCGCCGCCCTGGCGCTGGCCAAGCGCGGTGCCACGGTGGCAGTGCTGGAGGCTGGTGCGCGCGTCGCGTCCGAAGCCTCGGGGCGCAATGGCGGCCATGTGAACAACGGCCTGGCGGTCGACTATGCGGAAGCCGCCGCACGCCACGGCCGCGAGCGGGCAGCCGCCTGGTACCGCGCCTACGACGACGCCGTCGACACCGTGGCGCAGCTGGTGCAGCAGGAGGGCATCGCCTGTGATTTCAGCCGCACCGGCAAGCTCAAGCTGGCGACACGGCCGGCGCAGCTGGAGGCGCTGCGGCGCAGCGTGGAGCGCCTGCATGCCGACGGCGTCGACACCGACACCGAGATCCTCGATGCGGCCACCGTGCGTGCCGAGGTGCAGAGTGAGCGTTTCCACGGCGGCATGCTCTACAGGCGCAGCGGCCAGATGCACATGGGCCGCTTCGCCAACGGCCTGGCCGAGGCCGCCGAGCGCCAGGGCGCGGGTATCTTCACCGACACCTGCGTGCAGCGGCTGGAGCGCACCCACGGCCACGCCCACCGCCTGCACACCACGCGCGGCACCGTGGCGGCCGACCAGGTGCTGCTGGCCACCGGGGCTTCGCGCCACGGCGGCTACCGCAGCTTCGGCTGGCTGCGCCGGCGCATCGTGCCCATCGGCAGCTTCATCGTCGTGACCGAGCCGCTCGGCGCGGAGCGCGCGGCCGCGCTGCTGGCGGCGCGCCGCACCTACACGACGGTGGCCAACATCCACCACTACTTCCGGCTGACGGCCGACCACCGGCTGGTCTTCGGCGGCCGCGCTCGCTTCGCGATCAGCAGCCCGCAGCAGGACGCCGCCAGCGGCGAGGTCCTGCGCGCCGGCCTGCTGGAGACCTTTCCGCAACTGGCCGGCGTGCGGCTGGACTACTGTTGGGGCGGCCTCGTCGACATGACACAGGACCGCCTGCCCCATGCCGGCGAGCGCGACGGCCTGTACTACACGATGGGCTACAGCGGCCACGGCACGCAGATGTCGGTGCTGATGGGCCAGCGCATGGCCGCGCTGATGGGCGGCGACACCGCCGCCAACCCGTGGGCGGACCGTGCCTGGCCGGCCATTCCCGGCCATGTCGGCCCGCCCTGGTTCCTGCCCGCCGTCGGCCTGTACTACCGGCTGAAGGATCGCCTCGCCTAGCCTGGAGCGGGCGGCTCTCCCAAGACCCGCCCCGAACTCGTCAACCCCACAGAACACTGAACGAGAAACACACCATGAGCCATCGCCAACCCCTCGAAGCCCTTGTCGGCCCGCAAGACAGCCAGCGCCTGTTCGACGCGCTCAAGCGCGGCGCCAGCCGCCGCGACATCCTCAGCCTGCTCGTCGGGGCGGGCATGCAGGCCGGCCTCGCCGGCGCGCTGGCCGGCACGGCGATGACGKCCCACGCGCAGGCGCCCAGGCGCGGCGGCAAGCTGCGCGTGGCCGGCGCCACGGCGTCGGCCAGCGACACGCTGGACCCGGCCAAGCAGTCCAACCAAGCCGACTACTCGCGCTGCAACATGCTCTACAACGGGCTCACGTCGCTGGATGGCAGCCTGACGCCGCAGCCCGCCCTGGCTGAGCGCTTCGACACCAAGGACGCCAAGACCTGGGTGTTCACGCTGCGCAAGGGCGTGACCTTCCATGACGGCAAGGCGCTGACGCCTGCCGACGTCGTGTTCTCGATCTCGCGACACAAGGACCCCGCCACGGCCAGCAAGGCCAAGGTCCAGACCGACCAGATCGAGAGCATCAAGGCCAGCGGCGCCAACGAGGTGACCATCGTGCTGACCTCGCCGAACGCCGACCTGCCGGTCATCCTGGGCACCTTCCACTTCCACATCGTCAAGGACGGCACGACAGACTTCAACACCGGCATCGGCACCGGCCCCTACAAGCTCAAGGAGTTCAAGCCCGGCGTGCGTTCGGTCGTCGTGCGCAACGAGGCCTACTGGAAGCCCGGCAAGCCCTATCTGGACGAGATTGAGTTCGTCGGCATCAGCGACGAGAACGCCCGCGTCAACGCGCTGCTGTCGGGCGGCATGGACCTGGTCGGCGCCGTGAATCCGCGCTCGCTGGCACGCATCGCCGGCACGCCGGGCTTCGCCGTGTTCAAGACGCAGTCGGGCCAGTACTCCGACCTCACCATGCGGCGCGACACCGGCCCTGGCGCCAACCCCGACTTCGTGCTGGGCATGAAGCATCTGTTCGACCGCGAGCAGATGAAGAAGACCATTGCGCTCGACCAGGCCGTCATCGGCAACGACCAGCCCATCGACCCCACCAACCGCTTCCACTTCGCCGGCCTGCCGCAGCGCGCCTTCGATCCGGAGAAGGCGAAGTTCCACCTGAAGAAGGCCGGTGTGTCCACCGCCGTGCCGGTGGTGTGCTCACCCGCAGCGCTGTACTCGGTCGAGATGGCGTTGCTGCTGCAGCAGACGGCCAAGGAGGTCGGTCTGGACATCGACGTCAAGCGCATGCCGGCCGACGGCTACTGGTCCAACCACTGGCTGAACAGCGCGGTCGGCTTCGGCAACGTCAACCCGCGGCCAAGCGCCGACATGCTGCTGACGCAGTTCTTCAAGTCGGACGCGCAATGGAACGAGTCGCGCTGGAAGAACGAGAAGTTCGACCAGCTGCTCGTTGCCGCGCGCGGCGAGACCGACCTCGCCAAGCGCCGCCAGATGTATGCCGACATGCAGACGCTGATCCACCAGGAGGCCGGCATCGGCATCCCGTTGTTCCTGGCCAGCCTGGACGGCCACAGCACCAAGGTCAAGGGCCTGTCGCCCATCCCGCTGGGCGGGTTGATGGGCTACAACTTTGCCGAGAACGTCTGGCTCGCCGCCTGACACCCCCACCGCACAAGGCATCCTATGAACGGGATCATCCTCAAGCTGCTCGCGCAGCGCGTCGCGTTGTCGCTGCTGTCGCTGCTGGCGGTGTCGGTGATCGTCTTCGCCGTGACGGCGGTGCTGCCCGGTGACGCCGCCCAGGAGCAGCTCGGCCAGGACGCCACGCCCGAGGCGCTGGCGGCACTGCGGGCGCAGATGGGCCTGGACGCCTCGGCCCCTACGCGCTACCTGCGCTGGCTGGGCGGCCTGGCGCGCGGCGACTTCGGCAAGTCCGTCACGGCCTACCAGCCGGTGGCCGAGCTGATCGGCTCGCGGCTGCCCAACTCGCTGCTGCTGGCTGCCATCACGGCGCTGTTCTCGGTGCCCATCGCGCTGGCGGCCGGCATCGCGTCGGCGGTGTGGCGGGGCTCGTGGTTCGACCGTGCCGCGTCCACGGCCTCGGTGGGCGTCGTCTCTGTGCCGGAGTTCCTGATCGCGACGTTGGCGGTGCTGGTGTTCGCGGTGCAGCTGCGCTGGCTGCCGGCGTTGTCCTATGTCAACGACATCGAATCGATGGGCCAGTTGCTGAAGGCCTTCGCAATGCCGGTGCTGACGCTGACCTGCGTGATCGTCGCCCAGATGATGCGCATGACGCGTGCGGCGGTCATCGACCAGCTGGAGGCGCCCTATGTGGAGATGGTTCGCCTGAAGGGCGCCTCGTCGCTGCGCATCGTCATGTGCCACGCCTTGCCCAACGCCGTCGGCCCGATCGCCAACGCGGTGGCGCTGAGCCTGTCCTACCTGCTGGGCGGCGTGATCATCGTCGAGACCATCTTCAACTATCCCGGCGTGGCCAAGCTGATGGTCGACGGCGTCGCGCAACGCGACACGCCACTGGTGCAGGCCTGCGCCATGCTGTTCTGCAGCGGCTATCTGATCCTCGTCACGGCCGCGGACATCTGCGGCATCGTCGCCAACCCGCGGCTGCGGCACCGCTGAACGGAGCACAGGCATGACCGTCATTTCCATTCCCCTGCCGGCCGGGCGCTCCGCGGCCTGGCGCCGCCGGCTCGCGCAGTTCGGCCCTTCGGGACTGCTCGGCCTCGTGGTCCTGACCTTCTGGGTCCTGGCCGCACTGTTCGGCCCCGCGCTGCTGGCCCGCACCGGCGCCCAGGGCGGTGGTGCCGTGTTCGCGCCCATCAACGCTCATCACTGGCTGGGCACCGACTACCTCGGCCGCGACATGCTGGCCCGCGTCATCGAAGGCGCCCGCTACACCGTCGGCGTGGCGCTGGTCGCCACACTGCTGGCCAGCGGCACGGGCACCTTGCTGGCGCTGCTGGCGGCCGCCAGCGGGCGTTGGATCGACGGGGCCTTGAGCCGCCTGCTGGACACGCTGACGGCCATTCCGAGCAAGATGTTCGCGCTGCTGATCGTGGCCGGCTTCGGTTCGTCGGTGCCCGTGCTGATCCTGACGGCCGCCGTCATCTATGTGCCGGGCGCCTACCGCATCGGCCGCTCGCTGGCGGTCAACATCAACGCGATGGACTACGTCACCGTGGCCCGCACGCGCGGCGAGGGCACCTGGTATGTGATGCGGCGCGAGATCCTGCCGAACATCCTCGGCCCGATGCTGGCCGACCTGGGGCTGCGCTTCGTCTACGTCGTGCTGCTGCTGGCGTCCTTGAGCTTCCTCGGCCTGGGCGTGCAGCCGCCGATGGCGGACTGGGGTTCGCTGGTGCGCGAGAACATCGGCGCGCTGGCCGACGGTGGTGCCTCGGTGATTGCGCCGGCCGGGGCAATAGCCAGCCTGACCATCGCCGTGAATCTGGTGATCGACAACCTGCCGGGCCGCAAGGCCCGCGAGAGGGGAGCACGCTGATGGGCAGCCTTGTTGAAGTGAGCAATCTGACGGTCACAGCCGGCGACGCGACGCTGGTCGACGCACTGTCGTTCACGATCCACCCCGGTGAAGTGCTGGCACTGATCGGCGAGTCCGGTTCGGGCAAGACGACCACGGCGCTGGCCCTGATGGGCTATGCGCGCCAAGGCTGCCGCATCGCGGCGGGCCAAGTCCGCATCGGCGATGTCGACGTGCTCAAGCTCGACCCGCGCCAGCTGCGCGGCTTGCGCGGCCGCAAGGTCACCTACATCGCGCAGAGCGCGGCGGCGTCGTTCAACCCATCGCGCTGCATCCTCGACCAGGTCGTGGAGCCGGCGACGCTGCACGGCACGCTGTCGCGCCCGGCGGCTGAACTGAAGGCGATTGCGCTGTTCCGCGAGCTGGCGCTGCCCGATCCTGAAGGCATTGGCGCGCGCTACCCGCACCAGGTGTCAGGCGGCCAGCTGCAGCGGCTGATGGCGGCGATGGCGCTGATCACCGACCCCGACGTCGTCATCCTCGACGAGCCCACCACGGCGCTGGACGTGACCACGCAGGTCGAGGTGCTGCGCGCCTTCAAGCGGGTGGTGCGCGAGCGCCAGGTCACGGCGGTGTACGTCAGCCATGACCTGGCAGTCGTGGCCCAGATGGCCGATCACATCCTGGTGCTGCGCGGCGGCTGCATGCAGGAGCTGGCTGGCACCGACCGCGTGCTGGCCCAGCCCGCGCATGAGTACACGCGGGAGCTGCTGGCCGCCGCGCGGCCGGCGGCGCGCGACTCCGGCCACCAGCCCGGCAGCACGCCGGCGCTGCTGGAAGTGAGTGGCGTCAGTGCCGGCTACGGCGCGCTGAACGCGCAGGGCCGCCCGCTGGTGTGCATCCTGCAGGACATCGACCTGCGGCTGGAGCGCGGCCAGGCCGTCGGCGTCATCGGCGAATCGGGCTCCGGCAAGACGACGCTGGCCCGCGCCGTCGCGGGCTTGCTGGGACCGAACGCCGGCACCATCCGTTTCGACGGCCGGCCCTTGGCGCCAACGCTTGGCGCACGCAGCAAGGAGGACCTGCGCCGCATCCAGATCGTCTTCCAGTCGGCCGACACGGCGCTGAACCCGTCGCAGACCATCGAAAGCATCCTCGCGCGGCCGCTGCAGTTCTACCGCGGCATGAAAGGTGCTGCCCTGCAGCGCCGCATCGCCGAGCTGCTGGACCTGGTGAAGCTGCCGGCCAACGTCGCTGGCCGCCTGCCCGGCGGGCTGTCGGGCGGCCAGAAGCAGCGTGTCAACCTGGCGCGGGCGCTGGCCGCCGAGCCTGAGCTGCTGCTGTGCGACGAGGTCACCTCGGCGCTGGACACCGTCGTCGGCGCTGCCGTGCTCGACCTGATCGCCGAGCTGCGCCGCGAGCTGGGCTTGTCCATCCTGTTCATCAGCCATGACCTGCACACGGTCCGCGCGGTCTGCGACGAGATCGTCGTCATGCGGCATGGCTGCAAGCTGGCCCAGGTGGCGCGGGCCGACTATGACCGCGGGCCGCACCACCCCTACTACGAGCAGCTCGCGCGAGCCGTACCCGAACTGCGGCGCGGCTGGCTTGAAGAACTCGACTCGCCGCGGCCCGTGCTGGTCGCCTGACAACGACGAAGGAAAACCCATGATGAACACGTTCCGAATCGCCGCCATCGCCGGCGACGGCATCGGCAAGGAAGTGATGCCCGAGGGCTTGCGCGTGCTGAGGGCCGCAGCCGATCGCTTCGGTTTCGCCCTCGAACTGCGCGAGTTCGACTGGGCCAGCTGCGACTGGTACGCGCAGCACGGCCAGATGATGCCGGACGACTGGAAGCAGCAGCTCGCCGGCGTTGACGCCGTCTATTTCGGCGCCGTCGGCTGGCCGGCGACCGTGCCCGACAACGTCTCGCTGTGGGGCTCTCTGCTGAAGTTCCGGCGCGAGTTCGACCAATACATCAACCTGCGGCCGGTGCGGCTCTTCGAGGGCGCGCCGTGCCCGCTGGCGGGGCGCAAGGTCGGCGACATCGACTACGTCGTCGTGCGCGAGAACACCGAAGGCGAGTACACCAACCTCGGCGGCGTGATGTTCGCCGGCACCGAGCGCGAGATCGTCATCCAGGAGTCGGTGTTCTCGCGCCACGGCGCCGACCGCGTGCTGCGCTACGCCTTCGAGCTGGCTCGCTCGCGCCAGCGCAAGGCGCTGACCGTGGCCACCAAGAGCAACGGCATCGCCATCAGCATGCCCTGGTGGGATGCGCGCACCGACGAGATGGCGCGCCAGTACCCGGACGTGCAGGTCGACAAGCAGCACATCGACATCCTCTGCGCCCGCTTCGTGCTGCAGCCGCAGCGCTTCGATGTCGTCGCCGCGACCAATCTGTTCGGCGACATCCTGAGCGACCTCGGCCCGGCGACCACCGGCACCATCGGCCTGGCACCGAGCGCCAACCTCAACCCGGAACGCCAGTTCCCGTCGCTGTTCGAGCCGGTGCATGGTTCGGCGCCCGACATCTATGGCCGCCGCATCGCCAACCCGATCGCCATGATCTGGTCGGGTGCGCTGATGCTCGACTTCCTGACGCAAGGGCAGGGCGCCGGCCGCGCAGCGCACGACGCCATCGTGCGCGCCATCGAGGACGTGATCCTGCGCGGGCCACGCACGCCCGACCTTGGCGGCGACGCCCATACCGAAGACGTCGGCCAGGCAATTGCCAATCGAGTGAAGGAATTCTGAAATGCCATTGACGATTCAACATGACGACCTGCTGCCCGGCCGCAACTTCATCGCGGGGCAATGGCGCGAGGCGCTGGAGGGCCAACGTTTCGGGGTGACCGACCCGGCGACCGACGCGGTGTTCGCCACTGTGCCGGACAGCGGTGCTCTCGACGCTGCTGCGGCGCTTGAGGCGGCCCATGCGGCCTTTCCGATCTGGCGTGCGATGCCGGCCAAGCAAAGGGCGCAGATCCTCAATCGCTGGAACGCACTGATCCTCGCGCACCAGGATGACCTGGGCCGCCTGATCTCGCGTGAGCAGGGCAAACCCCTGGCCGAGGGGCGAGGGGAGGTCGCCTACGCTTCGAGTTATGTGGAATGGTTCGCTGCCGAAGCCACGCGTGCCAACGGCGACGTGATCCCCGCGTCGGTGCCCGGCCGGCGCATGTTCGCGCTGAAGGAACCGGTCGGCGTGGTCGCCGCGATCACGCCCTGGAATTTCCCCGCGGCGATGATCGCGCGCAAGATCGCCCCTGCGCTGGCCGCCGGTTGCACCGTGGTCTGCAAGCCGGCCGAGGACACGCCACTGACCTCGCTGGCGCTGGTCAAGCTGGCCGAGGAGGCAGGCGTCCCCGCGGGGGTGCTGAACATCGTGACAGCTTCGCGTGAACGCACGCCCGAGGTCGTCGATGTCTGGCTCGACGACCCGCGCGTGCGCAAGATCACCTTCACCGGTTCCACACCAGTGGGCAAGCATCTGGCGCGTCGCGCCGCCGACACGCTCAAACGGCTGTCGCTGGAATTGGGTGGCAACGCGCCTTTCATCGTCTTCGAGGACGCCGACCTCGATGCCGCCGTCGAGGGCCTGATGGTGGCCAAGTTCCGCAACGGCGGGCAGACCTGCGTGAGCCCGAACCGGGTGTTCGTGCAATCGCCCGTGCACGACGCCTTCGTCGAGAAGCTGGCCGCTCGCATCTCGGCGCTCAAGGTCGGCCCGGCCAGCGACCCGGCCTCACAGATCGGGCCGATGATCAACGCGAGGGCCGTCGACAAGATCGAGCGCCATGTGCAAGACGCCGTTGAGCGCGGTGCGGCCACGCTGGTCGGCGGCGCGCGGCTGCCGGCCCTCGGACCGAACTACTTCGCGCCGACGCTGCTGGTCGGCGCCGACGGCGGCATGGCCTGCGCCTGCGAGGAAACTTTCGGACCACTGGTGGCCATCACTCGCTTCGAGACCGAAGCCGACGTGATCCGCGCGGCGAACGACACACCCTTCGGCCTGGCGGGCTATTTCTATGCCACCGACGTGCGGCGCATCTGGCGCATGGCGGAGGCCCTGCAGACCGGCCTGGTGGGCGTCAACGAAGGCGCGCTAGCTGCCGAGGCGGCACCGTTCGGCGGCGTCAAGGAGTCAGGCTATGGGCGCGAGGGCTCGGTGCACGGCCTGGACGACTACATGCACCTGAAATACGTGTGCCAGGGGCAGCTTTGAGGTCATACCTTTTCTGCAAGGCCGCCTTTCAAATGCTGTGTCCGGTGACGCCGGCACTGGCCGCAAAGATCAACGTGGTGCGTCTTTGCTCGAACGCCGCAGGAAGGTTTGCTATGGGCAGCAGCGCTCCTGCATGTAGCTGATCTGCAAGCGGCAGCAGCGTGGGCGGGGACGTGTTCCGATCGGCCGCGAGGGTGTTGTCTACCGCCCATGTCCCTGCGCGTCGATGAACTCGACGGCTTTGCCGACGCGGACGTAGTCCAGGACGGGTACCCGCCGTCAGGGTCGCAGCGAGGTGGCGTCTGGCCCGGGGAAGTCGGCCGGCAGCTGGGTGTCGGGGTTGCGCCCCGCCAGCCATTTCAAGGCACGCGGCATGACGGTCTGGAAGGCGGCGCAGCGCATGCCCGGCGATGCGCCATGGCCGAACCAGACATGCCCGTAGGCGGACACGAAGACGCGGCCCCGGCCGTACCTCACGGTCCATTCGACGGGGAACTGCCGGCCGTCCACGCCGTCGTGTGCATAGGCGATCACGTCGACGTTGCGGGCCGGGCCGCGGGCGTAGCGGTAGACCTCCATGTCGGCGGCCCGCCAGCTGCGCGGCAGGCCGGCATGGATGGGATGCTGGCCGCGTTGGTGCACGAGCGTGTCGGTGCGATCGCCGTGCCAGGTGTCGTCGCCGTCACCGGCCGGTACGGTCTGCAGTGTCTCGTCCTCGCGCACCAGCAGCGCCGAGCCGAAGTGCTTGTCGCGCCAGCCCAGGCCGATCATCTCGTTGTACTGGGGCCACTCGGCGAAGGCATTGTTCGCCTCGTGGTAGACGTAGAAGCCACCACCGCCGCGCACGAAGGCCTCGAAGGCGCGCTGCACTTCGGCCGGCCAGCCCGGCTTGCCGCCGAGGTTGTTGTAGCCCGACAGCACCACGTCGTAGTGCGTGAAGTCGGGCCGCCAGCGCGCCCAGGCTGCGGGGTCGCTTGCATCCGGTGGCGTGATGGAGACGTTCACCTCGAACGAGCCGTCGCGGGCGAGGATCTCGCGCACCAGTGCCAGCCGGCGTGGCCAGTCGTGGTTGCTGATGCCCTCGATGATGAGCACCCGGATGCGCGGGGCTTCGGCGGCGCGCGTCAGCAGTGGCAGGCCGGCCGCTGCCAAGGCCAGTGCGGTGAACAGGAAGGTCCTGCGGTCACGTCCCATGGATGCACCCGATGGCCGCGCTAGAAGCGGTCGAAGAAGGCCTTGGTCTCGGCTGCCGAGAAGCCGGGCGGCCAATGCCCGCCGGCCGCGTGGCCGCACCAGACGACCGGCTTGCCCGCGCTGCAGCCCTGGTACTCCACGCAGCCGTTGGTGCCGATGGGCTTGGTGGTGGCGCTACAGCTGTTGCGGGCCAGGAAGGTGTTGCGGGCATCCTCGCCGGCGGAGTAGGGCACGACGTTGTCGTCCATGGCGTGGTCGAAGATCGCTGCGACGCGATGCGCCGAGCTGCCGCATCCACTCCACAGCGAGCCGGACAGCGGGGCGATGGCTCGCACCACGTCACCCATCTGGCAGCCGATGGCGTTGGACATCATGCCGCCGAAGCTGAAGCCGGTGGCGAACACCCGTTGCGGGTCGGTGCACACGCCTTGCTGGACCTGGCTGATCATGCTGCGCATGAAGCGGATGTCGCGGTCGCCGTCGTTGGCCCAGCCGGCATCCAGGCCTTGCGGGGCGATGAAGATGGCGTTGTCGCCGTACAGAGGCTTCAGTCCGAAGAAACCGCCCCAGGTATAGACATCGTTGGCGCTGCCGCCGCGCCAGTGCAGGCCGATGACGACGGGATAGGTCTTGTTGCGGTCGTAGCCGGCCGGCATCTCGATCCAGTAGCTGCGCTGGACGTTGTCCGACGTGATCGACTGGAGGCCGGTGCTGAACTTGGCCGTGATGCCGCAGCCGGCGCTGCCGGTGGCGACTGGTGCCGGGGGTGGTGGCGTGGGCGTTGGCGTCGAGGAACTCTCGGACGCCGAGCCACCGCCGCAGGCGGCGAGCGCGCAGAGGAGCAGTAAGGCGCCCAGCACTCGCCGCGCCACCGTCGAATGCAGCCGCCTCATGGCTTGACGGGCTCCACCGTCACCAGCGCGATGTCGTTGCTGCGCATGGTCAGCTTCCACTGCAGCTTGCCGTCCTTGCCGACCTTGACGATGCGGTCCGCCTCGGGCTGGTCCTCGGTGAGGCTTTGCAGCTGGGCCAGCTGTTCGGCGCTCAGGTCCTTGGGAGCACCCATTTCGAGGTAGGCGGTGTAGGCGTCGTTGACCTTGTGGCCGGTGCGGCGCACCAGCACGCGGTAGTTGCCGGCGCTGACGTTGCGCAGGTTCAGCGTGACGGCGGGTGCCGGACCGTTGGGCACCGGCTTGCCGAAGAAGACGCCGTTGCTGTTCTTCTTCTGGTCGGGATGCTGCCAGTCCCAGACCACCACGGCGGCCTTGCCGCCATCCACGGCAGCCAGCACCTTGTCGTCCTTGCTGGGCACCTCCTTGCCGCGCAAGGCGTTGAGGTATTTGTAGGCGAACCACGCCGGCTTGCGCACGCCGTCGCGCGTCATCAGGCCGAAGCCGCCATGGAAGGCGCGGTCCGGCGGGCCCGGCTCCTCGAACAGGTCGCTGTAGGTCCAGTAGCTCATCGCCTGCGCGTAGCCGCGCGCGCCGCGCAGCTTGGTCAGGATCCACGGTGCGCTGATGTAGCTGTCATGCACCTTGTCGCGCGGGTTGTAGCTGGTGCTCCACTCCGTGATGTACAGCGGGATGCCGGGGAAAGCCGAGGCCTCGATCTCGCTGCGGTTGCGGCGCACGTCGCCAATGATGGAGTTGGCGTCGGGGGCCAGGATGCGGTCGGACTGGCCGTATTCGTCGAGGAAGCCCTCGGTCACGCCGTAGGTGTGGGTGGTGACGAAGTCCACCGGCACGCCTTGCTGCTTGGCATAGGCCAGCAGCTCCGGTACCCAGGCCGCGCCGGCAGTGGACGGGCCACCCACCTTCAGCGCCGGATCAACCTTCTTGAGGGTACGCGCCGTGTTGGCGTAGAGCTCGAAGTAGGCCTTCTGGTCGGCCTTCTCCCAGAAGCCGTCCAGGTTGGGTTCGTTCCAGACCTCGAACGGCCACTTGCGCACTTCTTCGGCGCCGTAGCGCTGGATCAGATGGCGCGCGAATGCATCGATCAGCTCGGCCCAGGGCCCCGGCTGCGGGTGCGAGGTGTTGCCCTTCCAATGGAAGATGGTGAGATTGGAGGTCGTCATCACCTTGGGCGAGAAGCCCAGTTCGATGAAAGGCTTGATGCCGCGCGCCAGCAGGGCGTCGTACAGGCGGTCGATGCCGGTCCAGTCAAACACCAGCTTGTCGCCTTCCTTCTTCACGGTGCCGTAGACGTCGTGGAAGACGTCGTGGAAGCGCACGGAGCGAAAGCCCAGTTCGTCGACGGCGGTCTTCAGCTGTGCGAGGTTCTCCGGGCGACCCGTGGTGCCGACATAGTCGGAGCCGACCGCCAGATCGAAGAAGCGATCGACTGGCGCCTTCGCGGCAGCGATGTCGAGGTCGACCTTGCGTTCGGCCGGGCCGGCGGCGCCCGCCTGGGCGCACAGGCTCAGCGCCAGCACGGCGGCAGAGAGGGAAGTCAGGCGTTTGATCATGAGGGTGGGGCGGCGCGGGATGGCGTTCAAGGTTGGATGTCCCATTCGATGCTGTCGGTGGCGCCGCGCTCATCGCGCACGCGCAGGGTGGTGCGGCCCGGCGCCAATGGCACCGCGGGCCAGGCGGCGATGCGGTCGACGACGGGCACGGTGCCCATCGGCTTGCCATTGACTTCCAGGCTGGCCTGGCGGCCGTTGCTGTAGGCCTTCACGGCCACGGTGCCCGCGGGCCGCGGGCTGGCGCGGCGGTTGGCCAGATGCAGCACGGGCTCCCGCTGCCACCAGGCCTGCCAGAGCAGGAAGGCGTCCTTGCGGAAGCGCCGGTCGTAGGTGACGAGGCCCTTGTCGTTGACGCCGGGGGCGTCGCCTTCGTTGCGGCCTGCCGAGGCATGGTCAAAGCCCAGCCAGACGAAATGACCCCACAGGAAGGGGCGCGCCGAGAGCTGGCGGGCATAGGCCTCGTGGAAGAGGGCCTGGTACTGCTCGGGGTGCCAGCGCGCGCCCGGCTGCGGCCTTTTCGGCGGGTCTTCCTGCTGCAGCACGCTGGCGCCGGCGCCGTATTCGCCCAGGCCGATGGGCTTGGTCGGCAGCTTCTCGTGCAGGCGATCCGCCCAGGGGCCGATGTCGGTGAACTCGCCGTCGTACCAACCCCAATAGCGGTTGTAGGAGGCCAGGTCGGTCTGCAGCGCCATGGGATGGTCGTCCGGCGCGCAGCAGTGCGCATAGGTCGTCAGGCGTGCCGGGTCTTCCTGCTTGGCCAGGCGGTGCAGCTCGCCGAGCAGGTTGCGGATGGCGTCGTCAGAACGGTAGACCTCGTTGCCCACGCCCCAGACGGCCACCGACGCGTGGTGGCGGTTCTGGCGCACCAGCTCGCGCAGCTGCTGGAACAGGTTGTCGCGGAAGGCCGGCGCCTCGCTCATCGCCGCGTTGAGCGGGATCTCGGTCCACAGCACCAGGCCGAGTTCGTCGGCGCGTTCGTAGACGCGCGGTGGGTGCTGGTAGTGCACCAGCCGCAGCCCGGTGACGCCGAGCTCCATCAGGATGCGCAGGTCCTCGTCGACCTCGGCATCGCCCACCGCCACGCCGTGGCCAGGGCGGCCGGGGTGGAAGTAGTTGACGCCATGCAGCGGGTACGGCTTGCCGTTGAGCAGGAAGCCGCGCTGCGGGTCGACGGCGACCTGGCGCAGGCCCAGCGGCAGCTGCACGGCGTCGCGCACAGTGGTCCCCTGGAGCAGTTCGGCGCTCAGACGGTAGAGGTAAGGGTCGAACACGCCTTGCCACAGGTGCGGCTTGGCTACGTTCAGCTGCACGCTTGCGGCGTCGGCTGCGCCGGCCGGCAGCTCCACTGCCTGGCTCTGCTGCAGCACGGTGCGGCCCGCGGCGTCGCGCAGTGTCAGGCGCAGCAGGCGCCGGGCGGGCAGGGCGGCGTCGTTGCGCAGCTGCACCCGCACCTTCAGCTGTGCGGCCGCGGAGGTCAGGGCCTCGGTGTCGACCTGGACGCCAGGGCCGCCATGGTCGAGCAGCTCGATGTGAGCGTCGTCGGTTTCAATGAGGCGCACCGGCCGTACCAGGCCGCCGAAGACGGTGAAGTCGCCGCCGAGCGGCGCTACCTGCGGCAGCGCGCCGTTGTCTACGCGCACGGCAAGCAGGTTGCGGCCGGGGCGGAGCAGGTTCGTGATGTCGAAGCGAAAGCGCGCATAGCCGCCGTCGTGGCGGCCGGCGCGCTGGCCATTGACCCAGACCTCGGCGGCCATCGTGGCGGCGTCAAACTCCAGGAACTGGCGCCGGCCCGCGGCTGCGGCCGGACGCTCCAGGACGCGCCGGTACCAGGCGGCGCCGCGGTAGTAGGCGCCGCCCGCTTCGCCGTCGACGGCATTGAAGCTGTGCGGCAAGACGACCCGCGCCCAGGTGGAATCATCCAGCTCGGCCGCCGCCTTGGCGTCTCCAGCCTGGAAGCGCCAAGGCCCATCAAGCAGAAGCTGTTGACGCTGCGCCATCACGGGCATGGCTGTCAACATCACCGCCAAGGCCAGTGACAACTGCTGCATTGCCCGCCCCAACAGGGCGTGCCGAATTCTTCGAGACTTCGTCATGAGGTTCTCTGCAAGGGCCGGTCGGGCTGACCCTGGAAGCGCACCTTTGCTGACGCGTGGAAGAAGTTGGTCATCAACGAGGACATAAGTTTTTGATGGGAGCATCAGGAGCATGAACACAACAGGCAGCAAGTATCGGAAGTGTAGGAACCCAATTCGAAAGCGCTCTATCGCAACACCGCGTCAACCACCTGGTTTGGCGACAATGTGCATTATGTAAAATCAATAGCGTGCGGCGCCCATGAGGAACTTCAGCTTGCCAAATAGCAGCGCCAAGCACTGCGGCCCAAGTGCTCGCAGCAATGGCTTCATCCTGCGCTACCTCCCACAAAGGCGCCAAGAAATCGACGCACTCGGTCCCTCGCAGCGACTACTCCACTTATTTAAGCGCTTCCTTCAAGGTCTCCGCACCTTCCACGATCGTCTTGCCGTTGCCCGTCAGCACCGCTGCAGCGAAGTCGATGACGGCGCCAATCTTGGCGAGCTTGGCCTTGACGCTCTTGACCTTGGCAATCACCTGCTGTGCCGCGTCGACCGCCGACTTGATGTGCTCAGCTGAAATCTTCGCTTCACCTGCTTGCAAGAGGATGCTCAAGCCGGTGAGAGCGGTAGCTTTCGCTGCAAGGCGGTCTTGTGTCGCCAGGACGGCGTCGATGACCTCCTGCGCGGTCGCCTTCTTCAAATCCTCATTGAGCGCATCAAGCTGGTCGTTCAGGAACGTTCTCAACGAGGCCAGCGAGGCTTCGTCAAGCTGATCCCCGACCTGGGCTACCGCGATGAGTTGCTGCTCAGGCCCGGAAGTGCCTGTGGATTCATTGTTCGCTTCGGTGCTCATGCTCTGTTCCTGTGCTTAAAAGCCCGCCTCGATGGCATCCCGAGCCTCAAGTGTCTTGGTCCGGAAGTCGTCCAACTGGTTCAGCAGCGCACGCGGGTCCGACTTGAGCGCCTCTTGCTGAAACACCGGCACAGAGACAATCCAGGCGTCGATGGCGGCGACGATCTTGGTGGGCACATCGCCGGCTTTGCCCGCCTTGGCCAGGCGGGAGTCGATCGCCTTCGAAGTCACCCCGATCTGCCGGCGCAGTTCCGCTGTTCGGATGGGCTCCGCTACGGCCATGGGTTTCCCCATGCCCACACTGATCTCGCTGCCCCGCGTCACGCGCGCGGTCGTGGTCAGCCAGCCGTCGTAGTTGGACTGCTGGGCCTCGTCGACAAAAAAGCTTCGCAAGACGCGCGCGTTGGCCACGAGGTCCGGCCCTGCGGCCACCAGCCGCCGGATGCCGTCCTCTCGCTCGGCCTTCACAAGGACATCAGCGAGCAGCGACAACACGCTGGCGACAGCGGTGACCTTCTTTGGATTGACGATCGAAGCGCCGTCCTTGTCCTTGAGTGCGCTCAACTTCTTGGCCGTTCCCTGAATGGAACTGCGAACCTCGAACTGCTTGTCGTCAACCATCGCTAGCAGGGTCTTGGCGTAGAGCTCCAAGGTGTCGACAGTGACCTCCTGGAACGCAACGGTGGCGTCACCCGTCAACCCACAGCTCTTCTTGAGCGCCTTGGCACCTTCTACATCGCCCGTTGGCGTTGATTCCGACAGCAAGACGCGCACGTCCGCCGCGTCATTGCACAGCTTGGCGACCTGCTGAATCTCCTGTCGAACGGCACCCGTCATCTTCGTGGTCTCACCGGCGAAGTTGGTGATCGCCTTGTAGTTGGCGCAGCCTGCCAACGCCAGGACGGCCAAGGCCGCAATCGCACGCAATGGCACGCTCATGTCTCACTCCCCTTTGAGCCTGTAGGCCTGTGAATGATCGGCGGCGCTGGGGGAAGGCTCATCCCAAAAGTTAATGAGGCCGCCAACAAATTCCCCCGAGGCAAACTCATGCACCAGAAGGCGGCAAGCTCGACGCGCCGCAACAGGTGAATGGACGCCGCTGCACGTCGGAGCGCGATGCCGGCACGCGGTCCGGGCATCGCACGCTCAATGCCTGCGCGGACAGTTTTCGCCAGCCGGCGCCGGCGGGGTGGCCTCGGCGGTGCTCGCGGCCGAGGCGGACGGCGAAGGCCCCACGGTCACGGCCGCCGAACCGCAGTTGTTGCTGTAGAACCAGTTGGCAATGTAGGGGACCGGCACGATGGCGTCGCTGAGGTACAGGAACAGCTCACCGTCGCGCGACGCCGTGAACGTCAGCTTCGCCTTGCCAGAGCCCTTTTCAATAGGCTGCATCTTCAAGACCGGCTCGACGTTGCCGCGCTGGCCGATGCGAATCATGGGAACAAAGTAGTCGACATCCCATGAGCGCTTGATGAGCGCAAAGAGGTTGTGCGGCCAGCCCCGTGCCTTCAGCCCCGCCACGCTGGCCTCGACGCCCTTGTCGTACCAAGGCGGGCTGGCGCCGGTGTCCAGCTCGATTTCATACGACTGGTCCGCCTTGACGGAAAGGCCCGTGGCCCAGCAGACCTCGCTCGTGTCGAAACGCGCCTTCGGAGCAAGGGGACTGTCGCCGACGTCCCGTAAAGATTTTGAAGGCGTGCAGAACGCTCCCGCCGAGTCCGCGCTGCGCGCGACGAAGTGGCTGACGCCGCCCACGATCAGGTACAGCAGCGCCAACGCAAAGATCAGCGGCACGATGCCCCGGGAAATCAGCCAGGCCGCGCCAATCAGGAACGGGTTGTTGCGCAACACCCGGGCCACCTTCAGCGTGGGCGTGCTGGGCACGTGGCCGTCGATGACCTTCTCGATCCGCCGCTGGACGCGCACCCGCCAGAGCAGGACCGCCAGCAGGGCTACAACCAGCAGCTTCAGAACCGGGCTGACATCGGCCCATGTTTGCCACTTGGTGTATGCAAGGACCACCACCACCACGACGCCCAGGAGCGCCGCCGCCTTGAGGGTGGAGTTCTTCGCCGAGTCGCGGACCCAGGTCACGTAGTCCTCGCGCCGGTCAGCATGCCAGGCAAACCAGGCACGGTCATGAACGCGCTGCCGAAGGAAGTTGCTGACCTGGAACAGGCCCCCCACCATCGCGATGACGACCAGCATCCCGAACGGCTGCTCGCAGAAGGCCTCGACCCAGCCTCTGGCCCAATTGGGCGCCAGCTCGCGCAACTGCGGCCTCCAGGGCTCGACGATGCCCTTCAAGGTCTCGTTGATCCCGTCCGATGTAGCCTCCGCGCGGCCGCCCAGCTGTTCGTTGGCCCGGCCAAGCGTTTCAAACATCGCCGCGGCGAATTTCTTGGCGTCCAACGGATAAATCACCAACGCCAACGTCGCGAACAAAAACGCGAAATACGCGACCCGGCGCAACCAGACCGTATCGCGGATCTGTTCCACCATGCCTTGCAAGGGCGCGCCGATCTTTTCGATGGCCACCCTGACCTTCTCGGTCCTTGATGCCGCCACGCTGGCCTGCGCCGTCGTGGACTTGGACAGCTTCATGCCCCGGTCCTCGAACCCCACCATGGGCAGCAGCGAGCCGTCCGGCGCCAGCACATCAAACTCGGCGGGCAGCGCGATCGGCGCGTAGGCATCCGAGCCGTAGGCGATGCGCGCGATAACGCTGCCATGCACGATGGCGCGGATGGGCTGGCCCGTGGTCTTGTCCATGCCCATGTCCACGCGCCGCGGCGCGTAGCGGTAGTACGAGCCTGCGCCCGCGCGGGCGTCGTACAGCCGGGCAAAGGGCGACTTTTCCTGGGCCACCTCCTGCACGGTTCGCGCGTCCAGCCGCAGGCCTGCATCACTGGCTTGGCTGATCATCCAGTCCAGCGTCACCAGCGATTGCTGGTCCTCCGGGTAGCCGCCACCCACGTTGGAGTGGGCGCCGGAGAACCACACCTGCGTCAACCGGTCCGGCGGCACCTTGTTCGCGGCGACCAGCGCAGCCTCGTGAGCCTCATCGAAGAGGATGGGATGGAAGGTCTGGCGCTCGTCATCCAGCGACAGCGCATGGCAGGCGCGCTGGACTTGCACGCTCAAGTGATGGTCCTTTGACACCATGGGCCATATCAGCAGCGAGATTCCCCACTTGAGCTCGTCCACTGGCATCCCATACGCCGCCACGGTGTCCCACAGGCCAAGGAAGCGGATAGGGACCTTGCGCCGCTCCGGCGGCAAGTCCTGAATGTGGCGCCTGCCGGCGAGCGTCGAGGGCAGCAGCAGCAGGTCGCGCAGCCGGCGGCCCAGCCAGACGATGGGGCTCCAGGACGGATAGGTCTCGTTGCGGTAGCGGCGGTACGCCGCCAGCGCGTGCGCATGCAGTTCAGACTCGGACCGCCCCTGCACCAGGCCCTGGCTCTCGATCAGTGCGACCACCACGCGAATGGTGTATGCGCCCCGGCTGAACCCGAAGCCGTAGATCTCGTCGCCCGGCTCCCAGACCCGGCAGACGAACTTGTAGAGGTCGATGACGTTGCGCTTGAGGCCGTAGCCGAACGCGCCGCCCAGGGCGGCCAGGTATTTGTTGGACGACGTGCCCACGCCGTCGTCATAGTGCGCAAGCTGGTCGGGCTCGGTCTGGTCCAGTGCCTGGAAGATGCGCCAGACATTGGTCTTTTCCGCCTTGGCGGAACTGTTGCCCGTTCCGTCCGAGCACAACACGAGTCTCTTTGGCATGTCCCCTCCCACTCCCAACAATGAATCGACGCCGGCGGCGCCACACACTGGCCTTTCAGGCCGCTGCGGCTAATTCGGCCACGCCTGCACGCGTGAGTCGCCGTTCTGCACGTGATAGTCGAACGCGAGTGCCACGCCCAGCTCCGAGACCAGCTGGGCTTCTTGGCCGTGGCCGCGGCCGGCACGAAGGAGGCGTCATAGGCGCGGTGCATCCGTAGCCGCTTCACGACAGGCGCTTCACCCAGCTGGGCGAAAGCATCTTTCCATTCGAGCGGTACGGAGGCCTTGTCCGGGCCGGAGCTGATACTGTGGGAGTCCAATCGCAAGGCCAACACCGAGCGCCGATTTCAGCGCTCGGAACTCCAAATTGCCCACGGCGCGATCTCCCAGTATTGCGTTCATGGCACTCCCCTCCCCTGGGCCTGATTTCATTCGGCCTCTCTCAGGAAGGCATCCCCAACACTGTGGAAGGGCTGGCGCGCTCCCACTACTAAACGGTGATGGGCACTCGCTGGCCCAAGCCAGCCGCGTAAAACGGCCGCGTGCGTCTGCTGGCGCACATACACCAGGCTGAGGGGCGTGCACGATGCCCGGCAATGTCCGCCCGCTGGGAACCATCATGAATGAAGCTGCGCTGCCTCTGACCGACGAGGACGACGGCCCCTTGTCGCCATGGTGGGTCCGCACCGTGTTGATCGTGATGGCGCTCGGCTTTGCCGGCCTCATCGCAGTCACGTTGCTCGCCTACCGCAATGCACCGCCCATCCCCGCGCAGGCGACGGACCTTGCAGGCTCGCTGCAATTCAGCGGCGACGACATCGCAGAAGGCCAGGCCGTGTTCCTGAAATACGGGCTGATGGCCAACGGCAGCATCTGGGGCCACGGCGCCTACCTTGGGCCAGATTACGCGGCCGCGGCCTTGCACCGAATGGGCGAAGTCACGGCCCAGTCCATCGCGCTGGCGCGTCACCAGCAACCCTTTTCGGATCTGACGCCGTCTCAGCAGGCGGCGGTGCGCGCCGAGGCGGCGGTCGAGCTGAAGACCAACCGCTACGACCCCGACACCGGGGTGTTACGGCTGACCGCCTCGCAAGCGGCGGCTCATCGAGAGCTGATCGAGCACTGGACCCGCTACTTTCACGACCCGGCGCTCAATGGGGGGCTCTCGGCCGACCTGATCACGGATCGCGCGGAGCTGAGGCAGTTCACAGCCTTCGTCAGCTGGGCCGCGTGGGCTTCCGTCGCCGTGCGGCCGGGCGAAAGCTATTCCTATACCAACAACTTTCCCTACGACCCGAACGTTGGCAACCGGCCGGTCGCCGGAGCCCTGTTCTGGAGCGCCCTGAGCCTCGTGGTGCTGTTGGCCGGGATCGCCGTGGTGCTGCTGGCCTTCGGCAAGTTCGATTACCTCGGCTGGGTCACCCGGGGTCACAAGGTCAGGCCGCAGCTGCTGCCGGGCCAGTCCAGCGACGGGCAGAAAGCGCTGGTCAAGTTCTTCGTGGTGGTCGCCGTACTCTTGCTGGGGCAGACGCTGGTCGGCGGCGGTGTCGCACACTACCGCGCCGACCCGGGCAGCTTCTACGGCTTCGACCTCGAACGCATCTTTCCCAGCAATCTGCTGCGAACCTGGCACCTGCAGCTGGCGATCTTCTGGATCGCGACCGCCTATGTCGCTGCGGCGCTGTTTCTCGGGCGTTCACTGCGCAAAGACGAACCGCGCTGGCTCGCACCGTTGACGCACGTGCTCTTCGCTGCGTTCGCCCTGGTGATTGGCGGCAGCCTGCTCGGGGAGTGGCTGGGAATCTCGCAGGTGCTTGGCGATTGGTGGTTCTGGCTCGGCAACCAGGGCTGGGAATACCTCGAACTCGGCAGAGTGTGGCAATACCTTCTGGTGGCCGGCCTCTTCGCGTGGTTCGCGCTGCTGTGGACCCTGGTGCGCCCCCACGCGCTCGCAAACCCCACGGTGCGGCCCATCGTCAGGATGTTCCTGGTCGCCGCCATCGCGATTCCGCTGTTCTACATTCCGGCGCTGTTCATTGGTGCCAAGGCCAACTACACGGTGGTCGACACCTGGCGCTTCTGGATCATCCATCTGTGGGTCGAAGGCTTCTTCGAGTTCTTCGCCACGACCGTGGTGGCGCTCACGTTCTTCCAGCTCGGCCTGGCTCGCCGCAATGTGGCCTTGCGCGTGATCTATCTCGACGCGATCCTTTATTTTCTCGGTGGCCTGATGGGCACCGGCCATCACTGGTACTTCACCGGCCAGAGCAACTTCAACATGGCCTTGTCGGCCTTGTTCTCCGCCCTCGAGGTGGTTCCGTTGACCTTGCTGACGCTCGACGCATGGGACTTCGTGCGCACCACGCGCGGCGTGCGCGACGCCACGGGCAAAGCCATCGAGATCCCGCACAAGTGGGCCTTCTATTTCCTGATGGCGGTCGGCTTCTGGAACTTCGTCGGCGCGGGGATGCTCGGCTTCCTGATCAACCTGCCGATCGTCAGCTACTACGAAGTCGGCACGCTGCTGACGCCCGCCCACGGGCACTCGGCCATGATGGGTGTCTTCGGCATGCTGGGGATCGCGCTGATGGTCTTCGTGCTGCGCCAGACCAGCGATGACTCACGTTGGCCTGCGATCGAAAGGTATGTCCGGGTCGCGTTCTGGGGCACCAACGGCGGCTTGGCTCTGATGGTGGGCCTGAGCCTGTTCCCGGCGGGGCTGCTGCAGCTGTGGGACGTCCTGCACAACGGCTACTGGCATGCCCGCAGCCTGGACTACATCGCCAGCGAACGTTCGCAGCTGCTCGAATGGATGCGCATGCCAGGCGACGTGGTGTTCATCGTGTTCGGGGCCGTGCCGCTGGTGATCGCGTCGGTCAAGGCGTACCTTGGCGTGCGGGAGGGCGCCAAGTCGATACGCCCAATGCTCGTCCCCGCGAAGCTGCCGGTGTAGTGCTTGTGATCGCGCCCGCCCTGCCGCTGCAGGCATGACGGGCACGGTACGCGACCGTGCGACAGCGCACGGACCCGGCCGATCGCACCGCACAAACTAGGGCTGACAGCTCCGGCCGCACAAACGCTTCGCAAGACTTTGAAGGACTCCATGCAGATCTTGCTCCACGCGGACCCCAACACCGACGGCAGCGCGGCGATGACCGACCATCTCGACGCGGTCGTCAATGCCGCACTCGGGCGCTTTGGCGAACGCGTCACGCGCGTCGAAGTTCATCTGTCCGACGCGAACAGCCGGGCCAAGTCTGGAACCGACGACATTCATTGCATGCTCGATGCACGGCTCAGCGGCGAAGAGGCCATCGTCGTGAACGACAGCGCCGCCAACGCGCACCAGGCCATCGCCGGGGCGGTGCACAAGCTCAAACGCGCAGTCGGTGCTGCGATTGCCAAGCATCATCCACGGCATCAACCCGTGCACCCCTGACGGCCTTCGCTTCGTCGCTGCCGGCGGCGAAGCGCCGACGCGGCCTCACGGACCTGCTCCTGATGCGTGGCGCAGAAAAGGCTGTCCTTCATATCAGCGAGCGAAGCGTCGGGCCGTGGCGCTGTGGACACAGCGGCGACGCAGCGGCGACGCAGCGGGCTTAGATCATGTCGCTCACCCGAAATGCAACCATCATGACGAGTCTGAAGTGCCGGATTCATGCATCGAGCCGATCTGCGCCGCCCGCTGGCGGATCAAGATAGAGCGCCTCGAAGGCATCGCAGGGCAGTGGCCGGCTGAACAGATAACCCTGCATCTCATTGCAGACCAGCTCCTGCAACAAGCGCCGCTGCGCCTCGGTCTCCACGCCTTCGGCCACCACGTTGAGCTTCAGAGAGTGCGCGAGCGTGATGATGGTCGAGACCAGTGCCAGGCCTTCCGAGCTGGTGGTCATGTCGACGACGAAGGAACGGTCGATCTTGAGTGTGTCGACCGGCAATTTGGACAGATAGCTCAGCGACGAAAATCCGGTACCAAAGTCGTCGATGGCGACGCGAACGCCCATCGCGCGGATCGCGCGCAGGCTGCTGATGCTATGCAGCACGTCCTCCATGATCAGGCTTTCTGTGATCTCCAACTCCAGGCCGGCCGCTGCCTGCGGGTCGATGCTGATGGCTTGCTCAACCTCGGCGATGAAGTCGCGATTGCGCAGCTGCAGCGGCGACACATTGACAGCGATACGCACGGCTGAAAAGCCGTCGCGGCGCCAGCGCAGATAGTCGCTGACTGCACTGCGCAGGGCCCAGCGCCCAACCTCGTAGATCAAGCCGGTCTCTTCGAGGATCGGAATGAACTCGGCCGGCGATACCAGACCCGTGCGTGGGTCATTCCAGCGTATCAAGGCCTCGGCGCCAGTCAGCAAGCCGCTGCGCAGATCGACCTTGGGTTGGTAGTGAAGTACGAATTCCCCGTTCTCCAGCGCCTGTCGCAGCTGGTTCTCCAGAGCCAGCTTGCTGGCTACCGAGGCGGTCATCTGCGGCGTATAGAACAGGTAGCGGTCACCGCTGGCCTTGGCCTTTTTCAAGGCCGCCTCGGCGTTCTTGAACAAGCTTTCGGCGCTGGAACCGTCATCCGGAAACACCGCGACACCCACCTTGACGGAGATGCGGAACACCGCGTCATTGAGCGGGAAGGAATGGTTCAAGAACGCCATCAAAGTCTGCTCGAGCAGCTGCCGTACGCCGCTCAGATGCGTGACACGCGGCAGCACCGCAGCGAAGCGGTCCGAACCGATGCGGGCGACCAGATCAGCATCGCCCATTTGCTGAACCAGCCACGCGGCGACCTGACGCAACAGTTCGTCGCCGGTCACCTGGCCCAGGCTGTCGTTGATGTTCTTGAAGCGTTCGAGATCGAGCAGGAACACGGCCATGGGGTGGCCGCCTGCGATGGCAGCGAGCAGATGCCATGTCACCCGATCAAGGAACAGCGTGCGGTTCGCCAATCCGGTCAGCACGTCGAAATAGGCGAGGTACTCCAGCCGCTCCAGTTTCTCGATATGGTCAAGCGCGAAGGAGATATCGCCGGCCAGCTCCTGCAATAGCTGCATTTCCTGCGCATCGAATATGCCGGCCTCGCCCGAAAACAGCGCCATGACTGCCCATGGCTGCCCGTGCAGCGTCAAAGGGAAATAGCCAAATGATCGGTAGCCCCCGCCCCGCAGCTCGGCGCGGAATGGCGCCATCGCAACATCGCTATCGACATCGACATCGTTGCAGATCACTGGCTGCGATGATCGAAGTGCTCGGCAGGCCGGCCGGTCGCTGCTCGGTGCGTCTACGCGGGCACTCGGCGGGATAGGGTTGACATTGCCCGGCTCGCTGCCGTGCGAGGCGACTGCCTTGCATTCCAGGGTCAACGGATCCATGACCCCGATCCAGGCCATCTTGAAGGCGCCGAGCTCGACCGCCAGCCGGCACGCCTCGCGGAACAATTCATCGTGGCCGCGCACGCGCACGATCAGCGCATTGATGCCACTCAACATCGCATAGACGCGGTTCAGGCGCCTGATCCTGCTTTCGCCGAACTTTTGCTCCGTGATGTTGAGGTGCATGACCACCACGCCATTCGGGCGCTGCTGGGCCAACGGCGTCACTGTCAGCAAAAACCACCTTTGCTCGGTCGTCGAGTCACAGGGGTACTCGATCGAAAAGCTCTTCGCTCCTTCCATCAGCACCGCACGTATGCCCGCTGAGACGATGGGCCCCTCGCTCCCTCCGTCGCCTATCGCGTCATCGCACACCTTCAGGTAATTGACACCGACCGCATAACGTGGCCCCTGCAGCGCGTTCGCGGTGGCGAAGCAGCGCCACGCCTCATTCACCGCAACGATGGATCCCTGTGCATCGAGAACGGCGATATGGGCGGGCAGAGCATCGAGAATCGCGGCCTGCTTCACCGCCTCGTTGTGGCGTGAGTGCTCCTGGGAGCGGCGCAGCAGGGAGGTCCGGCCGAGTTGGTCAGTCACCGTGTCCACCTCGCCCCCGGTCAGTTCCTCCAGCCTTTGTTCGATCACGTGGAAAGATTCGATCAGCCTGGCGATCTCCTCGCTGACATCGTCAGCCGGCGGTAGCTCATTCGGCTTCACGGCTGCCGCCTTCCGGCAACCCCAGGGCCTGCAGCAAAGGCTGGGCCTGGCTGAGCGTGCCGACGATGCGGCGGGTCGGTGAAGGCGAGAGCTTGAACAGCGTCGGTGTCATCAATACGCCTGCCGCCATCGCCAGCTTGGGCTCTCGGAACACGTCGACCACCTCGATCTCATGCCGCTTCGGCAGATGGACGCGGCATAGGGCTGACAGATTGTCGAGTGCCTGCGCCGAATTCAGCGCGTCGCCGGCAACGTAGAGCCGGAACTTGAACAAGCTGCGGCGGTTCATAGAGTGCTCGCTTTCGTGACAGCCTTGGCTGCCGGTTTTGCGGCATCGGCACCGCGGAGTTCGCGCATGCGGGTATGGCCGCGTGACAGTTCGCGCTCGCTGCTTTCGGTGGCGCTGGCCAGCAAGGCCTTTTCGACCTGCTTTGCAACCAGCTCGGTCTGCAGCGACTTCACTCGCACCTCCAACTCGGCCTCTTCGGCATCCAGCCTGACGCGCTTGAGTTTGCGGGCGACCTCGGCGGCGTCGGTCGACGAACGCTCGGCGCGTTCCTTTTCCCAGCGCAGCGTGCCCATCAGGACTTCACCACCGGCGGTATAGGTATCGGTCAGGGTCACGCCGGAGTCGCTGAGGATCAGCTCGCGCACCTGGTTCGAATGCGCTGTGCCGCGTGATTTGATGATGGACAGGCCACGATTGCGCTCGCCCGCCTGCACCAGGTAGTCGAGATGGATCCAGGTGTCCGCCACCGCCGAGATCTGCAGCGGTGAACCGCCCTCGGCCAGGCTGGACATCTCGCCCAGCAAACGGGTGCAGATCAAGGTGATGCCTTCAGATTTCGACCAATCGATCAACCGTTCGGCCACGCTGTGGGCGGTCAGGTAGTTGCCCGATTCCGACCATGTGGAGACCGGATCGATGACCAGGCAGCGAGCCTTGTGTTCGGCCGTCAGCGTCTTGATGCGCATCAGATAGGTCTCCGCGCTGCCAGCGATGGAGCGGGCCGAGACCATGCGCAGCAGACCGCTTTTCTTGTATCGGTCGAGGCGGATGCCCACCGATGCCAAGTTGCGCGCCACCTCGGAGCCATCCGAATCGAAGCTGACGAACAATGTGCGTTCGCCGCGCCCGCAGGCAGCCTCGGCGAATGCGCCGCTCAGCGTCGTCTTTGCGGTGCCCGAGAAGCCGGTGATCAGCACGCTGGCGCCACGGTAGTAGCCGCCGCCCAGCATCGTGTCCAGACGCGCGACGCCGCTGGATACGCGCTCGCTGCTGACTTTCACGTCACCGCGATCCTGCGCCCGCGCGACGGCGACCTCGAAGCCGCCATTGCCGATCACGAACGGCGATTCGTCCTCGTCGAAGCGCGAGCCGCGGTACTTCTGCACCCGCAAATTTCGCTGCGAAACACCTTGAACGACATCGTGATTGAGGATCACCGCGCAGTCGACCATGAACTGCATCAGGCCGAACGGTTGCGGGCCGCTCGAGTTGCTGTGACTGCTGTCATCGCCGCCGGCCTTGGCGGTGATCAGGCCAGTCAACTGGCGCGCCAGCAGCCACTCATGCAGCCGGTAGATCTCGCGCCGCTTGGCCGCCGCGTCGGGCAGCAATGCCAGCACGATGTCGAGGGCATCGAAGACGATGCGACGCGCCTTCATTTCGTCGGCCTTGGCCCCAAGAACCGCCAACATACCGCTCAGGTCGAAGTCGCCGGACTGCACCAGATCGGGCAGCGGCTGGGCATTCATGAAGAACAGCCGCTTGCGCTGAAGCTCGGGCAGATTCCAGCCGAAGCTGCCCGCGTTGGCGACGATGCGCTCGATGTGCTCCTCGAACGCGACAAAGATTCCAGACTCCTTGCAGGCCTGCGCGCCGTGCGCAAGGAATTGCAGCGCGAAAATCGTTTTGCCTGAGCCAGGCCCGCCGACCAGCAAGGTTGTGCGACCGATCGGCAATCCGCCGCCGGTGATGTCATCGAAGCCACCCACGCCGGTCGATGCCTTGCCCGCTGCGGCCTCCGTTCGCGCGACTCTCACAAGGCCTTCCGCATCAAGATCTGACGCGCATGGCACCGCGCGCGCTGCATGAAGGACCCTACGGCATGGTCAGCCAGATGGGCGCAAGAGAATCTTGCTGACATGGTCTCTCCCTGTCGATTTGAACGGGAATGGAGTCAGCCGAAGCAGCACTGCGCGAGCAATCCATGACATCCTGTTCGTTCAGGGGCATGACATCGGCTCCCGTTGGGAGTCCAGTCTGTTCGGTTTGTTCGTTAGCCTCCGTGCGACAACGCACATAAGGAAATGGCGACATCTGCGCCTCTCGGTAGGTAGTTGCCCCCTTCATCGGCTGCTGAGCATGCCCGCCGAGCTTGGATGCACACTCCTCATCGCCCCATCGCCACAAATATGTCTCATACCCATTGAGGATCTCTACGGCAGACATCCCACGATGAGAGATTGCGAATCCGCGCCTCTGCGCGGACTATGAAGCTCCTGATCAATCAAACGGTGTTGAACGCCCTGCCCCGGCCGAGTCGGTATTTGTTGTCGCTGCCAGTTCCAGGCAGTATTTGTTGTCACCACGCGGCGTCAAGAAACACCCTCTCCTCCTTCAGAAGTTATTGATTCCAAAACGAAAGTTTTGTCGACTGGGAAGGGTAGATGTTGTCGGACAGCTCCTCAGCCCGTGGCCCTCACCGACAAGTGCCACGGCTTGTCCGGCAGCCGCTTCACGCGCTGGAAACCCGCCTCCCGCATCGCCTGTGCCAGCCCGGCTTCGTCATAGCCGGCTTTGTGCACGTCCCACACCTCGGTCTCTCCGTCGTGCTGCCAGCCCCAGAGGCTGCCGAGCGCATGCTGGCGCTCGGTCCATTTCGCGTTTGCCGCGCTGCGTGGCCCGCTGCGCAGCAGCTGCGCGGCGTGGTAACGGATGTCCGGCACGATGAGGTGCAGCTCACCGCCCGGCCGCAAGACTCGCTGGAACACACGCAACGCAATGCGGCCCTGCGCGTAGGTCAAGTGCTCGAAGAAGTGCCGGCTGTAGATGGCCTCTACGCTGCCGGCCTCGACATGCCGGTCCAGTTCCCATGCGTTGCAGACGATGCCGACGTTGGGCAACGCCCGCACGTCGACGCCGACATGTCCTTCACGCAGCTTCGCGCCGCACCCCACGTCGAGCCGCAGCGGTGCCGCCGCGACCGTGCTCATGCGGCGCTCCTCACGGCAAGCCCGGCCAGTCTTGCCGCCAACTGCAGTTCGCCCTGCACCCAAGCTGCAAGGCTGCGATCCTTGACGCTCTCGGCCAACCGCAGCGCCGCCGCGCGCCAGGCTGGTTGCGCAGCGATCAGCTCCAGCAGCGCGTCGCCGAGCAAGGACGCGTCATCGACCAGGCGCCCGCAGCTGCCGTCGGCCAGCAGGGATTCAGACCAGCCCCTGCGCGTCGCGGCCACCGGCACACCGGCATGCAGGGCGTCGAAAAGCGGCCACGGCCCGGTATCAGGCCCGCCACCGATGGCAACGGCATCAAAGCGTGACAGCCATTCGCTGGCACTCGCCATCGCGAACTCACGCATGCCATGCACCCGGCAATCGACGCCGGCCGCGCGCAGCGCTGCGGCGGCGGCAGACAGCTTCTCGCCGACGAGCACGAGGTGCGCCCTGCCCTGCAGCACCTTCGCGCCGGCAACAAAGCCGTCCAGCCCGGAGGTGTCGACGCCGCCATGCACGGCTGGCCGGCCCACCCAGGCCACCCATGGCAACGACCCGTTCGGCCGCCGTGCTGCAGCCTTCCCGCTCCACCCAGGCGTGTTGAGCTGCCAGAGTCTTCGCGACAGGTCGATGCCGGCGCGCTCAAGCACGGCCTGCTGCGCCGGATGCGTCAGCGAGATGGCGCCGCAGCGCGCGACCGCAGCGCGCTCGCCGCCGGCCGCGTAACGCCCCTCGTCGAGGCCATCGTGGATCTGCACCACGCAACGTGCCGGTTCGGGCGCCAGCCCGGCTTCACGCGCGCGGATGAAGATCCATGCGCGCGCATCCCGCAACGGCTTGGGCGTCGCGGCGACGCGAAACTGCGGCATGTGCGCCGCGGCCAGCGCCTGCTTCCAGTGCTCGAACAACCAGCCCTTGTTCTCAGCAACCACGTTGATCACGGGCACCGACGCACGGCGCAGGTTCACCACGGCATTGCGCACCGGAACAGGCGCTGGCGGCGCGACGCGCGGGCGAACCGAGGCCAGCAGCTCGGCGACGCGCTGCGGGTCGCGCGCCTCATCCAGGCTCCATTGATGCCGGATCAGATGGTGTGCATAGGCACGCCGGCAGGCAACGGCCTCGGGCTCGGTCACGCTCGCGGACAGCTGCGACCAGTCCTTGGGCCACGTGGTCAGGAAGGGCGTGCAGACGCCGCTGGAGGGCCAGACATTGCGGCCGAGCACGATGGCCGGCACGTCCCACAGCAGGCCGTCGTGCGCGACGTTGCTGTTCAGCGTGACGATGCCGCGGCAGGCGCCGCCCTTGAGCATCTGGTGGATGTTGCCGCGCGACTGCGGCCACAGCCGGTCCTGCGGGCGGCGCGTGCGCAGCTGCAGGTGGCGGTTGCCAACTCGCGCATCGGCGGGGTGCTGCTTGAAGATCACCGGCCACGGCGGGTTGATGCGCGACACATGATCGACCAGCGCCTGCATCGTGCGAAGGCTGGCGGGCGCATGGCGCACGATGTTGGTGTCCGATTCGATCTGCAGCGGCACCAGCAGGAAGTCGGCCGGCAGGCCGAGCGGCACGTCCTTGTCGGCCTGCATGTACTGGTAGTAGCCCTCGAAGCTCGCCGACTTGACCGCGGCAAGCCTGGCGTCGAGTGCGGCGGATTGCGCCTCGGTCAGCGGCCTGCCATCCCAGGCGAACGGCGCGGCATGCGAGTCCGCGTTGATGCCGCGCGGGCTGATCTGGTAGTCCGCGCGCGGCAGCCAGCCGTGCTCGCAGTACAGCGTCGGCCCCCGGCCGAGGTGGCCGCGGCCGTTCCAGACGATGGAGAGCACGCGCGGGTCCGCCGCGGTGCGGCGCGTGTCGCGCGTCACCGTGTGGCCAAGGCCGGCTGCGGTGGCCGCCAGCGTGTCCAGCAGGTCCGACACCAGGCCCTTGCTGCGTTTCTCGATGGAGATGTTCATGACTTCACTCCTTGCAATGCCGACGTCGTGCCGCAGTTCGACCGGAGCCGGGGCGGAGCCGTCGAGCCAGCCGTGACTGCAGCGCGGCAGCGAGCGCAGGCGGCTGCCGGCGCTCAGGTTGACGAGTTCGATACCGCGCTGGGCGAGTGCTGCGGCCAGCCGGCCGTACTGCGCGTCGATCTCCTGCAGGCGCGGCGCCAGCACGTGGCGCTCACGCCCGCCGAAGAAATGGCCATCGCTCAGGTCGACGCCGATCAGGCCGATGCGGCGCGCGCCCATCAGCGCCGCCAGCATCACCGCGACATAGGGCGAGTTCTGCGTGTAGTGCAGGGTCTCGCCGCGGCCGACGTCGGTGCCGGCGTACTGGCCCAGGCGAAAGCGCACCACGGGTGGCGCCACCGAGCCGAGCTCGAGCTGGGTGAACAGGGCCTGGGCGCGCGACGCCGCGACGAAGCGGAAGCGGTCACCCTTGAACTGGCTGGGCGGATTCACCACCACCAGATAGCTCGGGTCGAACAGCCGGCCGACGTCGTTGACACCAATCGTGACCCAGCGCCGCGGCTCGGGCAGCGTGTTCAGCGACGGCCCGCAACCGCAGACGACGATCGTCCCGCCGGCATGCCGGTCGCGGAACGATGCCAGCATCACGTTCACGCGACCGACAGTTCGGGCGCCGCCGTCGGGGCAGCCGGCTCGGGGGCCGCCGGCGACAGCAGCGCGTCAAGCCACTCGCCCTCGACGGCCTCGGCGCCAAGCTCGGCGCGAGCGGCCTTGAAGGCATCGGCCAGCACGGGCCACAGTGCCTCGGCGCGTGCGCCGGGCTGGGCGCTCAGCTCGCGCAGCGTCGCATGGGCTTCGATCAGCGCGCGGCTGCCGCTCAGCGCCAGCATGGCCTCCAGCGAAACCTGCGCCTCACGCAGCGCCTGCGACGGCGCCCCGAGCTGCTGCAAGTGCAATGACCAGCACTCGGCGAACAGCCGGTAGGTCACCGCCCTCGCCTCGCGATGCGGCACCGCCAGCCGGTCGCGGCCGGCCTGGCGGATGGCATGCGCGATCCAGCCGGCGCCGACCAGCCCGGCCGCAATGCCGATCGCGAGGCTGCGCGTCGCAAAGTCCCAGCCGGCGTAGAGCGAGGCCAGGTAGTCCAGGCTCAGCCAGKCGCCGAAGCCCAGGCCGGCCAGCAGGCCGAGGGCCACCACGAGGGCGGCGAAGGATCCGAGTGCTTTCTTCATGAGGTTCTCCTTCCGAGGAACAGGGGTGGCTCAGCTCGTGCTGGGGTAAGGCGGGATGTCGTGTTCGATGTCCTTCTCGCCCTCGACGCCGCTGGGCTTCTTGACGAGCTTGGTCGGATCGGTCGGGCTGGGGGCCATCTCGTACCAGCTGCAGGCGAACTTGGAGGCCAGCATCCTTTCCTCGGGCGCGACCTTGTACTTGTTCACCTCGGCCGGCGTCAGCGTGGGCCGTCCGGACGCATAGCTGACCTTCACCTCGTAATGGAACCAGCGCGGGTTGTTCTTGGTGCCGATGTTTTTCTTCAGGATGGACTCCACCTTGTCCGAGTGGCGCTTGTTCATGCTGAAGCTGATGGGCGTCAGGTTGGCCACCATGTCGCCCGGCCCGCCCAGCTTGTGGTTGAGCAGATGGCCCAGCACATAAAGGCGCTTGGTGCTGCCCGGCCGGCGGATGTTGACCTTGGTCCAGATGGGCATGGCGCCGGCGTCGGAAGGCGCGCTGCCATAGTCCGCGTAGTCCGGCCCGATGGGGTTGGCCACCATGCGCGTGCCGCCGCGGTTGGTGTTGGGCGGGTGGTAGGTGATCTTGGACTTGAAGCCGGCTGCGCCGTCGCCTTCGGCCCGCGTGGGTGTGCGCTTCTTCGGGTTGACCTCGCCAACCACGGTCCAGCGGTCGCCTTCGAGCTCGACATCCAGGCGCGTCAGGGCATGCTTGGCGCGGATCACCGCCAGCAGCGGCCGCAGCACCAGGACGCCGACCTTCTTGCCGGCATAGCGGTTGACCGCGGCCGTGCCTTCCTCGACACCCTTGTCCAGCCGCTGCTGCGGCGAGGCCTTGGGGTCGCCGCCCAGGCCCTTGCTGACCACGGCCTGGATCTTGGAGCCAATCCACCTGGCCACCTTGGCCAGCGTATCGTCGACCTTGCCGCGGATCTTCTGGATCACCCCGCGTACCTTGGCCGTGACGCCGTCCAGCTTCAGCAGCTTGGCAAGGAAGGCCACCACCAGCGCCAGCCCGCGCGCCAGGCCGTCCTCCATGGCCTGGGCCGCGCCGCTGACGTTGCCGGCCGCGATATCGCCAATGGCACCGAGGAAGTTGGCGATCATCTTCATGATCTGCTTGGCCTTCTGGATGAAGAAGACCACGGTGTCGTAGATGGCGATGATGGCCTTGATGATGCCGGCGCCGGGGATGAAGATGGCCGCGACGAACTTGATCGCCTCCTCGACGATCTTCTGCTTGACGAAGTCCTTCACCGCGTCGACGAAGGCGTCGCGCATCTCGGCGGCCATCTCCTTCAGCTGCTCCCAGGCCGCCATCGGCCCTTCGGTGACCAGCGTCTTCACCAGCGTGAAGGTCTTCTCCAGGCCGACGACGACCGGCTCGGTCAGCACCGTCACCATGTGGCGACGCAGATTGCCGTAGCTGATGCCGATCATCTGCAGCGCCAGGCCGACGATGCCCTTGAAGTCCCAGGTCTGGGGCAGCTGGACGCCCTCCAGCGAGCCGGTCATCCACTCGAAGATGGCGTCCTTCAGGTGCTTCAGGAAGTTCTTGCCGAAGTTCCTGAAGCCGGTGACGGCCGCATTCACCAGGTTCTTCACGAAGACGATGGGCTTGGTGAAGATGGCCTTCAGCACCGCCACGCCCTTGGCGATGATGCCCTCGATCTCCTCCAGGGAATAACCGAACTTGGTCAGCGCCCAGGTGAAGAACTTCTTGGCCGCCCACAGCAGCAGCTTGCCGAGCTTGGCGAGCGCGCCGCCCATCTCGTCCTTCATCTTCTCGATCTTCTCGTCGATGGCCTTGATCGCCGCCTGCTGCTTGTCCTTCAGCGCCTGCTGCAGGTCCTCTTCCTTCTTGGCGACGAACTTGTCCATCTCGTCGAGCTTGCCGGCCATGTCCTTGGCCGTCTTGTCGCCGATGTCCTTCAGCGCCGGGCCCAGCTTGTCGACGTAGTCCTTGATCTCCTGGCGTGCCTTGGCGAGCTGGTCCTTGCACTCCTGCACCACGCGCTTGTTGTCGGCGCCGATAACCTCCACCAGCTTGTCGACCGCGGTGACGAAGTTCGCCCGGTTGCGGTCGAAGATGGCCTTCACGCCCGGCAGGTCTTCCATGCCGAGCAGCCAGTCCTTGGCCCTGCGCGCCCAGCCGAAGAAGCCGGAATAGCGGTCGTCCTTGTAGGCGTCGAGGTCGCGCTTGACGGTGTCCTCGAAGGCCTTGGTCGCCTGGGCATTGCCGTCGTCGAAGCGCTTCATCGACTGCGTCTCGAGATCGGCCAGGCGCTTCTTGACCTTGTCCTGCGTGGTCTGGAAGAGGCCGTTGATGTGGGCGGCGACCTCCTCGCGCTTCTTCTGCAGTGCGCTCTTGGCGCTCTTCTGATGGGTGGCGGTCACGCCGAGGGCGCCGCGGCGCTTGGCGTGCAGCGCATCGCGGCCCTTCTTCTCCTCGCGCTTGAGGTCGGTGTCGATGCGCGCGGCCGTCGTCTGGACGAACTTCTGCATGGCAACCGGCTGCTCCTTGGCCGCCTTCTCCATGCCCTTCTTCTCCTTGTTGGCCGTGGCCAGGTCGCCGGAGTCGACCATGTCGAGCTGCTGCTGAGTGACGCCCTCCTCCTGCAGCTTCTTGTCGCCCTCCTGCGTGAAGCTGCTGAGGTCGGTGTGCTCCTTCTGCAGCGGCGCGATCGCGCCGGCGCCAAGGTCCATGCTGCCCGTGGGCGGGGCCGCCTCGGCCGGCGGCAGCTCCTGCGGCGTGTGGCCACTGGGCGTCGGCGGCGGCGTCTTCTCCATGTCCGCAAAGGTCGACACGACGGCGTTCTTGTCGCCCTGCACCACCTGCATGACGTCGGCGCCCATGTGCTGGGCCTTCATGTCGCGCTTGAAGTTGTCGACCTCCTCGATCTTCTTGGGCACATTGGCGGCCAGCGACTGCTGCAGCTGCTGCTTGCCCTTGTTCTCGTCGACGACCGGCCTGGGCTTGTTGTCGACCATGGTGACCTGGCCGGTATTGCTCTTGGACTGCTCGTCCGACACCGGGATCACCACCGCGGCGTCGGCCTGGGCGCGCTTCTCGGCCGCCTCGTCGTGGGTCTGTTCGTTGCGGCGCAGCTTGCGCAGCATGGCGCTGCCGCGCGCCAGCACGGGCTTGGCCTTGCCGAGCAGGAACATCGCGATCTTGCCCGTGCGCCCCACCGCCAGCGTCGCCGGTGCCGCGCCCGGCTTGCCGGCGCCACCCTTACCCGCGCGCCCCGCCTTGGCCTCGGCCTTGCCCTTGGCCTGCTTGGCTTCCTTCTTGGGCGCCTCCTTGAGCGGCGGCACCGGCTGCGGCCCGGGTCCCTTGCCGAGCTTGGCCTGGGCGGCCTCGGTCTCGGACTTCATGCGCACCAGCTCTTCGTCGCTGACGTCCTCGGGCACCTCCACCACCCGGCCCTCGGCCGTGCGCACGAAGCGCTTGCCGGCAATCGGCGGAATGCGCAGCGGCAGCGCCGTGCTGACCTGGCCGTTGACCTCGCTGGCGCCGCCGCGCCGCGTGCGGCGGCTGCCGCTCAGCACGGCCACCGCGCGCGCGACCATGCCCTTGGGCTTGTCCGGCGCTTTGGCGGGGGTGACCAACAACGACATGGCGCGACTCAGCCAACCTTGCGGATGTCGAACAGCAGTAGAAACAGGCGATTGGTATCGCCGCCAGCGCGGTAGACGCTCTCGGCATCGAGGATGTCCGCCGCCAGTGACGCCATCGTCCAGGCCTCGCCTTCGTCGCATTCGCCGAACGCGCCCTGCAAAGGCTCGACGCCATCGCACTCACCCCGTTCTCGAACTGCGCTCATCAGCGCCGACGCGGTTTGCGGGACCGAATCATTCTCCCATCCCCAGAGCCACGTCCGGGCCGCCGGCGCCCAGCTACCGGCCACCTGCAGGCGCGCATGTATCTGCTCTACATCGGCCGCATCGAAGAAGCGGATCGTCGTGCCTGGCAGGTCGATCTCGAATCGTGCAAACCGGCCGAGCCCGAACCGCTGCCCCGCGCCGGCCATGCGCTCGCGAGCCTGAGCTCGCGCCGCGCCGACCCAGCGCTCATAGTCGTCCTTTTTCATTCAAATCTCCTCACAGCTTGAACCAGTCCTTGATGACCGAGGCTGCAGTCTTCAAAGCCTTGGCATGAACCAGCAACAGCGCCTGCAGTTCGGCGGCCGCGCCGCTCTTGCGGTGCTTCTGCCCCTTCGCAGTGCCAGTCTTGGTCTCGACGTTGATCTTGGTGATCTTGGTCTCGGGCGGCAGGTCCTTCAGTTGGCCGCGCCACTGCCCGCCCATCGCCGAGTTCATGCTGCTTTCGATCATGGCCATGTTCTCCTCGGTGTCCGTGCCCCCCATCTGCAGTTCCTGCTGATGGTCGGCCTGCAGCTGGGTCATCAGCCCGCGGCAGGCGTTCCGGTCCTTGGTCACCGTGATCAGGTCGATGTAGGCATGAATCTCGGCGCGGAAGGCCTCCTGTCCGCCCTGGCGCAGGCCCTTGGTCGACTTCTGCTTCGTCTTGCTGCCCTTGGCGAAGCCGAGCGTCGCGGCCTGCTGGGCCGTCTTGCCCTGGGCCGCAGCCTTCATCGCATTTGCCTTGGACATGAACTCGTCGAGTGGCCATTCCGGTTGATAGCCGACCTCCATCTCAGCCGTGCTCTTGCCCGCCTTGACCTGCGTCTTGACGATCTTGACCGGGTTGATCTCGGCCTTGATCGACCAGTAGTCGCCCGTCTTGATCGGCACCAGCGTCGTGACGCGGTGGATCACCTTGATGCCGAACAGGATCGGCACGAGGATCGCCTCGCCGACGGCCTTGCCCGAGTACCTGGAAACTGCGGCCAGTGCGGCTGCGGCGGCCTTGTCGACCCGCTTCTGCTTCTCCTCGGGTGGCGCGTCCTTGCCCGCCAGCTTGTCGATGAAGCTCTTGACCATCTTCTTGACCCAGCCGATCAGCGAGTCCATGGCCTTGTCGATGGGCGCGCGCACCTTCTGCAGCACGCCGTTGATCTTGGCGGCGACCTTGCCGAGGCCGGCGTACTGCGCGAAGAAGTTGATCGCGATGGACAGGCCCTTGGCGAGGATGGATTCGACCTTGGAGACCGCCGCGCCGATATTGCCGTTGGCGATGGCGACGATGGAATCGATGAAGGCCGTGACGATGGCCCAGATGCGCTTGATCTCGTTCTTGATGGTCACGACGGTGTCGTAGATCGTCATGATCAGCCCGATGAAGCCGGCGCCCGGGATGAACATCGCGATCAGCTTGGGGATGCCCTTGGTCAGCACCGCTTCGATGATCAGGCCCTTGATGCCCTCGACCACCTGGTCCTTCAGCGCGGCCAGCTCGCCCTTGATCTGCTCCCAGGCCGCCGACGGCCCCTTGTCCATCAACGTCGCCACGACGGTCGCGCCCTTCTCCAGCGCCGCCACCGTCGTCGCGCCGAAGGCCTTGACCAGCTTGGGCTTGAAGCGCGCATAGGTCAGGCCGAGCACCGAGAAGGCGAACTTGATGATCTCGCCGAGCTCCAGCGCCTTGGGGATGTAGACGCCGTCCAGGGCACCGGTCAGCCAATCGATGAGCCCCTTCTTCAGATGATCGAGGAAGTTGCCCGCGAAGGCGCTGAAGCCGCCCTTGGCCGCGGCGATCAGGTTGCCGACAAAGGGGGCCGGGTCCATCAGGATGGCCTTCAAGGCGGCGCCGGTCTTCTTCACATAGCCGGCGGCCTCGGGCGACACCGCCTCGAAGACGATCTTCAGCAGCTCCCACATCGCCTCGCCGGCCCAGCTGACGAAGCGCCCGATGAAGCTGCCGAACACCTTGGCCAGCTTGGCAAAGGCCAGCGGCACCAGGATGACGTCGGCGATGGTCAGCGACTTCAGGCCCTCCATGAACAGGCCCGGAATCTCCGCGACGAAGCTCTTCAGGTCGGCCCAGGCGCCCTGCATCCATGCCCAGCAGCGGTCCAGGGCGTTGGACTTCTTGATGTTGTTGTAGACCTCGTCCTGGCCGATCAGCTTCATGAAGCCGCCGACGATGGCGTCGGCCTGGTTGTCGACGGCATCTCCCGTCACCGGGTCCTCGCCGAGCACGCCTTTGAGCAGGTCGTAGCTGTCGGTGCCCTCGGCCAGCTTGCCCAGCGGCCGCAGGATGGCCTCGCGGATGAACTCGAGGATGGCGTCGATGAAGCCGGCCGCCAGGCTCTTGATCTGGGCGATCGGGTCCTGGACCAGGTGCAGGCCGCGGCTGACCGCCTTGCCCGGGCTCAGCAGGTCGTCGGCGCCGAGGGACTTGACGAAGTCGAGGATGGCCTGGCCCAGCGACCCGAAGGCCGACATCACGCCCTTCATCTGGCCATAGGCCCAGTTGGCCACCTTGTCGAAGATGCCGGCGTTGCTGATCGCGTCGGTCACCAGCGAGGCGCCGGGGATGAACTCGACGATGGCGCGAAAGACATTGCCTGGCGAGCGGTCCACGCCGGCGCCGTTGATCGGGTTGTTGCCGAGCACGATGGTCAGCATGCGAAAGCCGGGCAGCACATTGGCCTTGTCGGCGAAGTAGTCCAGCGCCGTGTCCCAGCCCAGGCGCTGCACCTGCGGCGCCTCGGTGTGCGTCACCGCCGGCACGGCCTCCACGGCGGCGTCGCGGTGCACCTTGCCCTGCTGCGCCACCGAGCGCTGCTGGATGGTGTGCGTCAGCTCATGGGCGATCAGCTCGCGCCCGCCGGCGCTGTCGGGGTCGTAGGCGCCGCGCGAGAAGAAGATGTCGCGCCCGAAGGCAAAGGCGCGCGCGCCCAGCCGCGCCGCCAGACCCGCTGCGCGGCCGTCGGTGTGGATGCGCACCGCGCCGAAGTCGGCCTTGAAGCGCGGCTCCATGAAGTCGCGCACCTGCTGGGGCAGCGCCTGGCCGCCGCCCAGGCTGGAGCGAATCTCGGTGGCGACCTCCTGCCCCGCCTTCGGAGCCACTCCCCTGCCCTCACGCTGCACGCTGGCCGGCGCGAGCAGGGTCGAGTGCGCGCGCGTGCGGCCGCGCGCCGGCTCCGCAGCCTTCTTCTCCGCGGCTGGCGGCGGCGCGGCGGCGGCGGGCGGCTGCATGCGCACCACGGCGCTGGCCACCTGGACCGCCTCGCGCTCGGCCGGGTCGCTGGGCGAAGACACCCGCAGGGCCGCCGCCTGCACGCGCGGCGGCAGCAGGGTGCTGCTGGCGCGCGTGAACGACTGCTGCTGCTTGACGACCGTGATCGAGCGGTTGCGCGCCGTGCTCGCCTTGACCGCCGTCTGGCGTGATTTGGCCTCGACGGACGCGCGCAACGCGGCGGCGGGCGAGACGGCCATGGTTCAGCCGGCGACGCCCGCCGCGACACGCAATGGATCGGCCGGCCGCAGCGGGCAGGTGCCGCCGGTCTTGCGGTACTCGCGCTGCAGCGACGCGTGCAGGTGCTCGGTGCGCAGCACGCCGTCCTGCTGCAGCGCCAGCAGGCGTGCATGCGACACCACATTGCGCAGCTGGCCGCCGGTCAGCGTGCAGCGGCAGGCCATCTGCTGCAGCCAGTCGTCGTCGATGGCCTTGCCATCCCGGCCGTCTTCGCCGAGCTGCAGCTTCAGGATGTCGTAGCGCCGCCACTCGTCGGGCGGCCGAAAGTGGATCACCACGTCCATGCGGCGCGAGAAGGCCTTGTCAATGCGCTCGGCCGCATTGGTCGTCACCAGCAGGATGCCGTCGAAGGACTCGATGCGCTGCAGCAGGAAGTTGGTCTCGAGGTTGGCGTAGCGGTCGTTGCTGCTGCCGATGTCGGTGCGGTTGGCCATCAGCGCATCGCCTTCGTCCAGCAGCAGCACGGCGTCCAGCTCCTCGGCGGCGCTGAAGGCGTGGTGCAGGTTCTTCTCGGTCTCGCCGAGGTATTTGTTGACGGTGGCCGACAGGTCGACGCGATAGAGGTCCTTGCCCAGCGTGGCCGCCAGCAGGCGTGCGGCCAGCGTCTTGCCGGTGCCGCTGCCGCCGGCCAGCAGCGCGCGCACGCCGGCATTGGCCTGTGCGGCGCCGCCGCCCGTGGCCAGGCGCTCGCGGAAGCGGCAGCGCGAGGCCAGGGCCTCGAGTTCGTCGCGGGTCGGCGCATCGACGGCCAGCTCGTGCAGGCCGCCACGCCCGGGCAGGCGTGTCGCCAGCGTCTCCAGCCGCGCCGACTGCATGGCCCGGCAGGCCTGCTGCACGTCCTCGGCCTCGATGTGGTCGCGTTGCGCCAGGGCCGCGAGCCCGGCCGCCGTGCGCGCCACGCGGCGCACATGGCCGCTGGTCAGGCGCGCCGCCTCGGCGAGCGGCCGCAGCGCGGCTTCGCCCTGCTCGGGCAGCACGGCCCGCCAGTGCAGCAGCCGCTGCGCTGGGTCGGGCAGCGGCAGCTCGAGGGTCAGCATCGCGCGTGCATCGCCGCTGGACCAGGCGCCCTGCAGGCCGGTGGCGATGCACAGCGGCGCATGGGCGAAGGGCAGCGACGCGAGCATTTTGGTCTCGCCCGGCGTCAGGTCGCAGTTGACGACCGGCATTGCGTTCAGCAGCACGGCCAGCAGGCCGAACAGCCGCCAGTTCGCATCGTCGTCGAAGACAGCCGGCTCGGCCACCAGCAGCGAACGGCCGAGGGCCTGGGCGACCGCGCCGATCAGCGTCTTGCGGCCGTTGTGCAGGGGGCCGCGCACCAGCAGTACCGCGTCGGCCTGGGCTGCGAGCAGGGCCGGCAGCGCCGCGGCCCGCGCCTGCACCTCGGCGCCCGAGACGAAGGCCTCGAGCCGGCACAGCGAATCGTGCTTGTGGTGCTTGAGCCAGCGCAGCGACGGTGCATCGCCGCGCAGGCCGTCCCACAGCGAGTGCGGCACCGCCAGCAGCCATTCGGGCCGCGGCGCCTCCGGGTTGAGCACCTGCAGCAGGCCATGCTGCAGCAAGGCTAGCAGGCCGTGGCGCACGGTTTCGGCGCGGTCGACGCCATCGTCGGCGCTGCGCCACCACGCCAGCAGGCCGCCAAAGCTCGGCCGTCGGTCACGCCCCGTCGCCGCGGGCTCGAAGACCTGGCCGAAGCGCGGATCCTCCTCGATCAGGCCGGCGGCAAGCAGCAGTTCGAGCTGAAGCTCGGTCAGGCCGGCGCCCAGCAGCGCGCGCAGAGGGAGATGCTCGCCGCTGCGCGCCTCCCAGGCGGCAACGCACTCGCGCCAAGCCAGCCACGGCGACTCGGCGCCCTCGACATGCGGCGCGATCTCGGCGTCGTAGTCGGCGAGAAAGGGATGGGCCGCCAGCGCGGCCGGCATACCGCCGGCCGTGCAATGGCAGGCGATGCGGGAGATGACGCCGAACAGCACCAGGCGGAAGTGCTGGGCCGGCGTGTGCGCGAGGGTGTCGAAGTCGGTGCTCATCGCCGCCTCACTCGAAATGGAAGGCCAGGCTGCGGCCCGCTACGGGAATCCAGCCCGGGTCGCGGTCCAGGCCGGCGAAGCGCAGCGCCAGCGGTAGTTCGGCGAGTGACAGCGTCACGTCCACCGCGGCTTCGCTGACCGCGACGCCGGCGCGGTGGCGGCACAGGGTTTCGATCGCATCGTCGCGGCCGAGGGCGCTGCGCAGCCTCGCCTCGACGGCCATGCGCCAGTGCTGCAGCCAGCGCCGGCCGGGGTGGGTCTCGGCCAGGGCTTCGGCGCAGGCCACCGGCGCATCGTCGCGCGGCGCCCACTCGGGGGCATCGTCGAAATCGTCGCCGGGTTGAGCCGGCGGCTCGCGCCCCGACAGCTCGGCCAGCAAAGGCCATAGCGGGTCCTGCTCGAAGCCTTGGCCAAACCAGGCCTGGCCGGTCCAGGCCAGCAGATCCCAGGGCGGCAGGGAGATGCCCGGGGTGCGCGGCATCGTGAAGTCGCCATAGATGCGCCAGGCGAGCGCGATATTGAGCAGATAGAACAGGCCGCCGTAACCGGTGTGGAGCCGCGCTGCCGCACCAGCCTCGGCGCGGCTGGCGCTCACCGGCGGGCGCGCAGGCACAGGCGCCATGGCTCGGGCTTCAGGCCTGCCAAGCTGCGGGACCGGCGCAACCGCCAGCGCGTCGGCGTCCGGCGACATGGCCTCGATCCGCGAGGCCGATTCACGAACGGCTTCGGGCACTGCGGCCGGGCTGAGCGAGGACGCCGATCGCTGCGGCAAGGCAGGCGCAGCCGGGCTCCATGCAGCGGCCGCGGCGGGCCGCAGTGACAGGCGGCCCTGCGGCGCGGAGGGGGGCCGCACCGCCTCCCCCCTCGGCTCAATGGCTTCGTCAGCGCGAGGCCTGTCCATACCCGCTGCGTCGAGCTCGGCCACGGGGAAGGCATCGAGTTCGGCCAGGGCCTGCACCAGGGCCTGGGAGCGCGCCCAGCGCGGCAGCCGTTGCAGGGCCAGCGCGACCGCGAGCAGGCGCCGCGCCGGAGGCGTCGCAGCGAAAGAGCAGCGCAATTCGGGAACGACCTCGACCAATTGACTCAGCATGAGCGACTTCAGCGAGCGCCCCGGACGGTCATGCGCGGCGGTCGGCTGCATGCGCAGCGGCAGTGGCTTCGCTGCCTCCTGCCCCTTGGACGCCGGCGCCGATGCCACGCCATCGAGGGCAGGCAGGGCATGCGACAGCTGCACGGCCCGCAGCGCGACCGCGGCGTCGGCCGTGGCCAATCGCTGGACGCAGGCGAGCAGTTCCCCGCGTGTGGCCAGCAGCGCCATCACTGGCACCAGCCGGTCGCCGCGCGCGAACAGCTGCTCGCGCAGCCACTGCACCGGCGGCCTGTGCCTCAGCACCGTGCCCCACCACCAATGCGACGGCAGATCGCCACCCACCCAGTCGCGCCACAGGCAGGCCAGCAGCTCGGCCTCGTCGGCGAAGCAGACCGCCTCGGCGCTTGCCGCGTCACGCTGCAGCCAAGGCCGCCGCGCGGCGGCCGCGCGTTCGCGCAGGGCGCCCGACACCTGCCTCGCAAAGACACCGCCTTCGGCGCGTGGCGCAAAACCGCGCCGCGCATCGACGGCGATGCGCCGCACCAGCAGCAGCGCCCGCGGCCCGAGGCCGGCTGGCGACCAGTCGACCTCGTTCAGCATGCGCTCGACCTGCTGGCGTGCGCGCAGCGCGTCGCCGCCACCGTGCAGGCGCACCCGCCGCAGCGACGCGCCTTCGCGTGGGAACAGGCTCAAGTCCACCGTGGCCCCGCTTCAGAAGGCGTAGCGAAGGCCCAGCAGCAGCGACGAGAACGAGTTCCGCGGCGAGTTGCCTGACACTGAATGCAAGCTGTAGCGCCCTTCCAGCGACCATTGCGGCGCGAACTGCCATTGCAGGCCGGCGCCTATGCTGGCACCGAAGCGCGTCGACCCTGGATCGAAGGCGTACAGCCCTGCGCCGACGAAGCCGAACAGCCTGGTGGGTGACGCTGTGAGATAGAACTTGGCGTTGACGCCGAACTGGGTCATGTCGACATCAGGGTTGGCGCCCTTGCCGTCAACCGAGTGGGCGACCAGCACCGCCTCTATCGACAGGTCAGGGTTCAGCAGGTATTCGAAGCCGATGGCGCCGGCCGTCCCCCTTTTGTTGATAGCGGAGAAGCTGCCGCGCGGGGAGGCCGTACCGAGGGCGCCCCAGATCGCGTACTTGCCGCCGGCGCCGCTGCCGCCGCCCACTGACGGCGTGACGGTGTTGCCCGCATTCAGATCGCCCGGCCTGGGCACATAGCTGTCAAGGCGGATCACCGGCTGGTCGAGGAAGTGCACGGCCACGCTGGGCGCTGTCGTGCCGCTGAACGGGATGCGCGCGGTGTAGGTACCGTTGAGGTTGTCGACCGGCTTGACCGGCGGGCGGCCGGGCGAGGCGAACCAGAAGTAGTTCGCGTAGCCCGGCCCCATCTTGCCGCCTCGCACGTTGCGCGGCGTCATCGTGATCGCCAGTTGCTGGCCGTCCCCCGAGCCGATCGTGCTGATGGCGTACTGTGTACTGCCGCCGTCCGGCAGCGAGCGCACATGCACCGTGCGGATCTGCTGGCGGACGAAGCGGCCGCCGCTCTTGGAAACACCCTCGACGAAAAACACGATCTGGTAGTGTCCCTCGGTGTCGGCCGGCACGAGCGCGGAGTACTCGCCGTCATTGGCAGCGGTATCTCCACTCGCGGCCGCGCCGTCGTCGACCAGGGTCACCGCACCCGAGATCTTTGCCAATGCACCGGGGTTTGCCAGCAGCAACGCGTCCAGCTTGCGCTGGGCCGCGCTCGACGTGTCGCCGGGTGTGGGCCCAGACGGCTGGACCGTCGCGTCCGACAACACATCGCCAACGCTGCTCCCCGGCCGCACGACGAATGCCTGGACACGCGCGCCCGGCTGGGTACCGAGGTCGCGCAGCGCCGCGCCGAAGTCGTTCACTCGCGCGACCAACCGGATTTTCCCGCCGACCGCGTGTTCGGCGCGAACCACGCCGAGCGTCGTGTTCACCGCGGAATCGTCACCCAGAACGATCAGGTTGAAAGGCATTGGCTGGTTGCCTTCGCCCGCATTTTCGACACTCACCGTCCACAAACCACCCGCATTGGCGCCGTTGGTTTGCAGCGGCAGACGCACCGATCCCATGAGGGTTCCAGGCGTGTCCCCCGCAGCCGGAGTGAACACGATGGGTGCACCGGAGGGCGGTGTCAGCCGAACCCGCAAGCGGCCCTGCCGGGCATTCCAGTCCACGCCGAACGCGAGGCTGGTAGTGGTGGTGGTGACGGGAACTTGCGTGGTGAACAGTGCAGCCTGGCTCGTCTTGTCCGAGATCACGCGGAGTGTTTCAACGGTGGCGAACTTGTGAAAGTTCTGCAGCACCTGCAAGAAGAAGTCGTTGAGCAGGCTGTCGTCGACCTCGGTGTTCAGGTAGAAGCCGCCGGTCGTCGTGGCGAGCCCCTGGTTGATGGTCGGATCGACGGCCACACCCGTGCCGACCGTGACGCTGTAGATCTTCAATGGCGGCTGGTTCGCGAGGTTCACGCCATCAACCTGGACCTGTGTCGCTGCGAACGAGGGGTTGGGCGCCGTGTTGTGAACGCCGTCGCTCATCAACAGGATCACCTTCCGATTGGGGTCTCCGGCGAGGCTGGGCAGGGCCTCTGCCGCTTTCTTGATCCCCCCGCCGATCGACGTGGACCCATTCGGGTTGACGCTGGCGATGGCAGTCTTCAACGGGCCCGCGGGCAAGGGCCCGAAGTCACTCAGCCCCAAGCCGGTACCCGACCCTGCGGCCAGCTCGGACAGCCACTTGATCTCATTGTCGAAATACACCACCCCGAGGCGATCCGTCGGCGCCTGGATGAACTGGGCGGCTTCATTGGCTCGCAGCAACTTCCACATGTCGACGAACATGCCGGCGGCCTTGTGCAGCTGGGCCATCTTGATCGGCGACCCGGCATCTGACGGGTTAGCCTTGCCATTCATGCTGCCGGAGCGATCGAGCACCAGGACAGCATCCGCCCCGACGCGCCCGCTGAGCACGTTGGCAGGGGGCGCCACGGTCGCCACAGGGTCGGAATTCAGGGGCGTCGTGCGGAAGGTGTTGCCGCAGGCCGGCGGGTTGGCGCTGGTCAGATCCTTGTCCAGCGTCTGCACCGCGACACCCACGATGCGCGCCGCAGGCGGGTTGACCGCGATCGTCCAGGTCTCGCTCGCGAGCATCGTCGAGCCGCATGACGCGTCAATGTTGTTGTCGAGCTGCAGCTTGAGGACCAGCTTGGGATCACCCAGAACCCCCGGGTCGGCGCCGGATTCTCCCGGCTTCAGCACGACAACCGAATCCGGCGACGGCGTGGGCGGGTTCTCAAACATGAAGAACCCGCCGGGGGTTGCGTTCGTCAGGTCGATGGCGCCGGTGGAGATGCTGCGGCTTTCGGTGTTGTTGGTCACCGTCAGGGTGATGGGGCTCGTGTCGGTCAGCAGCAGCGAGATCTTCAACGCGCTGATCTCCAGCTGGGTGGCCGTGAAGTCCCCGGTCGGCTTGGCCCCTGGCCGCTTCGGTACCGTGATCTGGAAACTCGACACGGGTGCTGCCTCGGCGGGCTTCGGCGCCCCGAGCGTGAGTGCCGCGCAGATCAGAGGCCCAACGAGGGTCCACAACAACGCGCTACGAGGGGGGCGTCCATTCAAACGAACTGCGAGGTTCATCGTCATCTCCTGTGGATTTCGGGAATGGACGTCACACCATCCGGCGGATGGTCACGTTCTGGGTGTCGACGTTGTTGGCGCCCGGCACCGTGATCTCGATCGTCGCTTGCGAGGTGCCGCCGACACTGGCGATCACGGCAGACAGGTTGGGTGGCATCGTCACGAGCAGCACCGACTCGGTCGGCGCGTTGTTGATCACCGAGGCGGGATCGATCGGCAATGACCCCCCCGCGTTGGGGGGGAACGCCGTCTGGCCCGGACCGGTGTTGAAGATCAGCCGGACGAGGTTGTTGGCCGCAGGGTTGGCGAACTGGATGCCCGTGATGCGGGCGTTCTGGCCAGAGCGCAGGATCAGCTGGCCGCTTGCCGCATCGACTGCGTTGGAAATGACCGGGTCGGGCAGCCCGGCGATCACCGGCAGCAAGGTGTACGGCCGCTCGCTGGTGCCCTGGCTGTTGCTCACGCGCACGATCACCTCCCGTGACGCACTCGGCACCGGGATCGATCCAGGGATCGTGACGACCAGTTGCGCGTTGTTGCTGCCCGCCTGGAACGCCGCAGGCGAGATCGGCACGCCATCGATCGACAGCAGGTTGGTGCCGAGCGGGAAATCGAAGCTGCCGAAGACCCTCAACGTGCGACCCGCGTTCTGCTGAAGCGGTGGATCAAAGCCCGTGATGAGCTGATTCGAGGGCCCGGCGCCACCGATGGCCGCATCGTGTTCGTTGAGCAACGCGATGATGCGATTGAGAAGGTCCGACGAGATCACGTCGCCGGGTCGAAGCGTATCGAGAATTGCGGCCATGGAACCTCCTGTGGAGCGGGTTAGGCGGCGCTGCCGCAGCAGTTCGCGTAGTTGCTGAAATCGAAGCGCGCCATGTCGAAGCGGGCGAGTGCAAGCTCTGGCAGGAGGCCGGTCGCGAAGACCAGCATGGGCTGCACCGGCACGCCCTCCGTGGCCGCCTTCACGTTCTGCCAGGGCCTGTAGAGCCAGATGAATTCCTTCTGCGTGAGGTCGATCGGCGCATGGGCCAGCGCCTGCTCCTGCAGCACGCTCATCAGGCGTGCGTCGATGAACTCGATGCCTTGTGTCGGGTCTCCGCCTGGCCGGCGCACGATGCCGAAGAGGAAACTGGGCTCGAAGAAGCCACGCAGCGGCAAACTCTGCAGCGGCACGGTGCCGAAGGGCGGCAGATGACGGAAATGGTCGATCGCCAACAGCGCCGTCGGGTTGGACGTGGCGGCCAGCAGGTCCGACAGGTGCTGCTGGAATTGGGCACACATGGCATGCGCCTCGACCAGGCGCCGGTCGCGCGCCTGGAACGCCAGGCTGTTGAGCGCATCCGGCGCCAACAGCATGCGCCTCACAGCCCAGGTGTCGACGAACTGCAAGCCGGCCGCCGTCCAGTACACCAACGCGAGCGGAACATCGCAATCAGACAAGCTGGTGCCGCGCAGCTCGTCGACCAGGCCGTATTTCGGCGGGTCGTTACGCCACGGGTCGAGGGCGTTGGCCGCGCGCGCTTCCACACCGAAGCAGCGGTAGGCCAGCCGGTTGCGAAACTGGGGTGTGCCCAGGTCAAGATCGACATAGCGCAGCGGATTGATCGACAGCAGGCGGAACTGCAAACCATCCACCGTGACGTCGGTGTTGCATCGCACATTGGTCGGATCCAGCCCGTTGGTCGGCGCGCGGCCTTCGGACATCTGGGCCGGCGCGATGGTCAACAGGTAGACGCCCGCGCCAGCGACATAAGTCCCGTCGCCCAGCGGGTTGCAGTTGGCGAACACGCAGTCGCAGGCGGTCGTGCCGGCAGTGTCGAAGCGCCGCGTCAGCGCAACGCTGGTGTCCAGGCTCAGGCGCAGCGTCTGGCCGGCGCGGTTGACCGCGAGGCCGGACTTGACCCGCAGTACCGGTGCGGCCGCGGTGTCGAGATCGGCGTCCCGCGCGGTTTCCAGCCCGAAGGCCACGCCGTCACCGATGGCCAGGCCCAAGCGCGCATCCCATTCGCGGCGCGCCTGCTGCTCGCGCGACATGTCCTTGCCGGTCAGCAGCCGGCCGTTGAAGAAGTTGACGCTGCGGATGCCGCCTTCCTTCAGCGGCTCCTCCAGCTGCAGGGCCTCGCCGCTCATGACGGCCTCCGGGTGCGCGGGTTGCTGGCGGCGGCATTGCCACCCACTTCGTACCAACGGCCGGCGCCATCCGCCACCACCGTCGCGGAGCGGCCGCTGGCGATCTCCAGGCTGGGCAGCTCGTCCAGCGTGTTGCGCGAGCGCGGGTCGGTGCGAAGGGTCAGCGTGCCGACGTTGACGTTCTTCACCACGTAGATGCGCCCTTCGTTGCCGGGCGACGAGCGCGGCAGCGTGATCGTCAGCGCGGTCGCATCACGCGCCAGCACATGGGAATGGTTTTCACCGAGCACCGTGTTGGCACTGACGCTGATCAGCGGCACGCGCAGCGGCTGGACCGCGGGCTGAATGGGCGGCTGAATGGGCGGCTGAATGGGTGGCTGAATGGGTGGTTGAATGGGTGGTTGAATGGGTGGTTGAATGGGTGGTTGAATGGGCGATGACAGCATCAGCCCACCACCGCCCATCGCCGGCGCGACGCCGAAACCGTCACCGCACTCGCAGCCGCACAGCGCCCATTCCTGCAGCAGGCGCAGATGGGCGAGCACCGGCCGCGTCGTCTCGTCGACATCGATGAGCGGCGGGCTGCCGACGATCTGCCAGGCGCCGGCCGGCGATCCGCCTATCCATTGCACATCGAAGCTCACCCGCGCCAGCAGCAGGCAGTCGGCATCGCGCTGCTCGACGCGGTGACAGCGCATCGCCATCCACAGCGGCCGCAGCTCGGTGACCCAGAAGCGCAGCGCGACGCGCAGGAAGTCGCACAGCTCGCCGCTGCCGATCACGACCGGTGCCGCCAGGTCGAAGAGATAGTCACCCAGCGATTCGAAGGACGCGGGCGGCGACAGCGGCGGCGAGGCCGCGCCGGCCTCGGTCCAGGGCTGGATGCCCGGGCGCAGGGCCTCGATCCAGATGCTGTCGCTGCCGCCCAGCGGCGGCGGGCTGCTGTCGTCGACCTGCACATTGGCACGCAGCCAACGCACGAAATCGCGCAGGGCGTCCTCCTCGGTCTGCAGCGGCGCGAACTCGCGCAGGTCGAGGCGGAAGTCGTCGGCGATGCGCGAGTCCGTCATCAGCTTGTCTTCCGAGCGGCAGGGCTCGCCGGGGATGGGCACCGGCCGCGTCTTGCAGTCGGCCCAGCACAGGGTCAGGAACAGCGACACCGTGCCTGCCGTGACGGCCGGCGGCGACACGGGCGGCGACAGCGGCGGCGAACCCGGGTTGAGCAGGCGGTTCACCAGGGCCGCGTTCTCGGCCTTCGCCAGCCAGCGGTTGATCACCGCGCACTGGTCGGCCGGCACGCAGATGTGGCGGCCGCTCGGCGTCAGCGCCGAGCCCGCGCCGACATGCAGGCGCGGCCCGTCGCTGCCGTCGATCTCCGCCATCACGCGCAGGCCGCTCAAGGTGCCGTAGCCGAGGGCGTCGCGCGCCTGCCAGCGGTCGCGCCCGTCGAGGTAGGTGAACTCCTGGACGAAGTCGTCGACGCCCAGCACCATGCCGCGCGCGTAGTTGACGTGCTGCGTCGGGTCGGGCGCGGTGCCCGTCAGCGTGCTCACCGGTTCATTGCAGCAGCCCATGGCTCGCTCCTCGGTTCGTCGGATGGTTCATGTCGTTCAACAGGCCAGCAGGCGCCGGTCGGGTGCCTGCGGCCGCAACGCCGTGGCCACAAAGCTCGCGCCGACGTAGGCGCGGCCAACCACCGCATCGGGAATCAGTTCGGGGGCGCGGCTGCCCGCGCCGATCTGCGTGTCCAGCCCCAGCCGCGCCTCGCCGATACGGTTGAAGGCCCAGAAGAAGCGCACGTCGAAGACCGTGTGCGCGGGCTTTTCCAGCTCGACGATGCGGCGCGCCAGGCCCAGCCTGTCCTCCAGCTCGAAGGGGTCGGCGCTGACGCTGTCCACCGGCAGCAGCACCGAAAAGCGGTGGGCCGTGCGGTGCATGGCGAGCAGTTGGCCCTCGAACTGCAGCCAGTCTGTCTGCGCCGTGCCGCTGATGGGCAGCACGTCGGGCAAGGCGACCAGGTCGAAGTCGCTCCAGTGCGTGCCGTGCGCGGTCTTCAAACGCTCGATGCGGCGGTAGCGGCGGGCGAGGAAGTCCTGCCAGCGGGCGCGCGTCCAGGCGCCGTCGCTGCGTGCGCAGAAGGCGGCCCAGTCGGCGGCGGCGGTCTCGTTGGCCGGCGCATCGACCGGCAGCGCGACCGCGGCCATGCTGGCGTAGGCGCTGCCATGCTTGGTGTTGACCGCTTCGAGGCTGCCATGGCGCGCCAGCAGCCAGGCCTGCCAGCGCGCCCTCTCCTGCGCCCCCGCCGAAGGCACGAAACCCAGGGCCGACGCGGTGAAGGTACGCCAGAGCAAGGCCTCGTCGGCATCGACCGGCGGCAGCAAGGGGAAGGGTGTCAGCTGTTCGGTCGGCGTGGCCACCCTGCCCTGGGCCCGCGCCCAGCGGTCCACCAGGCCGGTATTGCCTTCGGCCGGGGTCCAGAGCGTCTGCGTCTGGACGAGCTGCAAGGCGTCGCCCTGCAGCGCGGCCGCACCCGGGTCGCCGGCCGCCAGCGCGCCGATCAGGCGTGTCTGGTAGGTCTCGACGATGCGGATGCGGCGCGGCCCCTCGTCGCCGTCGCGCGGCGCCTCGAACATCGCCGCGTCGAAGCAGGGATCGAAAGCCAGCTCCAGCGCCAGCCGCAGGCCGTGCACCGTGCCGCGCCAGCGGAAGAAGTCCATCGCATGCTGCACGAAGAGGCGATGGCGGCGTTCGTCCCAGGCGGGGTCGAGGGCGACATCGAACCACTCGGCCAGCCAGGCCAGGGCCTCGGACGGCACGGTGCGGGCGTCGAACAGCGACTGCACGCGCGCCACCTTGTCCTCGATGCCGGTCAGCGTGCTCTCGAAGTTGGCGAGCCAGCGCTCCAGGAAGTCCGCGCCCCGTTCGTCCTCGCGGTAGACCGCCGGCAGGAAGCGCTCGGGGTAGGAGAAACGGGGTGCCCACACCCGCAACGCGCGCAGCCGCGGCGTGTTCGTGCCCTGTTCGCTGCTGAGCTTGAGCTTCAGCTGCAGATAGCGGCCCTGGGCGGCCTGGAACAGCAGCTCCCAGGTGCCCTGCCCGGTTTCGCGCCGCGTGGGCCGCATGGCCTCGCGGCGCAGCCACGGCAGCTCGGGGCCGTCGGGCCGCAGCAGCGGCGCCGGTTCCGGCCGCCAGGCGCCGACCAGTTGCATCGTCTCGCCAGGTGGGGACAGCTGGCCCGGGAAGCCGTCGACTTCGTCGGCCGCGCGGCTCCACACCTCGACCAGGGTGCCGGCGGGAATCGCGGCGTCGAGCAGCAGTTTGTCCCAGGTCGTGCCGAGTTCGCCGCTGTCGAACAGTGGGCTCACCAGTTCCGCCTCGGTCTCGAAGCGCGCGCGCGGCTGCTGCACGAACAGCGTCCACACCGGTTGCGCGATGCCGCTGTCGTAGCGGCCATCGCCGCGCACCGCCACCAGCGCCCGGCCACCGTAGCGGCGCAGCGGGTAGAGCTGGGGCAGAGTCTGCAGCTCGAAGCGCTCAGCGTCGTCGATGACGCCGAAGGCATGCACCTGGTTGCCGACGGTGCTGGCGACGAAGAGCTGCTTCGCCACATCGCCCTCGGCGCAGGGCCAGCGCGGCGCGGCGGCGTGCAGGAAGTCGTGGGCCGGCGCTGGCAGGCCGGCCAGCCAGTCCGACGCGTCCTGGGACCAGGTGTCGCCCTCGCGGCGCAGGCGCACGACGCGCGAGCGTTGCACCACGTCGTCGCGGTCGAGCAGCCACACGCTGCCGTCGCGGCCGGGCTCAACGGCAATCGGGTCCGTGACCCAGCCGGGGCTGGCGGCGAGGTCCAGCCCCAGCGGGAAATCGGTCGCCGCATGCACGCGCTGCGGGCCGGACAGGGGCTGGAAGTCGTCGATCACCTCGGGCGCGAGCGACGACAGCGGCTGGCCGCTGCGCACGATGGCCAGCTTGCAGTCCAGCTCCCACAGGCGCAGGTTGGCGCGGTCGAGGATCCAGACGCCACCGCCTTCGCGGGCGCACATGTCCAGGGGCAGGAAAGGCACGGCGGCGGGCCAGGGCGTTTCCAGAGACTGACCGCCGGCGACCAGGTCGAAGGCCAGCAGGCCGCGCAGGCCGCCGCGCTCGAAGGCGACTACGAGCCAGTCGTCCTGCGTGACGGCCATGGCGAGATAGGTTTCAGTCACCGCCGCCGCCGTGGCCGCGTGCAGCTGGAAGGCGAGCCTCTCCCGTTCATGCTGGGGCGTGCAATCGGACGGCTCGGCTGGCCAGAACAGGCTGTCGTGGCCGCTGCCGGCCGACGCCACATGCAGGGAGCGCAGGTCGTCGGCCACACGGTAGACATTGCCGTAGCGGTCCGCCGCGGCGCCGCGGCGCGCTTCCAGTGTCAAAGGCGCCTCGGTGGCGGTGGCCGGCAGCTCGATGGGGCGCGGCTGCAGGCTCAGTTCCTTGCGCGCCACGTCCCAGGCCGGCAGTTTGGGCGGCAGCAGCGGCGCGGGGCTGCCAGCGCCGCTCCACCAGGCTTCCAGCGACAGGGCCGCAGCGCTGTCGCCAACGACGCAGCGGCCCCAGTCGGCACGGCCGAGCAGCAGCTGGAAGCGGGCGCCGTTGACGTTCTTCATCAGCAGGACTCCGGCACCACGGGCACGGGCAGCAGCTGGATGGTCGCGGCCGGGGCCGTACCGGCGCCGCCGCGCAGGGCATCCAGCGGCAGCGGGTCGCCCGACACCACCGAGATGCCGAGCACGCGCGGCAGCTCCAGCCCCGTCATCTCGACCACGTCGGCCCCGGCGCGCGCGCCTTCGGCCAGCAACACGTCGGCAACCGAAGTGACGCCGGGCACGCGCGCCACTTCGGCCAGCAGCACGCGGCTGGCGACTACCGTGCGCAGCGGCCAGCCACGCTCGGGGTCGGTGCCGCGCGGCGTGAACAGCGGCGTTTCGCGCGGCTCATCGCCGTGGGGACCGACCGGCGCCAGCAGGCTGCGCAGGCGCAGCTTCACCGCCTCGACCACTTCGGCAATCGCGAAACCGGCGGCGGCCTCGATGCCGACAGAGATCCACAAGCCCTTGTAGACCGGGCCGCGCACGACCAGTTCGGTGGTGACCAGCCGGCGCGGGTCGAGGTGCTGGCACAGGGCATTGAGGAAGAGGCGGTCCGCACGCGGCGCATCGGGCTGGCCGGGATCGAACCTGGGGATGGCCATCACGGTGACCACGCCCGGTGCCGCGCCCGGTTCGTTGGGCACCAGGTCGGGATGGAAGGCCGGCAGGATCTCGACGCGGCCGATCTGCACGCCGGGCGCACGCAGCGTGATGGCCTCGAAGTCGTCGACGTTGACGAGGCGGTCGCGGTGCTGCAGATAGCGTCTCACCTGCTTCTCGCCGCTGGCCACGTCCTCCGCGTCGGCGCCGCCCCAGGTCTGCACCGGGTTGAACACCGTGAAACCCGAGGGCAGCTGCGGGGCGCTGTCGATCATGCCCTCGGCCACATTGCCGGCAGCGCCCTGGCTGAATTCATAGGAGGCCAGCACGCGCGCGCCCAGCGGCAGGCGGCGCCCGCGCAGGCCGTCGCCGAAGCGCAGCTCGCCGGCCTCGGCGTCGAGTTCGAAGACCTCGGTCGGCCCGGTGTCGGGCGTGTTCAGCTCGCGGGCCGTGGAGCGCGGGTTGCCCACCGGCACCTCGGGCGCCGCGGCGGCGAGATCATCGATGGGCTTCCAGGCCAGCGGCGCTTCGCTGCCCACGCGGGTCGTGACGCTGACGCTGCCCGGCAGCACCGGCGCGCGCGCCAGACGGCGCACCTGGTCCGGCGAGCCGTCGCCATCGGTCAGCGGCTCGGCGGCGATGCGCTGGGTCTGCCGCACCGGCGCCGCATTGATGCCGGCCCAGCGCAGGCGCGCGCGGGCGGCGCCATCGGCACGCACGCGCAGCCAGGTGACGACGCGCGCGCCGAGGGCCGGATCGTCCAGGGTCGGCGGCATGTCGCCCACACCGCCTTCGAGGGGATCGACGTCCTGCCACAGCTTGAGCTGGGCGGCGGCCGGCAAGGCGAGCTGCACGACGCCGGGCACCGACAGCAGGTCGACGTCGGTGCGGGGTTCGAGCTGGCGGTAGCGCGGGGCCGGCCGGTCGCCGGCATCGCGGGCGACGCGGCCATCGACATTGACCTCGGGCAGCTCGAAGCGCAGCAGCTGGCGCGGCTGGGCGCGGCCGGCCGGCGTCAGCTCGGCCGATTCGGCATCCAGCGCGGGCACCAGGCCCAGTGTCAGCGTGCGGCCGCCCAGCTTGTCGCGCAGCGTCTTCCAGGGATCGCTGCCGCCGCTGTCGGGCGGGTCGTCGCGGCGCGCCAGCAAGGCCATCCACAGGCTGGCGTCGACGGTGTCGGCATTGAGGTCGACGCTGTCGACCACCTGCGGGTCCAGGGCCACGGTTTCGTAGAGCTGCACATCGTCGGGGAATGGCACCTGGTAGGACGCGTACAGCAGTCGGTAGTAGTCGAGCAGCTCGGGCGATGGCGCGCTCAGGCGGCGCTTGAAGAAGACGCGCGCCTCCAGCGGCAGCACGTCCAGGCCGAGCTGGGTGCGGAAGGGCACCGCGCCGGCACGCACTTCCAGGTCTGCGCCCAGGGTCTGCACGCTGGCCGCACCGCGTTCGTTGGCGATGGCGACCAGGCCGCTGGCGGCCGACGCCGGCGCCAGCGGCACGCGCAGCATCTGCAGGAACTTGGCGCGGTTGCGCAGCGGCACGAGATTGGCGCGGTACAGCAGGCTCTCGGTCAGGAAGGAGAACAGCTGCACCAGCGTGACGCCGGGGTCGCTCTGGTTGAAGTTGGTCCACTCGGGCGTGTGCACGCGGGCACGGGCCAGCGTGCTGTCGACCAGCTGCGTGAAGCGGCGGTCGTCGAGCGGCGGCGGGGTGATCGGCATGGTCGGGCCCTCGTGTCGCGTCAGGCCGCGCCCAGCGGAACGCCGACCGTGATGCGCTCGCGCGCAGCGGTGGCGACCAGCTTGTAGGTGATGGTCAGCAGCGCGTTCTCGGCGTCCGCGGGGTCGGCCGCCATGTCGAGCGACTCGACCTGAATGCGGGGCTCCCAGCGCGTCAGCGCTCGCTGGGCCGCGTCCTTCACCAGCGCATGCGTGGCGGTGATGTTGGGTTCGAACAGATAGCGCGTCAGGCCGGCGCCGAACTCGGGCAGGCCGACGCGCTCGCCGGCCTCCGTCTTCAGGATCAGCGTGATCGACTCGCGGATATTGGTCTCGCCCTCCGACCAGACGAAACGGCCGTCGGCGCCCACCCGGGGCGGGAAGGACAGGCTCCTGCCGAAGATGCTGTTCATTCCGACTTCCCCTTGAACTTCGGGACCGGGAAGCACATCGCGAAGAAGGGCAACCAGCGGAACACGAAGTCCAGCAGGCTGACGATGATCATCAGCAGGATCAGCGCGCAGATCGTGATGATGGGCAGGGACAGCGAGCAGATCATGCCCAGGCTGGCCTGCGGCGAGCTGCCGCAGGGGCCCATGCCGCCAACGTCGAGGGGCTTGTGCAGGGGCCAGGGCAGCACGGAGCGCACCAGGTCGACGAAGCCCAGCCCCTTGGCGCGCTGCACCTGGCCGCACAGCACATCGGACATCATGAAGGCCGCGTTCTTCTGGTGCTTGCGCAGGCCGGCCGGCGTCGTGTCCATGGGCAGGGCAATGCGGATGGGGCGGGCCGGCGCATCGGAGTCGAAGAAGCTGGCGAGCTGGAAGCGCACGCTGGGCGCCGACAACAGCGTGGGCTTCAGCGACCCGCAGTCGCAGCGCACATAGGCGCAGCGGATGACGAACCAGCCGACGTCGCCCTGCAGGCTGTCGAAGGCGTCGCGCAGCTTGGCGGCGAACGGCAGGGCCGGCGATGGCGCCGCCGGCTGCGTGAGGTCGATGGCGGGTATGACCAGCTGCACGACCTTGTCGACCAGGGCCGCTGCATCCTCGGCTTCCTTTTGCAGAGGCGTCATGTTCGGCGCCGTAGCCTCAATGTCGTCGGCATCGACCGGCACGTCGGGCACCGGCAGCGTGGTGTGCAGGCCGGCAGCCGCATAGGCCGGCAGCACGCCCTCACGCAAGCCGGCCAGCAGATAGCGGAAGTCGGGCCAGGCCAGGCCGCTGCCCGGGTCGTCCGGATAGAGGGCCGTCGTGGCTTCGAGGCTGGCGCGCGCACCGCGCACGCGCCTGAGCGCCTCGCGCAGCGTGATGCCGGGGCTGCCGCTCAGGCCCGGCCAGCCCGTGCCCATCTGTGTCGCATTGCCGTTCAGCCAGTCGAACAGCTTCTTTGGCGCGCCGGTCAGCTGCGCGCCGAGGGCGGGCGTCTCGACGGCGTCCCAGACCCGCGACACATGGGTGGCGAGGAAGTCGGCAAAGTCCAGCAGCACCAGCCAGGACTGCCCCTGCAGCTGCTGGTTGGCGCCTTCAGCCTGCGTGGCGCGGCTGGCAGCATCCACGCCACCGTCTACCACGGTCATGATGCGCCCCTGGGCATAGAAGGCGCTGCGAACCAGGTTCTTCCAGGGCTCGCTGACGTCCATCTTGAACTGCTCCTTGCGCGTCGAGACCACGCTCGGTGCCGCGCCGCCACCCGTACCGGCAGCGCCGTGCTGGGCGCGCGCGCCCATGTATTCCTCGCGCCGGCCGACAGGGATCAGGCCGGCATGCAAGCGCCGGGGCTGGCCGTTATCGGCCTTGAAGCCCATGGAGAACAGGCCCAGCAGCTCCTCACCCGCCACCATGGCGTCGCCGGGGTCGACCTGCTGCCAGCGCGCGCCCGAGGCGTCCTTGACGAAGGCATACTCGACCGGCGTCGCGTTGGCGGACGGCGGCAGCAGCCGACGCAGCACGAAGCCGACCTGCTCGCTGCCGCCGGTGGCCAGCGCACGGTCGGGCAGGCCCGGCTGCGCGCACACCAGGTTAGCCGCGACGAGGTAATAGCGCTGGTGGGCCGGCTGGTAGAGCTTGAGCGGCAGGGTGCGGTCGACGCCGTTCTCCTTCGTGGCGAGCTGGGCCGTCGGCGCCGTCACTTCGGTGCGCGCCTGCCTGTCCTTGCGCAGCCGCGCCAGCGTCTTCGCCAGCTTGGGCAGCGGCACGCGCTCGACGAGGTCGGGCAGTTCGCCGGGCGGCAGGCGCCAGGTTTCGGGGCGCGCGATGCGGTCGCCGAGGCTGGCCGGGTCGTGCTCCAGCGCGGCCAGCACCTGCTGCATGTACTCGTCGCTGTCAAAGCGCAGCAGCACCGGGCGGCCCTGGTCGGCCGACACGGCACCGAGGGCCTGCGTGGCGCCAAAGCGGCCCCAAAGCGGCTGAGCGGTTTGCCAGGCGACGTTGTGGTTCATGGCATCACCACATATTCCCTGCGCCAGGCAGGTAGGAACTGCCAATCACCGTGCTGGCAATGACAGTCGTCGCCTGGACAGTGCCGGAAAAGGTCGCCATGCCGGCATCGACCGACAACAGCCCCGCGCTGACGCTGACCGTGCTCGCGTTGACCGTGACCTTGGCCGAGGCCGTGACGGTGATGCCCGCGGCCTCCAGCTTGATCGAGTTGCCGTTGCTGTCCTCGATGGTCACCGAGCCCGGGCCGTCCTTCAGCGTGACCGACTGGCCGCCCGGCGTCTCGACCTTGAACGACTCCTGGCCGTCCTGGTCGTCCAGCGTCAGCTTCACGCCGTTGCGCGAACAGATCACCTTCTTGGTGTTGTTGCTGTCCATGGACGCCGGCGGCGCGTCGCGGCCGTTCCACAGCCCGCCCAGCACATAGGGCCGGCGCGGGTCGCCATGCTCGAAGGCGACCAGCACCTCGTCATCGACGTCGGGGATGAACCAGCTGCCACGGTCGTTGCCGGCAAACAGCGTCGCCATGCGGGCCCAGCCCTCGTAGCGCTGGCCGCTCGCATCGGGCGACCAGGGCAGCGTGATCTTGACCCGCCCCTGCTGATCAGGGTCCTGGTTGTCGATGACGATGGCCGGCGCCACGCCATACCAGCGTCCGCCCCAGCCGGTGGGAACGCGCTCGTTTAGCAGCTGCTCGAAGGGTGGCAGGTCAGTCACGAGCATGTCAACGTCCTTCGCCAATCGCGGGACGGTCGCACCAGAACTCGGTGCGCAGCCCGCCCTTGGCGTCGAAGCGCACCTGCACCTCGGTCACGGTGTAGTCGCCCTCGAACAACGGGCCGACACCCTTGACCTTGAGCTTGGCCCCGACACGCAGGCCGGGCTTGGTCTTGGCCACGCCGTGGCCGACGACGAAGCGGCGCGCCATGTGGCGGAAGCTCGCCTCGGCGAAGGCGCGCGCCTCGGCATCGACCGCCGGCAAGGCATGGGCGAGCGTGTCGATGCGGCCTCCGAAGGCGCGCTCCAGCGTGGCGGCGCCGCTGGCATTGCCGTTGAGCTCGGCGCGGATGGCGGCCTCGTCGGCCTCGTGGCGGGCCACGCGCTTGTCGGCCACGCTCCAGCCGGAGCCGACGAGCTTGGTGCGCTGGTGGGCCAGGTCGGCGCAGACACAGAACTCGCGCAGGTCGCCCGGCCAGGCCAGTTCGACCGTCGGCGATTCGCGGCGTGCGCGCTGAGCGGCCTTGAGCTGCATGTCCTCGATCCAGATCTGCGCGTCCTCGCGCCGCGCCAGGTCGCGCACAAAGGCCAGGTCGCTCTGGTTGACCTGGGCCAGGTGCTTGTAGGTCTCGCCGCTGAGGTCGGTCTGGGCCTGCAGGCCGTGGTCGCCGGCGATGCGGCTCAGCACGTCGGCCAGCGTCGCATCGGCGAAGCTGCGGGTGCGCCGCGTCATCCTCAGGTCCTGCAGGCGGTCCTCGGCATAGACGCCGATCTGGGCCGGCCGGCCTTCTGGGAACTGCGCCGTGATGGCGCTGATGGCGCCCTTGAACACCAGGTCGTCGGCCACCTTGACCGACAAGGCCTTGCCGAAATCCAGCAGCTGGCGGTCGAAATACTGGAAGCCGCCGCTGTCGTTGCCGCCCCAGTTGCCGAACACCAGGTCGGCGCGCGCCAGGCCTTCGCTGGTCTCGACGATGTCCATCATCATCAGCCCCGCGCACAGGCCGGCATCGCGCTGGGCGTCGATCTCGACCGACGGGCGGGAGCTGTCGATGGCGTCAGTGGATGGACCGGGCATGGTCGGCTACCTCAATGAGCCCAGACACGCAGGGCTTGCGTGCGCAGCGTTTGCAAGGCGTCCTTGACCTCCTGGGGCGGCAGCTCTTCAGGCTTGCCGCCCTGGGCGTCGTTGGCCGCGGACGTGCCGCCCTTGGGCTGCTGGGGCTGGGCATCGCGCAGCACCTCGAAATCGTTGACAACCACGGAACCCATGCTGTGCTCCTCGTGTTAGCCGATGGCCAGGCGTGCACCGCTGGCGCCGCCCAGCGATGCGTTCAGTCCGCCCCCTGCCGATGCGGAAGCCGAGGCGCCGAATGACGCATCGGCCGAGGCCGACGCGCCTGCGGAGACAGAGGCATTGAGATTGACGAACTGCCCCGGCGCCATGCGCAGGGGGTCCTCAATGTCGTTGGCGGCGGCGATGCCCTGCCAACCGTCCTTGTTGCCGCCCTTCTTGTTCTTGCCCGCCATGTTCTGCAGCGAGTCGCCCTGCTTGGCCGCCTTCAGCGGCGCATGGCCCGGCGGCTTGTGGCCGGGCTTGACCTCGACCTTGCCGGCGCCGTCGAGCTTCTGCTCCAGGATGGCCTGCTGGCTCAGGGTCAGGGACAGGCTGGCGCGCAGCGGCTTGCCGTCGGGCGAGAAGAACTCCAGCGATTCCTCCAGCGCCTCGATCATGCCCTTGAACATGAAGTCGCCCCAGTGGAAGCAGACGCCGGGCGGCACCTTCTTGGAGGGATCGGCGTCGGATTCCTTGGGCTTCATGAAGTACAGCACCTTGGTGGTCAGGCGGCGCACGTCGTCGACCGGGTCCTTCTCCATCGCGGTCACGTCGAACCACAGCTGCAGCGCCAGCTTGGTGGTGCTGGAGCCGACGAACTGCATGCCGTCGGAGCCGGCCTTCTGGTCGCCGCCCTCGGGGGTCTTGAGCTCGTTGCTGAAGGTCAGCTTCAACGTCTCGGGGTTGAACTGCACCTCGACGGACTGACCGTCCTCCTTCTTGTTCTCGAAGCCCGGTTCGAGCTCGAACATGACGGCGCGCTTGAGTTCGGTCATGGCTGGATCCCGTTGAAGCGCAGGGTCTCGTAGGCGACCTGCAGTTCCTCGACGGCGACCTGGCCGTCGCGCGCGTTCAGGGCCGGTGCCTTCAGCTTGACCGGCACGCAGCGCGACAGCTGGAAGCTGGCGGTGACGGTGTGGCCGTCGGCCGCGTACATGACGACCTCGGCCTCGGCGCGCAGATAGGGGTTCTTCACGCAGTCCTGGAACCAGTGCCAGAGGTCGAAGTTCTCGGTCATGCCGCGCTTGAGCGTCAGCTGGCCGTAGGCGATCGCGCCGTTAAGGCGGATCTGCCGGTCGTTGGAGCCGCCCTCACGAATGGTCTTGACCTCCATGCTCATCTCAAGGCCGTCGCATTCGGCGAAGGCGGCCGAGACCAGCGGCTTGGGCTCTTCGCCGCGGAAGATCTCCACCGCGAAGTTGAAGGCGGTGAAGGGGCGGACGACGGCGACCTCGCTCATAGCTCTTCGGCCACGCTGAGGCGCTCGCCGCTTTGCAGCAGGCGCACCGCGATGAAGCGCATGGCCTGGGCCGGCGCGACATGCAGCTCGACGACGAGGCGGCCGGCATCGGCCTCGCGCGGCGTGTTGACGGTTTCGTCCGTGACGACGCGGAAGGACTGCGACGGCGTCGCGCCGGCGAAGGCGCCGCGGCGGAACAGGTCACCCATCAGGATGTCGAAGCCGCGCTTGATCGAGCGGCGCAGCGCCGGGCCGTTGGGCTCGAACACCCAGGCCGTGCCGCGCCGCAGCGCGAGCCGGCGCAGCAGCGCCAGCAGCCGCCTTACCTGGATGGGGCGCAGCTCGGTGTCGTGGGCCAGGGTGTCGGCCGACAGTGTCAGGAAGCCGCGCGGGTCGTCGCGCAACAGGTTGATCTGTGCATCTTGCAAGGCCTGGCGGTCAATGCTGCGCACCGGCGGCGCCAGCGCGACCACGTCCCGCAGCGCCTGGTTGGCCGGCGCGATCCAGGCGCCGCGCTGCGAGGCGCGCGCGGCCAGCACACCCATGGCCAGGCCATCGGGCGGGACCACGCGCGGCGCGGCCGGCAGCAGGCCATCGCGCAGCGCCGACTGCACCCAGGGAAAGTACATCGCACCATGCGACAGCGCCCGCGCCTCGTCGTAGCCGAAGGCATGCGGGTCGCCCTGCGCGGGCGGGCGGCGCACCGCGCGCAGCCGCGCCGTGTAGAGCAGGGCCTGCGGCGTGCGGAAGTGGCGCGGCATCGCCAGCGCGACGAACAGGTCGCCACAGGCATTGGCCAGGCGCAGTGCCGCGCGCTGCACCGCCAGCCAGTCGGCCTCGTGCACCAACTGCGCCGCGTCGGGCGCGAGCTGCTCCCAGTCTTCGCCACGCACCACCACCGTGACCGGGTTGGAGCCCAGGCTGCGCTGGCCGTCCAGCCAGGCGAACACCTGGTAGCGCAGCACGCCTTCGCGCATGGCGACCATGCGGTGTTCGAGGCCCAGGCCGCGATAGACCTCGCGTGCGTCGCTGAAGTCGGCCGCGGTCGCTTCGAGCAGCACATAGGTGGCACCCGGCTCGCTGTCGCTCCAGGACAGCCGGTAGGGGCCCGGCGGCAACGGCGCATCCGGGCCGGACAACCAGGGTGCTGCCAGCAGCCGGGTGCTGCAGTCCAGGAAGCTGGCGAAATCGGGGCCACCCTCGGGCGCCGAGCTCTGAGTGGCGCAGGGGCCGGCGTGGCTGCCCCAGAAGGGCAGCGCATCGGGGCCCTCCGGCTGCGACGGCTCCGGCGGCACATCGACACGGCGCTGCCAGCCGAGGTGGATGGCGTCGGGCAGAGCGAGCAGGCTGGCCTCGTTGAACAGGCCGCCCGCGCCGATGGCGAGGGCGGCATGCAGGCCTAAGAGCTCACGCGGATTCGGGCGGATCAGGCGGATGTCGTCGGCATGCGCGACCACGGTGGCGACGCCGTCGTTCACCAACTCCGGGTCGACGAAGAGGCTTGCGTCGAAGCGCGACAGGCCGTCGCGCTCCAGCGCCGTCTCGTCCTGCGGCAAGGGGGCGAGCGCGGCACCGTGCAAGGGCTCGACGCCCAGCGGCAGCCAGGCCAGCGTTTGATCCTCCGGCAGCGGCGCCAGCGCAAACCGCGGCAGTTCGCCCGGCGGCTGCGGCGGACGGTCATCGCGCGGCCGGTAGAAGGCGGCATCGTCCTGCAGCGTCCAGAACGACGCTGGATGCGCGGGTGCGAGGCCGATGCCGGAGCGCCGCGTGACCTCGGCGTCCGCGCTCGTGCGCAGTTCCAGCTCGACGCGCTGCGCCTGCGTGCTGCCGCCCAGTTCGGGCGGCAGCACCGCGCCGAGTTCCTGCCAGGCCGGGCCAAAGGTGGTCGCCGTCATCAGCGCGGTGGCCATCGAAGGCGGACTGCCGGCGAACGATGCCTCGCGGTGGATGCTATCGATGCGCTGCCAAAGCACGCCAGCGGCGCTTTCGAACCGCGCCCAGTGGCCAGCTTCGAGCAAGGCCGGCAGCGGATCATCGAACTGCAGTGCAGCGACGTCGTCATGCTCGGCGTCGGCACCCAGCCAGGTGGCCGACACCGCAGCCCCAAAGCCCCGGACTTCGGCGCTGCCCGGCAACCCCGGTGACAGCAGGCCGCTCGCCCGCTCGAAGGCCGCGAGCATGCGCGCCTCGACCAGCTGCAGGCTATCACCGCCCTGTCCCCGGTCGACCGCTTCCACCCGCGCATAGGCGCAGACGCGGTCGCGGTCGCCGAGTTGCAGCAGGTCGCCCACACGCAGCGCCACGCGCGAACGGAAGACGAGGCCATCGCCCGGCGGCGAGCTCGCCTCCACCAGCCCCTCGATGGCCAGGCCACGCACCAGCGCGGCGCAGCTCAGCCGCAGCGGGTCGGCCCAGGAGCCTTCGCAGCGCGTGCCCGACAGCGCAGACACGGCCGCCCCGCCCACCGGCAGGGCCAGCACGCCCGGCACCGCGAAGCGGCTGCTGCGCGCGACGCCGGGCAGGGAAGGATCGGCGCCCCGCGCCACCTCGAGCGCCTCGCTGCGCGCGATGCGCTGCACCCAGCAGCGCCGGCCGCCATTGGCGAAGAAGGCGCGCACCGCGCAGCCGAGATGGGCGAGCACCCGCTCGCCCCGTTGCGCATCCCAGGCCAGGGGCGCATCCGGGCCGAATACCGCGGCGTACTGGGCCGCGCTTTCTATCGCCACCGGCAGGTGCAGAGGCCCGGTGGATGCAAAGCCGACGAAAACCGCGACGTCCATGCGCGGCAGCGCATCGACCGCCGGCGGTGGCGCGACGTCGACCCGGATCCCGGGCAGTCGGCGAGCGATGGCGTCGGCTAGCACCAATCACTCCATCTCGAGGCGCTCGTAGGCGAGGACGAGTTCCTCCATCGCGACGTCGGTGCCCTTGGCATTGAAGGGGCCGCTGGTGTGCTTGATGATGCGCGCGCGCAGCAGCTTCCAGGTCTGCACCACCGCCGTGTGGTCCTCGTTCTGCAGCTGGATGGTGACCGTGCGCATGGCGTCCTGGTCGCCATTGCGGATCTGGTCCAGCCACTGGTAGAGGTTGAGCGAGCCGATCACGCCACGCTTCATCGTGACGTCGGTCGCCTTGTTCATGCCGGTGATCTTCATCACGCTGTTCTCGCGGGCATTGCCCGTGCGGTACTCGGACACGGTGACTTCCATGCCGATGCCGCTCAGCTCCTGGAAGCCGGCTTGCGGCCCCTCGGTGTTCCCGTCACCCAGGTCGACGAGGAAGTTGAACTGCACATAAGGTCGGTCTCGCAACTCGGCCATGACGGGCTCCTGTTAAACCTTGCGGTCGGCCGTCCATTGGCCGATGCGGAAGATGACGAACTCGGCGGGATTGACGACAGCCAGGCCGACCAGGCAGATCAGCCGGCCGTTGTCGAGGTCGTTCTGGGACATCGTGGAGCGGTCGCACTTCACGAAGAAGGCCTTCTCGGCCTTGTCGCCGAGCAGCGCGCCGGTTTCCCACTGCTGGCGCAGGAAGTCCTCGATGGTGCGGCGCACATTGGCCCACAGCACCGGCCCGTTGGGCTCGAACACCGCCCACTGCGTGCCCTTGTCGATGGACCGCTCGACGAAGGCGAAGTAGCGCCTCAGGCTGACGTATTTCCACTCGGGGTCGGAGCTGATGGTGCGGGCGCCCCAGAGCCGCATGCCGCGGCCCTCGAAGAAGCGGAAGCAGTTGATGCCCTCGGGATTGAGCACCTCCTGCTGCGACTTGTTGAGGAAGCGTTCGAAGCCCAGGGCCAGGTTGACGACCTCGTTGGCCGGCGCCTTGTAGACGGCGCGGTTGATGTCGTTGCGCGCATAGATGCCGGCGACAAAGCCCGATGGCGGCACATGGATCTCGCGCTGGCTCAGCGGGTCCAGCACGCGGATCCAGGGGTAGTAGAGGGCGCCGTAGGTGGAGTCGAGCTGGGCGCGCATGGCGCGCACCTCGCTGATGGCCTGGTCATCGCCGCTGTCGATGACGGCGATGCGGTATTTCATGCGCTCGGCGTGGCGGATCAGCGCGCGCACGATGGTGCGTGCGGTCGGGCCGTAGCCGGGCTCCTCGTAGCCGAAGGTGGAACCCGGTGCGGCGACGATGGAGATGTCCTCCAGGTCCTCGAACGCGACCATGCCGGTCTTGCGGTCGTCGAGCGTCGTGATGCCGGCGTATTCGTCGGCCTGCGGGCGGTTGCCGTCGTCGCCGTCTTCCAGCACGATGGCGACGCTGCGCTGGGCCGGCGAGCTGTCGTCGTTCTCGAGCGCCGCCTGCAGGCCGGTGGCCGGCGAGCCGATGCTAGGCGCTGCGGTGAAGAAGAGGCCCAGCAGGTCGACGCCGGTGTTGATGCCGGCGACATCGGCCTCGCGGAAGACGATGGGCAGCGTGCGGGCGCGCGCCATGCTGGCGGGATGCTCGGAGAAGTAGTCGAACAACCCGTCGGGGCTGCCGCCACGTTCGTGGTCGGGGTCCAGCGGCAGGTCCGGCGACGTGAAGGGCACGGTGATGCCGGTCAGCGGCGCGATGGTCACGCTGACCGTCACGATGCGCATTTCGTAGTCGCCCGGCGTCAGCTGGGCGAGCTGCACATCGGCCGTCGCCAGGTCGTCGCCGGTGGACGAGAAGGCCCAGCTCTCGTTGACCGTGTCGCGCAGCGCCAGGTAGTAGCCCTCGGCCACGGCGGGCGAACCGGCGCCGCCCGCTGGTGCGGGGCGGATCCAGACCGTGTCGCGGTTGGCGAGGGAGCGCACGCCCGGCACGGTGCCGTCGGCGACGAGCACGCTCTGGCCCATCTTGAAGGTGAAGCTCACGCGCGCATCGCCCATGGCACCGGGGAAGCGCGCGAACACCGCCAGCGGCGACGGGCTGCCGGGCAGTCCGCCAAAGGCGTGGCCCGACCAGGGATCCGCTTCATTCGTCGGCGTGAACACGCGGCTGACATAGAGCCGCTTGCCGCCTTCCTCGAAGAAGGCGCGCACGCCGTGCCACATGTAGTTGTCGATCTCCCCGGCGTCCTGGTAGTCCAGGCGTTCGCGGCCGCCATAGGTGCGCTCGAACTCGACCAGGCTGGTGATGATCTCGGGCTCGATGTCCAGCGGCCCGTAACGCGTCGGGCCGACGAAGCCGGTGGTGGTCGTGCTGACGCCTTCGATCGACTTGGAGCGGAACGACACCTCTTCGACGAAGACTCCGGGGGCAAGGTACTCGGGCATATCGCTTCTCCTGCGGTAGGCGGGTGACTCAGGCGGCAGAGACGGAAAGCCAGGACGCGTCGGCCGGCGCCGCCCCCAGCGCGCGTGCCGTCAATGGCACGCGGTAAGCAAGACGGCGCGAGGCCGTCGGCGAAGAGACCAGGTCGTCGACGCTGCCGGGCGTGTTCAGCTGCGCCAGCACGTCGGCCAGGTCGGCAATCGCAGGCACCGGCGCCGGCGGCGAGGCCTGCGACCAGAACACGTCCAGCTCGACCGGCCATGAAAAGTCGTTGCGCGCCTCGGGCGGCGAGGACAGCGCGCGCCGCGCCGGCTCGGGATAGGGGAACATCACGGCCACGCGGCCCTGTTCGTCGGCCAGGCCCAGGCCGCAGCGCTGGCCTTCGATGCGGACGCCCAGCAGCGCCCAGGCGGCCGGCCGGCCGCTGGCGGTGTCGCGCATCTGCGCGTAGACGGCGGCCTGCGCATCCGGCACGCCGCGGCTCGGCGCCGAGAACAGCGGGATGCGCTGCAGCATCAGCTGTGGCGGTGAACCTGGCGTGCCCGGCAGCACAATGGGCTGCGGCGGCGAGAACCAGGGCGCGTTCCAGGTCAGCAGGCCGCGCACCGGCAGGTCGACGTCGATGGCCAGCGGCAGGAAGCGGCCATAGGGGTCGCGCACCTCGATGCGGCAGGCGCGCAGCGCCGCCTCGGCCGTGGCCCACAGCTGCTGCGGATCGGTGTCCGAGAACTCGAAGTCGCGCAGGCCCGGCACGCTGTGGCCAACGTAGACGCCGCTGAGGTTTGGGCTCATGGGCTTGCGCACGCGCGGGTTCGAGCGTGCGAACACCTCGACCTGCAGGCCGTCGATCAGCGACGTGCTGCGCGCGGCATCCCAGAAGCGCACGCCGATGGCGGCGTGGCGTGCCAGCACCTCGAGCGACCGCGCGGCGAGGCTCATGCCGTCACCCCGCGCATGTCGAAGCGCCGCGTCTGCACCGCCGCCCCGCCCTCAACGTGGACGTCGGAGTCGATGAAGGCCATGCGCAGCGTGTAGGTGGCCGAGGCCGGCAGGCGCGGCTGCAGCCGGTCCCACAGGGTCAGGTAGTCTGTCAGCGACAGCGGGTCGCACACCAGGTCGAGCGCCTCGTGGGGCGCGAAGGTGTCGGTCTCGCTGAGGTAGTGGTTCAGGTGGCCCGCCGACAGCGTGCCGGTGTCCTCCATCAGCCGCATCACCCAGCCGAGCATGCGGTGCTGCATCTCGGCGTCCTGCGCCCACGGCGTGACCATGTAGTGCAGGTCCAGCGGCAGCGACGGCCTGAAGTTGCGCCCGTCCGGCGAGCGGCGCATGGTGAGGTTGCGCACCGAGCCGTTGATCGCCACGCGGTACAGGCACACCGAGAAGCCGTCCTGCATCGGTGACTCGAAGTCACGCATCTGGTAGAGCTGCACCTCGAGGCCCGCGCCGAACTCGTCGCGCGGATAGTGGTCACGGATCAACCCGGCCAGCGCGGTGCTGGCGGCGGCGATGGCGCGGTGGTTGGCCATCTTGGCAATCAGCCCCGCGGGGCGTCGCCCAGCAGGTCGTCGAGCTGGGCGTCGCCGGCGATGCGCCGGTAGCGGCGGCGGCCATCGGCCGCGCGCAACTCCTCGACGACACCTTGTTCCTGCAACCAGCCGAGCACAGTCTGAAGCTGTTCCATCGTGATCTCCACTCCCGGGGCTAGCCACCAAAGACAGATGCCTTCGACCGTGTCCGAGGCATGCGGATTCGCGCGCAGGTATCTGGCCAACGCACGCACGGTCGCCGTGGGATCTGTCCCTTCAGCCATGTCTTGATGACGTTTGACGTTGCCTAACCCTGCAAGCGATGTGCCAGGTGTGCGGTCTCGCTCAAGCCCTTGATTTGGCTGGCACCTGGCCGCGCGGCCGCTCCCGGGGTGGCTGGTTTTGTCCTGCCCCGCAGCACAGCAAGCGCGGCCAGCCGACGCGCCGCGAGAGGGCAGACCGGTCAGGATGAATTTGTCCTGGCCCCGTGCTGGATTTGTCCTGACCGCAACGGCCCACGGCATGCCGCAGCCACCGCAGGCTGCGGTGGCCGTCGACAAGCCTTCGGGATGGGGTGGGTCAGGCGGCAGGAAGCCGGAAGCGCTGCGGCTGGATGCCGTGCTTTCGGATCAGCTCGAAGAAGGCACGCCTGTCCTTCTTGGCGGCCTGCGCGGCATGGGTGACGTTTCCGCCGTGGACGGTGAGCAACTGCTCGACATAGCCGCGCTCGAAGCTCTCGACCGCGCGCGTCTTCGCCGCGCGGAACGACTCGTCCTCGGCAGCCTGGGTCTCGCTGCCGGCGCGGCCGATGTCGATGTCTTCCGGCCCGAGCGTGGGCCCCTTGGACAGCAGCACGGCGCGCTCGATCACATGGCGCAACTCGCGCACATTGCCTGGCCAGTCGTGCATGGACAGCTTGTGCAAGGCGGCGGACGACAGCGTGCCCACCCCACGGTCGAACTCGCGCGCGAACTCGCGCAGGAAGTGCAGCGCCAGCACCGGGATGTCCTCACGCCGCTCGCGCAGCGCAGGGATGTTCACGTTGAGCACGTTCAACCGGAAGAACAGGTCCTGCCGGAAATGCGCACCCTGCATCAGCGCGTACAGGTCGGTATTGCTGGCCGCGATCACGCGCACATCGGCGTGCACCACCGAGCTCGAACCCACGGGGCGGTACTCGTGCTCCTGCAGGAACCGCAGCAGCTTGGCCTGCGCCGGCAGCGGCAGGGAGTCCACCTCGTCCAGGAACAAGGTGCCGCCCTCCGCCTGACGCACCAGGCCCGGGCTGGCCGCGTGGGCGGTCGTGTAGGCGCCCTTGGCATGGCCGAAGAGCTCGTTCTCGACCAGCTCCGTCGGCAGCGCGCCGCAGTTCAGCGCCACCCAGGGCCGCGAGGCGCGGGCCGACATGTAGTGCACGGCTCGCGCGCAGACCTCCTTGCCTGTGCCCGTCTCACCCGTGATCAGCACGTTGGCCTGGCAAGCGGCAATCACCGGCAGCTTGGCCGCAACCATTTCGCAGGATCGACTCACATAGACGAAGCCGCGGATGGCGTCCGGGCGCGGTGCGACGGCACCGGGTGCCGCGCCTGGCCCGAGATGCCCGGTAGCCCTGCGCAGGCGGACATCCAGCTCTGCGGCGCTGCATGGGAGCAGGATGAAATCGTGGGAACCCGCCTTGAGCAAGGCGGCCATGTCCACGGCTGCGTGCCTCTCGGCAGCACACAACAGCGCGCACGAGGGATGCCGCTGGTGCAGCCGGGTCACCTGCTCGGCCGCAGATTGCAGGTCGTGAGGGTCGATGACGAGAACAATGCCGACCAAACCCTTCAACCTGTCGTCAGCGTCGCTGGACGCGGCAACCTCTATGCCGTCCAGGCCGCTCATCATTGAAATGACCGTCTGCGCGTGCCCCTTCAGGCAGGAAGCAGCCACGACGGCCCACCTGCACGTTTCCATTCGAGCACCTCGATGTCAGCCGCGACGAGCAGTTCCACGTACAAGGGGCCGAAACGCCGTTGACTTAGGTCACCGAGGTCGGCTCAAGGGCACGCTAAAGCGCTTCAGGCTGCGTTGGCCAAGCGGGCTTGGACTTCGGCGCAACCTCAAGAGCGTTGGGGCGGTTTGAGTTTAAGAGGCATGAAACGAAGCTCCATACTTCAGCTTAGGGAAGCGGTTAACGATTCGGCCGGGTGGCGGCCCGGCGTCGAGGCGGCCCTTCGAAGCTGAGTTGCTGGGGATTCAGGAACAAGGCAATGCATGACTTGGCTGATGGCGTCGCGACCTCAGGTGCGCGGCGCCGTCGCCTGACTGGAGGCGTGGCATGGATGGATTCACGGGCGGCTGCCTGTGCGGCGACGTCCGTATCGTGGCCTGCGGGCAGCCGTACCGGGTGGGCCTTTGCCACTGCCTGGATTGCCGCGCCTACCACGGCGCACTGTTCCACGCCAGCGCGATATTCCCTCAGGACGCGGTGACTATCACCGGCGAGACCCGCGACTACGCCGGGCGCTTCTTCTGCCCACGCTGCGGCTCGTCCGTGTTCGGCTGCAGCGCCGACGAGATCGAGGTGAGCCTGGGCGCACTGGACGCCCCAGCCAGCTGCAGCCCACCTACGAACTCTGGACCGTTCGCCGCGAGTCGTGGCTGCCGCAGTTTCCTCTGGTGCGCCGGTACGCGCATGACCGTGACAGCACAAGCCGCCTTGAGCCCTAGCGCGAGGCGGCTCGGCCGCAGCCACTACGATGCCGCCCCTGGATCAAGTGGGGCGCGGACGATGGCGTGGATGGACTTCTGTGAGGGTGGCGCGTGGGCCTGAGGCTTCTTGTCGGTTTTGTCTGGCTGCTCAGCTGGCTGCCGTTTCGCGCCATCACGGGCCTGGGCTGGCTGATTGGCAACCTCGTCGCATCGATGCCGTCGTCACGCCGGCACATCGGTGAAGTCAACCTCAAGCTCGCGCTGCCGGACTGGACACCGGCAGCTCGCCGCCGCCTGCTGCGCCAGAATTTCGTCGCCATGGTGCAGATGCTGCTGGAGTACGGCTATGGCTGGTTCGCTTCGCGCGAGCGCCTGAAGCGCCTGGTCCGCATCGAAGGCCTTGAGAACCTGCGCGCGTTGGATGGCCGCAATGTCATCTTGATGATGCCCCACTTCACCGGCCTGGACCTGGCCGGCCTGCGGGTGTCGCTGGAGACGCCGCTGGTCAGCATCTACTCGGTTCAGAAGGACCCCTGGCTGGACGCGTTCTTTCGCGCCAAGCGGCTGCGTTTTGGCACCGGCATCATCTTTGCGCGCCAGCAGGGCACGCGGCCGACGCTGCGGGCGCTGAAGGAAGGCTATCGCCTCTACTACCTGCCCGACCAGGACTTTGGCCACCGCGACTCGGTCTTCGTGCCCTTCTTTGGCGTGCCGGCGGCCACCATCGGCGGGCTGTCGCGCATGGCCGCCGTGACCAAAGCGGCTGTGCTGCCCTGCTACCCGCGCCGCGAGGCGGATGGCTACACGCTCGTCATCGAGCCGGCGCTGGAAAATTTCCCGACCGACGATATCGTGGCGGACGCCACCCGCATGAATGCCGTCATCGAGGCTCAAGCGCGCCGACAATTGCACCAATACTTCTGGCTGCACAAGCGCTTCAAGTCACGGCCTCCCGGCGAGGCTGACTTCTACGCCAAATGACCCACGACATTCCCTATATCAAGCTGCTCATCGTGGCGGTCTTCATCGCGAGCACGATGTACGTGCATTTCCGCGGTCGCGTGCGCCTGCGCTTCTTCCGCCAGCTGATGGATCACTCCACCTTCATGGCGCCCATCAACTGCCTGATGTACCTGTTCTCCAGGCTGCCGGCCAAGCCCTATCTGCCGGTGGCCGGCTTCCCGGAGCTCAAGCTGCTGCAAGACCATTGGCAGGACATCCGCGCCGAAGCCTTCAAGCTGGCCGACGCGGGCGAGATCAAGAAGAGCGACAAGTACAACGACGCGGGCTTCAACAGCTTTTTCAAGACCGGCTGGACGCGCTTTCACCTGAAGTGGTATGGCGACGCGCATCCGTCGGCGCGCGAACTCTGCCCGGTGACGACCGGGCTGCTGCAGCGCATCCCGACCGTGAAGGCCGCCATGTTCGCGGCCTTGCCGCCGGGCGGGCGCCTCGTCACCCACCGCGATCCCTTCGCCGGCTCGGTGCGCTATCACCTCGGTCTCGTCACGCCCAATGCCGACAGCTGCTATATCTCGGTCGACGGCGAGCGCTATTCCTGGCGTGACGGCCAGGGCGTCATCTTCGACGAGACCTATCTGCACTACGCAGAGAACCAGTCGGACGTGATGCGCATCATCCTGTTCTGCGACGTCGAGCGGCCGCTCAACAACCCGGTGGCGCGCTGGTTCAACCATTTCATCAGCCACACGCTGATCCGCGCCGCAGCCGCCCCCAACTCGGACACCGACAAGACCGGCGGCATCAACCGGCTGTTTGCCTATGTGCAGCAGGTGCGCATGTTCGGCAAACGCATCAAGGCCAGGAGCCGCTTCGCCTACTACGGCTTGCAGTGGCTGATCTTTGGCGGCTTGTTCGTCTGGTGGCTGTTCTGAACCCATGCTCCGTCTGCGCCTGCTCGGTGGTTTTGAGATCGAGCGGGCCGGCCGCGTCGAGCTGACGCGCCTGCCCAGCCGCGCCAGCGTGCTGCTGCTGGCCCGCCTCGCGCTGGCGCCCAGGCGCCAGCATCCGCGCGAGGAACTTGTCGAACTGCTGTGGCCGGGTGTCGAACTGGACGTCGGCCGCAACCGGCTGCGCCAGACCCTGTCCACGCTGCGTGCCCTGCTCGAAACCGACGAAGCACCGCTCTTCAACGCCGACCGTCTGCAGATCTCGCTGTTGCCCGGTTCGCTCTCGTCCGACGTGCAGGACTTCGAGGCGACTCGCAACCCGTCCCACTATGGCGGTGAGCTGCTGCCTGGCCATTTCGACGACTGGGTCGTCGCCGAGCGGCATCGGCTGGCGGCGCTGGCCGACGATCTGCCCCCGCAGCCGCAGCCGGTGCTCGAGTTCGTGCACGCTCCCGCCCTGCCCTCGTTCGCGACCAGCCTGCCGCGCTACCTGACGCGCTATTTCGCGCCGCCTGGCCGGCTCGAAGCGCTGGCCGTGCGGCTGCCCCAGCTGCGCCTGCTGACGCTCGTCGGCCCGGGCGGCGTGGGCAAGACCCGGCTCGCGGTGGAGCTGGCCTGGCTGCAGTTCGGCGAGCACGACTGGAGCTGCGGCATGGCGGCCCTGGCCGAGGTGCGCGACGAGGCCGGCCTGGTGGCAGCGCTCGAGCGCGCCCTGACCGTCACGCGCGGCGGCGGCTGGCCGGCCATCGAGGCTGCGCTGCAAGACCCCGGTGGCCTTCGGTTGCTGGTGCTGGACAACGCCGAGCAGGCCCTCGGCGTCGTCGCCCAGGCCGTGCAGCGGCTGCTGGCGCAGGCGCCCACGCTGTGCCTGCTCGTCACGTCCCGGCATGCGCTGGAGGTGGACGGCGAAACCCTCGTCGATGTGGCGCCGCTCGCAAGTGCTGACAATTCGGCCCAGGACACCGCCGAGGCCCTCTTCATCGACCGAGCCCGCGCCGTGCGGGCCGACTTCCATGCCAGCCGCGACAACCAGGCCGCGCTGACCGAACTGATCCGCGAGCTTGAGGGCCTGCCGCTGGCGCTGGAGCTGGCGGCCGCGCGCGTGCGCAGTTTTTCGCCGGCCCAGATGCTGGCGCAGTGGCGCGGCCTCGGCACGCAGGCCGCGCCACTGCCTGCCTGGCTCGCGAGCCCGACGCGAGCGCCCCGCCACGCCTCGGTGGCGGGCCTGCTGGACTGGAGCCTGGCCCTGCTCGGCCCCGAGCCGCGCGCCCTGCTGCAGCGCCTGGCCGCCCTGTCCGGTGCTTTCGCCTGGGCCGACGTCGAAGCCCTCGGCGGCACACCGGCACTGCTGAGTGAACTGGTCGGCCATTCCTTGCTGCAGGCCGGCGGCGACGCCGAGCCGCGCTACCGCATGCTGGAGCTGCTGCGCCGCGGCGTGCTGGCGCACGTGGACGCGGCCGAGCAGCGCCAAGCGCGCCGCAAGCTGCGCGCGGCGCTGTGCGACTGGGCGCTGGCGCTGGGCCTGCAGGCGCCCATCACGGCCTGGGCGCCACGGCGCGAGCAGGCTCGCGCCCTTGTGGCCAGCGCGGCGGACGACAGTGACGCGGCCACCGGCCTGCGCCTGGCACTGGCCATGCGCCCCTGCTGGGAAAGCGACGGCGTGGACCGCACGCTGGTGGACCAGCTCGGCCTGCTGCTGCAACTCGCACCCTGCTCCGCCGGCCATGAGCTGCGCGCGCAACTGGCCTTCACACACGGCGACCGCGCCCTCGCGCTGGCCGAGGCCGAGCGTGCGCTGCAACTGGCTGGCAGCGACCCCGTCGCCCGCGCACCGGCTCTGGTGCGCCGTGCCTGGGTGCTGCTGGCCGGCGACAACCGCGAGCAGGGCCAGACCCGCCCGCTTGAAGAAGCTATCGGCCTGGCCCGGCGCGTCGGCGACGTGGCCACCGAGGCACGTGCCTGGCAGCAACTGGCCGCCATCGCCGTGTCGCGTGGCCAGCCCGCGCAGGCCGAGGCGCTGTACGCCCGCGCCCAGGAGCTGTGGGAGGCGGTCGGCCACTCGCGTCAGGCCGCCGCAAGGCTGCGCAACCGCGCCCAGTGCCTGATCGAGCTGGGCGACATCGCCACCGCGCTGGGCTGGATCACCGCCTGCCAGCGGCTGGCCGAGGCCGACGGCGACGGCGTGGGCCAGCTCGACGCGGCCATCTCGCTCGCCATGGTCCACGAAGCCCGCCGCGACTGGCCGGCCATGCTCGCGGCGGCTCGCCAGGCCTTGCGCATCGCGCATGGGCGTCAGCATCTGCACGCGCGGGCCCTGACGCTGCAGCTCTTCCCCCGGCCGCTGGCACGGCTGCGCCACCCCGAGCAGGCGCTGCAGCTGGCGGCCTTTGCCGAGCAGTACTGGCAGCGCCATCTGGGCGCCCTGGGCTCGCGTGAAGCCCGCGCGCTGGCGCGTGTGCGCCGCCTGGCCGGCGCCCAACTCAGCCGTGACGGCGCCAAGCTGGCCTGGGCCTCCGGGCAAACCCTGAACCTCGCAGAAGCCCTGGCCTTGGCTGGGGCGTGACGAACGGGCGGGCAAGCCACCCTTCGCTAGCATCGAAGGTTTTGGTCTTCCCAACACCCGCCTCCATGCATCGTCTGAACGCCGCCCCCGCCCTGCTGCTGGCCGCAGCCCTGGCCGCGAACGCGCAAGAAGCACCCAAGCCTGCCGCGCCGGCCGCGTCCGCGGTCTGGAATGTCAACACGCCGCCCGGCGTGGCCAGGACGGCCAGCATCGATGTGAAGACCGGCACCTGGATGAGCGTGGACGTCAGCCCCGACGGCAAGACGATCGTGTTCGACCTGCTGGGTGACCTGTACACGCTGCCGATCGGCGGCGGCGAGGCCAAGTCGCTGACCCACTCCATCGCCTGGGAACACCAGGCCCGCTTCTCGCCGGACGGCAAGCAGATCGCCTTCCTCAGCGACGCCGGCGGCGGCGACAACATCTGGGTCATGAACGTGGACGGCAGCGGCGCCCGCGCCGTCACCAAGGAAGACTTCCGCCTGCTGAACAACCCTGTCTGGCACCCGAACGGCAAATACCTGCTGGCGCGCAAGCACTACACCGGCACGCGCAGCGCGGGCTCGGGCGAGATCTGGCTCTTCCACGTCGATGGCGACGCGGCCAAGAACAAGGGCGTGCAGCTCAACGAGAAGCCCAACTGGCAGAAGGACCTCGGCGAGCCGGCCGTGTCGCCGGACGGCAAGTACCTCTACTACTCGCAGGACACGACACCCGGAAAGACCTTCGAATACAACAAGGACAGCAATGGCGAGATCTACAAGATCTTCCGCCAGGACCTGGGCGACGGGTCGGTCGAGGCCTTCGTTCAAGGCCCTGGTGGCGCGGTGCGGCCCACGCCCTCGCCGGATGGCAAATACCTGGCCTTCGTGCGCCGCGTGCGCAACCAGAGCACGCTGTTCCTGAAGGACCTGAGCACCGGTGTCGAGCGCCCGGCCTGGAGTGGCCTGTCACGCGACCTGCAGGAGATCTGGGCGATGTGGGGCGTCTACCCCAGCTTCGCGTGGATGCCTGGCTCCAAGGAGATGGTCGTCTGGGCCGAGGGCAAGATCTGGCGCGTCGACCCCTTCAAGGGCACGGCTGCCGACATTCCCTTCCACGTGAAGGACACGCGCGAGCTGCGCGAGCCGATGCGCTTTGCGCAGGACGTGGCCCCGGCGAAGTTCGCCGTGCACCAGTTGCGCGGTGCGCAGGTCTCGCCGGACGGCAAGCGCGTCGTCTACTCGGCGCTGGGCTCGCTCTACGTCAAGGATCTGCCTGACGGCACACCGCGCCGGCTGACCAGGCAGGACGAGTCGTTTGAATTCGCCCCCAGCTGGGCGCGCGACGGCAAGAGCCTGGTCTACGCCACCTGGCGCGACGACACCCAGGGAGCTATCCGCCGCCTGGACATCGCCTCCGGCAAGGAAACCGTCCTCGTCAAGGAGCCGGGCAAATACCTGGAGCCGCGCCTGTCGCCGGACGGCAGGCAGGTGGTCTACCGCAAGGTCAAGGGCGGCGGCCTGACCAGCCCCTGGCACAGCCTGGACACCGGCCTCTACCTCGCCGTGGCCGATGGCTCGGGCAAGCCCGAGCGGATAGCCAAGGAGGGCAGCGGCGCGCAGTTCGGTGCGAAGAGCGACGAGCTCTTCTTCACGAAGACGAGCAGCACGAGCGAGGTCGAGCAGCGCTTCTCGCTGACCCGACTGAACCTGCGCGACCATAGCGAGACCGAGGTGGCGCGCAGCGACGCGGCGGCCGAGTACAGCGTGTCACCCGACGGCCAGTGGCTGGGCTTCGTGGAGCGATACCACGCCTACGTAACGCCGCTGCCGAACGTGCAGGGCCAGTCCGGCAAGACCATCACCGTCGGCGCCAAGATGGACGCGCTGCCGGTGCGCCAGCTCGACGTGAACGCCGGCTCGGCGCTGCACTGGAGCGGCGACAGCAAGAAGCTGCATTTCACGCTGGGAGATGAGCTCTTCACCGCGAACGCCGAAGGGAAGGACAAGGCAACCAGCCAGAAGATCGGCTTCGAGCAGGCCAGCGACAAGCCCAGCGGCAAGATCGCGCTGACGGGCGCCCGCATCGTGACGATGAAGGGGGATGAAGTCGTCGAGGGCGGCACCGTCCTGGTCGACGGCAACCGCATCGTGGCGGTCGGCAAGGACGTCGCGATTCCCGCGGACGCCAAGCGCATCGACGCCAGCGGCAAGACCATCGTGCCCGGCTTCATCGATGCCCACTGGCATGGTTCCATGAACGACTCGGGCCTGATCCCGCAGCAGAGCTGGGTCAACCTCGCCTCGCTGGCCTTCGGCGTGACGACGCTGCACGACCCGTCCAACCTCAGCTCGGCCATCTTCACGCAGGCCGAGATGCAGCGCGCCGGCCTCGTGCTGGGCCCGCGCATCTACTCGACCGGCACCATCCTCTACGGCGCCCGCACGCCCTTCTATTCCAATGTCAACAGCCTGGACGAGGCGCTGACCCATCTGAACCGCCAGAAGGCCGAAGGCGCCATCAGCGTCAAGAGCTACCAGCAGCCGCGCCGCGACCAGCGCCAGCAGGTGCTGGAGGCAGCACGCCAGACCGGCATGATGGTGGTGCCCGAAGGCGGCTCGCTATTTCAGCTGAACATGAGCATGATCGTCGACGGCCACACGACGGTGGAGCATGCGCTGCCCGTCGCCGAGGTCTGGGATGACGTGAAGCAGCTGTGGAGCCAGACGGCAGTGGGCTACACGCCGACGCTGAACGTCGGCTACGGCGGCCTGGACGGCGAGCACTATTGGTACGCCCGCACCGACGTCTGGAAGCACCCGCTGCTGAGCCGCTACGTGCCGCGCACGGTGCTGGAGCCGCGCTCGGTCCGCCGCGAGACCGCGCCCGAAGAGGACTTCAACATCATCCGCGTGGCCCGCACCGCGACCGCGCTGTCACGCGCTGGCGTCAACACCTCCATCGGCGCCCACGGCCAGCGCGAAGGCCTGGGCACGCACTGGGAGATGTGGATGTTCGTCATGGGCGGCATGACGCCGCATGAAGCCCTGCGCACCGCCACCATCAACCCGGCGCGCAACTTCGGCTTCGAGAAGGATCTGGGTTCGCTGGAGCCCGGCAAGCTGGCCGACCTGGTCGTCATCAACGGCAACCCGCTGGCCGACATCCGTCAGTCGGACCGCATCGCCCAGGTCATGCAGAACGGCCGCCTGTTCGACGCAATGACGATGAACCAGGTCGCGCCCGTCGCCAAGGCGCGCAAGCCGCTGTTCTTCGAGGGCGCCGATGGCCAGACCATGCCCATCGACGCGGAGGCCCTGGAGTCGGGCCATATGGGCGACTAAGCCACGCGGCGCCGCCAGAGCAGGAAGGCGGCGCCCAGCCCGATGAGGAGGCCGGTGCCCGGTTCGGGCACCGGCGCTGCCTGCAGATAGTTGAATCCCGAGCCCGAGGTCAGCGTCACCTGGCTCTGCGGCACACCGTTGAGCGAAACCGTCATGCCGCCCCAGCGCAGCGTGTGCCCCAGGTCGAAAGCCGCCGTGGCCAAGGCGCCGCCCTGACCGTTGTATGCGGTCTGGGCCGACGCTTCCAGCTCCACATACAGGGGCAGCATCTGGCCGGTGTTGATGGTGGCCGTGCCGTGCAAAGTGCCGACAGGGTCACCCACATAGCCGTGGATGGCCAGCGTCGGGGAGTTGTTGTACAGATGCCCCCCAGCACCCAGGTCGAAGGCGCCACCACCCACGTCGGCGCGCACCTGCCAGTTCGCCGCAGCCTCATTGGACGCGCCGACACTGAAGCTGCCACTCAGCAGCAGATCGAATTGCACGACCACCTGGGTGCCCGCGGCAACCCCGGCCAAATCCAGCTTGAAATCGTCGCGGAAGATGGCCCGGGCCAGGCTGTTCAGGCTGCCCGTCGAGGTGCCGTCCATCTTCAGGGTGCCGGCCTGTGCGAAGGCATGGGCGGCGCCGCTGGAATTGAAGCCGCCGGTCACGAGGCCGCTGCTCAATTCAGCGGTGCTGGGCTGGGTCAGCAAGGTATTCACCGGGCCGGTGCCGCCGAAGAAATTCGGGTTCACACCCAGCTGCACCGTGACACTGGTGACGGCTCCGGCGGGGGCCGCCAAGGAGGCAATCGCTAGGGCAAGCGCGGCGCGGATGGGCAACATGGCGGCTCCTCATAAATGATGGCCGCGAGTCTGCCCCTAGCTGCTTGCGCGGACAGCCCCCTAGATGTGCATAGAATCCTCACTCGTCAGGAGAGCGCCCCGCTGAAGTTGGGGGCCGCCGAAGGCGCAGGGTCTAGCGATCCGAACGCTCAGGCAAAAGGACTGACAAACGTCTTGAGTGGGCGCCACCAGTGGCAGACACTCCCGACGTTCCTCACTGGAGAGAAGCCGGCCCTGGAGCCGGCTCACCGAAGGGGCAAGCTTGCGCGGGACTGCACACCGCCTTGTCAATCTCTCAGGTACCAGGGACAGCGAGGACATCCAATCCCGAATTCCGTCGGAGCTCTTGATGTCCTCTTTGCTGCAAACGCCCCTGCACGCCCTTCACGTCGAACTCGGCGCCAAGATGGTGCCCTTCGCCGGCTACGACATGCCGGTGCAATACCCCGCCGGCGTGATGGCCGAGCACAAGCACACGCGAGCGGCCGCCGGCCTGTTCGATGTGTCGCACATGGGCCAGGTGCGCCTGGTCGGCTCGGATGCCGCCGCTGCGCTCGAGACCCTGGTGCCGGTCGATATCGTCGACCTCGGCGTCTTCAAGCAGCGTTACGCCCTCTTCACGAACGACCAGGGCGGCCTGCTGGACGACCTGATGGTCTGCAAGCGCCCCGACGACCTGTTCGTCGTCGTCAACGCCGGCTGCAAGGAGCAGGACATTGCTCACATGCAAAAGCACATCGGCTCGCGCTGCGAGGTCATTCCCGTGCCTGAGCGCGCGCTGCTGGCGCTGCAAGGCCCGCTGGCCGTCGACGCGCTCAGCCGCCTGATTCCCGGTGTCGAAAAGCTGACCTTCATGACCGGCGGCTTCTTCTATGTCGACGGCATTGACTTCTTCCTGACCCGCTCGGGCTACACCGGCGAGGATGGCTTCGAAATCTCGGTCCACCAGGATCACGCGATCGCCTTCGCCCGCAAGCTGCTGGCGCAACCCGAGGTCAAGCCCATCGGCCTGGGCGCGCGCGACTCGTTGCGCCTGGAAGCCGGCCTGTGCCTCTACGGCCACGACATCAACGAGACGACCACGCCGGTCGAAGCGGCCATCACCTGGGCCATCCAGAAGGTGCGCCGCGCCGGTGGTGCTCGTGCCGGTGGCTATCCGGGCGCTGCTGTCATCGACGAACAACTCGCCAACGGCGCGGCCCGCAAGCGCGTCGGCCTGGTCGGCAAGGAGCGCATGCCCGTGCGCGAGGGCGCCAAGATCGTCACTCTAGAGGGCACCGAGATCGGCGTCGTCACCAGCGGCACACTCGGCCCCACGGTCAACCAGCCGGTGGCGCTGGCCTATCTTGACAAGGCCCACACCGCCGTTGGCACCGAAGTCTTCGCCATCGTGCGCGACAAGCGCACGCCCATGGTTGTTTCCGCTACCCCCTTCACCCCCAACCGCTACTACCGCGGCTAAACCTCTCGGAGCCTGAACGATGAGCATCAAGTACACCCCCGATCACGAATGGCTTGACGTCCACGGCGACGGCACGGCGACGGTCGGCATCACCGTGCACGCGCAGGACGCGCTGGGCGACGTGGTCTTCGTGGACCTGCCTGAAGTCGGCAAGACCTATGCCGAGAAGGAAGTCGCCGGCGTCGTCGAATCCGTCAAGGCCGCGGCCGACGTCTACATGCCCGTGGACGGCGAAGTCGTCGAAGTGAACGAAGCGCTGCGCGACGACCCGGCGCTTGCCAACACCGACCCGCTCAAGGCCGGCTGGTTCTTCAAGGTCAAGCTGAGCAATCCCAGCCAGCTCGATGCCCTGATGGACTCGACCGCCTACGACGCCCTGCTCAAGACTCTGTAAATCCTCGAAGTAAGACCCGCCATGCCGACGCCGCTCTCCCATCTCGAAGACGCCTCCGAATTCCACGCCCGCCACATCGGGCCGGATGCCGTCGATGAATCCCTGATGTGTGCCGCCGTCGGCGTGGCCAGCCGGACCGCGCTGATCGACGCGGTCGTGCCGAAATCCATCCGCCGCGCCCAGGGCATGAAGCTGCCCGCGCCCATCACCGAGGCCGGCGCGCTGGCCGAGCTGAAGCTCATCGCCGGCAAGAACAAGGTCTACAAGAGCTTCATCGGCCAGGGCTACTACGGCACCCACACGCCGGGCGTCATCCTGCGCAACATCCTCGAGAACCCCGCCTGGTACACGGCCTACACGCCCTACCAGGCCGAGATCTCGCAGGGCCGCATGGAAGCCATCCTGAACTTCCAGACGATGGTGACGGACCTGACCGGCATGGACATCGCCAACGGCTCCATGCTGGACGAGGCCACCTCGGCCGCAGAAGCCGTCACGCTGGCCAAGCGCGGCGTAAAGAGCAAGAGCAACACCCTCATCGTCGCCGGCGACGTGCACCCGCAGACCATCGAAGTCATCCAGACGCGTTGCGCGCCGTTGGGCATCGAGGTGAAGGTCGGCATGGCGCCCGCGCTGATGGCCGAGAACGACTACTTCGCCGTCGTCTGCCAGTACCCCAGCACTACGGGCCTCATCCACGACCTGAAGGTGTTTGCCGACCAGGCTCATGCCAAGCAGGCCGCCTTCATCGTCTGCACCGACCTGCTCGCGCTGACGCTGCTGGTCTCGCCCGGCGAGTTCGGCGCCGACATCGTCGCTGGCAACAGCCAGCGCTTCGGCATGCCCATGGGCGCCGGCGGCCCGCACGCGGCCTTCCTGGCCTGCAAGGACGAGTTCAAGCGCTCCATGCCGGGCCGCCTCGTCGGCGTGAGCAAGGACGCGCAAGGCCACCCCGCCATGCGCCTGGCCCTGCAGACCCGCGAGCAGCACATCCGCCGCGAGAAGGCCACCTCCAACATCTGCACGGCGCAAGTGCTGCCGGCCGTCGTGGCCAGCATGTACGCGGTCTATCACGGCCCGCAAGGCCTCAAGCGCATCGCCGAACGCGTGGCCAGCTACACGGCCATCCTGCACGCTGGCCTGACCCGCATGGGCGCCAAGGTCGTCACGCCGCATGTGTTCGACACGCTGCTGGTCGAGTGCGATCCCGCCCCGGTCATGGCCAAGGCCGTGGCCGCGCAAGCCAACCTGCGCAAGATCAGCGACAAGCACGTCAGCATCGCGCTGGACGAGACGACGACGCGCGCCGACATCGAGGCCATCTGGAGCTGGTTTGCACCCGCTGGTGCGGCCGTGCCGACCGTCACCGAGTTCGCCGCCGGCGTCGACAGCCTGATCCCGACGCAGTTGCGCCGCAGCAGCGCCTACCTGACCCACCCGGTCTTCAACACCCACCACAGCGAAACCGAGATGCTGCGCTACATCCGCAGCCTCTCGGACAAGGACCTGGCGCTGGACCGCAGCATGATCCCGCTGGGCTCCTGCACGATGAAGCTCAACGCCACGGCCGAGATGATCCCCATCACCTGGCCGGAGTTCGCGGGCGTGCACCCCTTCGCGCCGCAAGACCAACTGGCCGGCTACACCGAGCTGGACCAGCTGCTGCAGAACTGGCTGACCGAGTGCACGGGCTACGCCGGCATCAGCCTGCAGCCCAATGCCGGCTCGCAGGGCGAGTACGCCGGCCTCTTGGCCATCAAGGCCTGGCATGAGTCGCGTGGCGACCACCAGCGCAACGTCTGCCTGATCCCCGAATCCGCACACGGCACCAACCCGGCGTCGGCCCAGATGGTGGGCATGCAAGTCGTCGTCACCAAGTGCGACAAGGAAGGCAATATCGACCTGGTCGACCTGAAGGCCAAGTGCGAACAGCACGCCGCCAAGCTCGCCGCCATCATGATCACCTACCCCTCCACGTATGGCGTGTTCGACACGCACGTGAAGGAAATCTGCGCGATGGTGAAGACCCACGGCGGCCGCGTCTACGTGGACGGCGCCAACATGAATGCGCTGGTTGGCGTGGCGGCACCCGGCGAGTTCGGCGGCGACGTCAGCCACCTGAACCTGCACAAGACCTTCTGCATCCCGCACGGCGGTGGCGGCCCGGGCGTCGGCCCGGTCTGCGTCGTCGAAGACCTCGTGCCCTTCCTGCCCGCGCACCGCACGGCGGGCCTGGGCAAGGCCACCAACATCGGCGCCGTCTCCGCCGCACCGCTGGGCAACGCGGCCGTGCTGCCGATCTCGTGGATGTACATCCGCATGATGGGTGCCGAGGGCCTGAAGAAGGCCACCGAGGTGGCCATCCTGTCCGCCAACTACGTGGCGGCCCGCCTGTCGGACCACTACGACATCCACTTCAGCGGCAACATCGACGGCGTCAAGGGCGGCGGCGTGGCCCACGAGTGCATCCTGGACCTGCGTCCGCTGAAGGACAGCTCCGGCGTCAGCGCAGAGGACGTGGCTAAGCGCCTCATCGACTACGGCTTCCATGCGCCGACGCTGAGCTTCCCCGTGGCCGGCACGCTGATGGTCGAGCCGACCGAGAGCGAGTCCCGCGCCGAGCTGGACCGTTTCATCGACGCGATGATCCAGATCCGCCAGGAGATCGCCGACGTCGAGTCCGGCAAGGTCAGCCGCGAGGACAACCCGCTGGTCAACGCGCCGCACACCTCGATGGTCGTCAGCGCCACCGACTGGACCCACGGCTACAGCCGCGAAGCCGCCGCCTTCCCCCTGCCGTCGCTGCGCCGCCAGAAGTACTGGTCGCCGGTGGGCCGCGTGGACAACGTGTGGGGCGACCGCAACCTGTTCTGCAGCTGCGTGCCGCTGAGCGAGTACGAAGAGGCCTGAGGCTCAGGCCATGCGGGTTCGCTGGTATCGGAAAACAGACGACATCCCGGTACCGGTTCTAGCCCTCGTGCGCCAGCTGCACCCGATCACGCCCAGCCGCCTTGGCGGCATAGAGGGCCGTATCGGCGGTCTGCACCAACAGCTCGGGGCGACGATCTGTGCCGGGCACTTCGGCTGCCAGCCCAATGCTGGCCGTGACATGCCCGGTCGGGCTGGCCGGGTGCGGCAGCGCCCGCATTCGCAGCGCGGCGACGATGCGCTCGCCCAGCGCCTGCATCTGCATGGCGCCGGCGCCGGGCACGATGAAGGCGAACTCCTCGCCGCCATAGCGGGCTACCAGCTCGCCGCTGCGGCGGCCGATGGTGTCGGTCAGCACCGCCGCAATCTGGCGCAGGCAGTCGTCGCCGGCGACATGACCCATGCTGTCGTTGTAGGCCTTGAACAGGTCGGCGTCGAGCAGCCCCAGGCCGAGCGGCTGGCCGGCCCGCTGGGCGCGCGCCCATTCAGCAGCCAGCACCGCATCGAAATGCCGGCGGTTGGCCAGCCCGGTCAGGCCGTCGGTCTGGCTCATCAGCTCGAGCTGCCGGTTGGCGGCCTCCAGCGCCGCGGTGCGCTCCAGCACGCGCGCCTCCAGCACGCGTTCGCTGTCGGTCAATGCCTGCACGCGGGCCTGCTCGGCCTGCAGCGCGCGCGCCTGGGCCTGCTCCTTGTCGGCACGCATGCGCGCGTAGCGGTCGGCCAGTGCAAGCGACAGCAGCAGCAGGTCGACCGCCGAGCCGGCCTGGGTGCCGGCGCTGGTGATCAGGTTGCTGGGCAGCACGCCCAGGTTGCGCATATGGCCCAGCAGCACGGCCACCAGCAGCACGCTGAAGGCCACGACGAAGAAGTAGGCACTGCGCTGGCGCTGCAACGTGCCGGTGATGCCGCAGGCCAGCAGCAGCGCGGCGGTCGTGGCGCTGCAGACGGCCCAGAACGGCGCCGTCTGCGCGAACCAGCCCATCAGCAACGGGATGAGCAGCACATTCAGCGCGATCAGCGCACGCAGCCCGAGGTCCAGCCGCGGCATGGTCTGCGGCGTGCGCAGCATGCGGCGCGAGAACATCATCAGCGCGATGGCCGCCACCGAGCCGGGCACGTTGACGCCGCGCTGCTGCCAGAAGGGGGCATCCGGCCAAAGGAAGTTGGTGCCGATGCCGGTGAAGCAAGCCAGCGACGCCGCGATGCTGCCGGCGAACAGCACGTACCAACCGAACGACGCGTCGCGCAGCAGCAGGAAGATCACCAGGTTGTAGAGGCCCACGGCCAGCGCCAGCCCGAAGTACAGCATCTGCACGGCCAGCCGGCGCTGGTCGAAGTGCGGGAAGGCGTCGGCGCGCCACAGTCGGGCCGGCACGATCAGCGAATTCGCGGACGCCACCCGCAGCACCAGCGTTCGGGTCTCGCCCGGGGCCAGCGTGACCGGCACCGCGAAGTTGCCACCCGGCCAGAGCCGCTGCGCAAAGGGGCGCTGGTAGCCGAGCTCATGCCGGACGGCGGTGCCGTCCGGCGCGAGCAGGATCACGTCGAGGTATTGCAGCAGCGGATAGCTGATGTCCAGCATGGCCTGCACCGGCTGGCTGCCGCCGTTGCGCAGCGGCAGGCGCAGCCAGACCGCGGCCCCGGTGTAGCCGAACGACACGGCCTCGCCGCCGGCCGTGCTGGGCTGCCAGTCGCGACGGGCTGCGGCCGCCAGATCCAGCTTGCGGTCCGGGTCCTGCAACAGCTCCCAGTGCGGCCCCAGCGCCAGCCCATCGGCCGGCAGGGCCTGCAGGTCGACACCACCCGCCCAGGCGACGCCCGACAGCAGCCACAACATCCCCGCCACCCACCACCGCCAGGCTTGCTGGCGCCCACCCAAACACCTCTTCAGCATGGGGCGGGAGTGTAGGCAGCGCCCGCACCCGCTTCGCTGAGAGGCTTCCACTCATTGCCCGAAAGGCCTCCCATGGCAGTCTCCGTCTTCGACCTCTTCAAGATCGGCATCGGCCCGAGCAGCTCGCACACGGTCGGGCCGATGCGCGCGGCGCGGCTTTTCGGCCTGCGGCTGCAACACGACGGCCTGCTCGACAAGGTGGCGCGCGTGCAGGTCATCCTGTACGGCAGCCTGGGCGCCACCGGCAAGGGCCACGGCAGCGACAAGGCGGTGCTGCTGGGCCTGGCCGGGCATGAGCCTGACGCAGTGGACATCGAGGCCATCCCGGCCTTGATGGACACCATCCGCGCAGGCGACTTGAACCTGCTCGGCCAGCACCAGGTCGTCTTCGACGAAGCCAAGGACCTGGTCTTCAAGCGCCGCGAGACGCTGCCCTTCCACGCCAACGGCATGCGCTGCATCGCCTTCGACGCGGATGGCAACGAAATCGCCAACCGCGTCTACTACTCCGTCGGCGGCGGTTTTGTCGTCAGCGACGAGGTGGCGGCCGACGGCAGCAAGCAGAAGGTCATCGCGCCAGACACCACCGTGCTGCCCTACCCCTTCAAGTCCGGCGACGAGCTGCTGGAGCTGACCAAGCGCCACGGCATCTCCATCGCCGAGCTGATGCGCCGCAACGAATGCCATTGGCGCACCGAGGCCGAGATCGACGCCGGCCTGATGAAGATCTGGGGCGTCATGCAGGCCTGCGTCACGCGCGGCTGCAAGACCGAGGGCATCCTGCCCGGCGGCTTCAAGGTCAAGCGCCGCGCGGCCCAGCTGCACCGCGACCTGACAGCCAACCCCGAGGCCGCGCTGCGCGACCCACTGCAGGTGATGGACTGGGTCAACCTCTACGCGCTGGCGGTCAACGAAGAGAACGCAGCCGGTGGCCGCGTCGTCACGGCGCCTACCAACGGCGCCGCCGGCATCGTGCCCGCGGTGCTGCACTACTACACGCGCTTCGTGCACCATGCCAATGAACGCGGCGTCGTCGACTTCCTGCTGACCGCCGCAGCCATCGGCATCCTCTACAAGGAAAACGCCTCCATCAGCGGTGCCGAGGTCGGCTGCCAGGGCGAGGTCGGCGTGGCCTGTTCGATGGCTGCAGGGGCCCTCTGCCAGGTGATGGGCGGCACGCCCGAGCAGGTCGAGAACGCCGCCGAGATCGGCATGGAGCACCACTTGGGCCTGACCTGCGATCCGGTCGGCGGCCTGGTGCAGATTCCCTGCATTGAGCGCAACGCGATCGCGTCGGTCAAGGCCATCAACGCGGCGCGCATGGCGCTGCGCGGCGACGGTACCCACTTCGTCAGCCTGGACAAGGTCATCAAGACCATGCGCGACACCGGCGCCGACATGATGACCAAGTACAAGGAAACGGCCCGCGGCGGCCTAGCGGTCAATATCGTCGAGTGCTGACGCGGCCATGTGCCTCGCTGCGTTCGCGCTGAACGCCCACCCGCGCTTCCCCCTCGTCATCGCCGCCAACCGCGACGAGTTTTTCGCTCGCGCTGCGGCGCCCATGGCATGGTGGCCGGATCGGCCCGACATCCTCGCCGGCCGCGATCTCAGTGCCGGCGGCACCTGGTTTGGCCTGACGCGCGCCGGGCGTCTCGCGCTGCTGACCAATGTGCGCGAGCCCGGACGGCAAGTCGCCGATGCGCCGTCGCGCGGCGCCCTGGTCGTTGACTGGCTTGGCTCGTCCAGCGACGCTGACGATTTCGCGGCCGGGCTGGCACAGGGCTACAACGGCTTCAATCTCGTCACTGCCGATCTGGCCCGCAACGCCTGGCACTGGATCAGCAACCGTGCCTCCGCGCCGCTTGAACTGCGGCCCGGCATCCACGCGCTATCGAATGCCTCGCTTGACACGCCCTGGCCCAAGACCTTGGGCCTGTCGGAAGCGCTGGCCGAGGCGCTCGACAGCTCAACCTCGGCGCAGCAACTGGCAAGCCGGCTCTTCGCCGCGCTGACCGACGCCACGCCGGCTCCGGACGCGGCACTTCCCGACACCGGCGTCGGCGTGGCTCGCGAACGCCTGCTGTCGCCCCGCTTCGTGCGCATGCCCGATCCGGCGCGGCCTGACAGGGCTGTCTACGGCACGCGCTGCGCGACCGTGCTGATCCGTGAGGCCAACGGTACTACCCACGTCATCGAGCGCAGCTTCACGGCCAGCGGTGACTGGCTCCCGCCCGTCCACCACGAATTGAGCCGCTGGCCCTGACCCAGGCGCCGCTCAAGCTGATATACAGGCGGGCACCGCCGCTTTTCGCTGCCCGATGACACCCTTGCCTCGCCTGTCGACCGCCCGCTGGACCGCGCTGGCCTGCATGCTCCTGGCCGGTTTTGTCGCGGTGCGCTGGTGCCTGCAACTGGATGTCGGCAGTTTCCTGCCCGGGCTGGCCGAGATCGGCATCGTGTCGTCGGTGCTGCTGCTGCTCGGCGGCGCCACGGCCTGGGTCATGGCCGGCTGGCGCAGCGGGCAAGCGCCAAGCGCTGCTGCCAAGCGCGCCGTGCAGGGCATGGCACTGCTGATGGCCGTGTTGCCAGCCTTGATGCTCATCGAGGCCGTGGGGGGCCTGTCCCTGGGTATCGACATCACCCGCCCCGGCGTGCTGCCAACGGCGCTGAACCCTCACCCCGGCCGCATCTCACCCAATGGCTGCGTGGCCCTGCTGCTGCTGTTCGCCTGCCAGGGCCTGCTGGCCGGCCCGCCACGAACGCTGGCCCGGCGTTTGAGCGCGGTTGGCATCATCGTCGCGGCCTGCATCGCCCTCCTTGGCATCCTGGGCTATCTGCTGAATCTGGAGCAGCTCTACCACTGGGGTTCATACAACCGCCTGACGCTGCCGACGGCCGCTGGCCTGGCGCTGCTGGCCCTGTCGATCTGGGAGTTGCGCCTGAGCTGGAGCGACCTGCGTGAGCGCATCGACCTGCATGAGCAGCGCATCACGCGGCGCTCGCTGGCCGTGCTGGCCCTGGTCGCCGTGGCGGCCGGTGCGGGCGGCTTCGCAGCGCTGGAATCGGAATTCGAGCACACGCGCAAGGAGGACGTGCGCTCCACGGCAGTGCTCACCGCCGAGGCACTGGTCAGCGCCGTCGACGGCGGCGTCTGGCTTGCGCAGACCATCGCCACCCGCCCCGTCGTCATCGAGCAACTCGCGGCGCTGGCCAGCAGCCCGGCCGACACCGCCCGGCGCGAGCGCCTGGGCAACATCACCCGCAGCCTGCTGACGGCCGGCGTCACCGCGGCGCGCTTCGTCGACGCCGCCGGCGCGCCGCTGGCCGAGGCCGGCGCCTTCGCTGCCCAGGCGGGCACGCCGTCGCTGGCGCTGGCTCGCGACTACGCCGCCACGGGTCGTCTCGCCTGGACCAGCGGTTTCCTGCTTGCAACCGACGTTCCGATCATGGACAAGGGCGAGGTGGTGGGCCGCTTCCAGAGTGAGCAGCGCCTGCCATTGATGGACCGCCTGGTCATGCGCATCCGCGATACCGACGCCTCCTCCGACGTGCTGATCTGCAACCGCATCGACAAGGTCGCGTCCTGTGTGCCGTCCAAGCTCTACCCGAAGGCCTTCACCATCCCGATGTTCGACGCGAGCGGCAACGTCAACCTGCCGATCAACCGCGCCCTGCTCGGCGAGACGGGCGTCATGCTGACGCCCGACCTGCGCGGCGTGCCGGTCGTCGCGGCCTATGTGCCGCTTGGGCGCACCGGCCTGGCGATGGTCGTCAAGGCCGACATCGACGCCGTCTTCGCCGTCATCCGCCAGCGCCTGGGCTGGCTGGCCCTGCTGCTGACGGTGCTGACTCTGATGGGCACCTGGGTGCTCAGGCAGCACGTGCGGCCCTTGGTGAAACAGCTGGCCGGCGAGCAGGCGCGCTGCCGCGCCATCCTCGACCACTCCAGCGACGCCTTCATCGGCCTGGACAGCGAAGGCCTCATCACCGACTGGAACCTGCAGGCCGAGCGCCTGTTCGGCTACACGGCGGCCGAGGCGAGGGGCCAGCGCGTTTCCGAACTCATCATCCCGCCCGAGTCACGCGCCGCCCACGAGGCCGGCATGGCACGCTTCCGGCACACCGGCCAGGGCCGCGTCGTCAACCAGCGCGTCGAGCTCATGGCCCAGCACCGCGACGGCCGGCTGCTGGACGTGGAGCTTTCCGTTGCCGCGATGGCCGTGGGCGACGGCTACGCGGCACATGCCTTTGTGCGCGACGTCAGCCAGCGCAAGGCCGCCGCCCGCCAGCTCGCCGCCAGCGAGCAGCGCATGCGCGACGTGACCAACGCCATCCCCGCCATGGTCGGCGTCTTCGATGCCCAGGAGCGCTGCGTCTTTGCCAATGACCTGGCCCTCAAGGTGCACGGCCTCGATCGTGACAAGGCCATCGGCCTGCCCATGCGCGACGGCCTGGGCGAGGCCAGCTATGCCCTGCACGAGCCCCATGTGAAGGCCGTGCTGCAAGGCCAGCGCCAGACTTTCGAGGGCTCGCTGCCCTGGCGCGACGGCACTGGCTATTTCCAGATCCACCTCGTGCCCATGCGCGACGCGCAGACCGATGCCGTCAGCGGCTTCTATCTGATGACCTTCGACATCACGGCCCTGCGCAGTGCCCAGTTGAAGCAGGAGCGCAGCGAGCGGCGCCTGCGCTCCATCACCGACAACCTGCCGGCCCTGATCTCCCACCTGGATGCCGACGGCCGCTATCTGTTCGCCAACCGCCAGTTCGAGACCCTGCTCAAACTCGATCCCGAGCAACTGCTCGGCCGGCGCATTGACGAAGTGCGTGACGCGGACTACGTCGCGCAGGTGCGCCCCTGGCTGGCCAAGGCCATGGCGGGCCAGACCGTCGTCTTCGAATCCGAGACCGGCCCCAGTGTTGGCCAGGCCCGCCAATACCAGCAGACCTACGTGCCGGAGTTCGACCCCGACGGTCAGGTCGTCGGCGTCTTCGCGGTGACCTTCGACATCACCGACCGCAAGCTCGCCGCCCAGCGTCTCGGCGACGCCCAGGCCCACCTCAAGGCCATCGCCGACAACCTGCCGGTGCTGATCTCCTATATCGACCGTAACCAACGCCTGACCTTCGTCAACAAGACCTTCGAGGAATGGATGGGCGTGGCCCCCGAACTGGCCGTCGGCAGCCACCTGAAGGCGCTGATCGGTCCCGAGCTCTATGCCCAGCGCCAGCCGGCCCTGGAGCAGGCGCTGCGCGGCGAACGCGTTGAATTTGAGGTCGCGTCCCAGGCCCTGGGCCTGACCCGGTACCTTCACACCGTCTACATCCCCGACCGGCGCGCCGACGGCAACGTCGCCGGCGTCTACACCCTGTCCACCGACATCACGGCCACCAAGGACATCGAGCGCCGGTTGCATGAACTGGCCCGCATCGATCCGCTGACCCGCCTGCCCAACCGCCGCGAGTTCGAGGAAAGGCTGGCCCTGGCGCTGGCGCGCGCCCGCCGCGGCCAGAAGGCCCTGGCCTTGATCTTCATGGACATCGACCACTTCAAGCGCATCAACGACGGCCATGGCCATGCCGCCGGTGATGCCGTGCTCAAGGAATTTGCCACGCGCATCCGCGGCGCCGTGCGCAGCACCGACACCGCGGCGCGCCTGGCCGGCGACGAGTTCGTCGTCATCCTGGAAGGCCTGCTGAGCGATGCCGAGGCGTCGCACGTGGCGGCCAAGCTCGTCGATGCCATCCGCCCGCCGATGCCACTGCCCGCCGGCGGCGAGATCCTCGTGACGACCAGCGTCGGCATGGCCTGCTGGGGCGGCGTGGGCGACGGTGCCGACGACCTTCTCGAGCGCGCTGACCGGGCCCTGTACCGCGCCAAGGCCGCCGGTCGTGACACCTTCGCACAAACCATCTTCTGATCGCCGGAGCTGGTAACAACCCGGGCGCGGCGCCGGGCCAAAATGCGCCCGCAGTGACTGCCGCCGTCGCCCTTCCCCGCCGTTTGCCGCCCGACCCCAAGCAGCTGCAGCGCTGCCTGCTGCTGGCGGTGCTGCTGCATGTGTGGCTGGTGCTCGTCTTCGGCAACGCCAGCGGCACGGCCGCCCCGGGCCAGGGTGTCTGGGGCAGCCTGACCGTCAAGCTGCTGGGCCGCAGCGGCAGCCAAGCCGGCGCGCCGCCGAGCGACAGCAGCACGGCCGACTCCGGCGGACAGCGTGGGCCAACGCCCGCCGTTACCGAAGCTGGCGCCGCCAGGCTGGGCCGCGCGAACCCGCAGGAAGTGCCACCCGAAGCCGCCCGTACCGAGGAGCCCTCGCCCGCACCGCCCAGCGCGGCGACGCTGGAGCTGCCCGAAGGCTTCAAACCCGTGGAGCGCGAGAACCTCAGTGCACCGCCGCGCACCGCGCCGCTGCAAACGCCCTCGGCGGAACTGCCCGCCGCCGTTGGCCGCCTGGAAGCCAGGCCCGAGGCTGCCGTGGCGCCATTGCCCTCCGCCACCAGCCTGCGTGCGCCGAGCCGCCCGACCGAACTGCCCACCCTGCCTGCCGATCTGCCCTCGGCGGTGCGCCGCCTGGAGGCTGCACCCGCCGCCCCTGCGGCCGCCTTGCCCCGGCCGGCTGAGCTGCGTGCTGCGCCTGCGCCGGCCACCACCGCCACGCCGAGCGTCGAGCTGCCGGCCCCGGTGCGCCGCCTCGAGGCGCCAGCCGAGGCGGGTGTGAGCCGGGCACCGCCACGCGCTGCCGAGCTGCGTGCCGCGCCGCCGAGCACCGTCGCCCAGCCTGAACCGAGCACCGCCCTGCCCTCCGCCGTACAGCGGCTGGAGGCGCCGACAGCCGAAGGCGGCGCCGTCACGCCGCTGACGCGCTCCAGCGAACTGCGCGCACCAGCGGCAGCCGCCACGGCCACGGCGCCGGCGCTGAACAGCCAGGACCTGCCGGCACCGGTGCGCCGCCTGGAGTCGGCCGATGGCGGTGCTGCAGTCACGCCGCTGCAAAGCACCGCCACCCCGCGAACCGCCGCGGCCGCACCTGGCGCGTCGGCGCTGAACGAGCTGTCAGGCAACGTGCCCGGCGAGGTCAACGCCCCGGCCGGCCCGGCGAAAGGCGATCCCAACGCCAGCCCTTATGCCGCACCCAAAGCTGCGGCAGGCTCGCCCGATGCCGGCTCACGCCTGGGCCCCGACCTGCCCATGCCGCCGTCGGCCGCGGCCAGCGCACCGCGCGCGCCGCTGAACCTGTCACTGCCGCGCGGTGACATTGCCGCCCGCCGCGGCCCGGGCCTGGTCGACATGCTGCCGCAACCACCGGAGCGCAAGTCCAAGCTCGAGCAGTCCATCGAAGACGCTGCCAACAAGGACTGCCGCAAGGCCTACGCGAACGCTGGCATCCTGGCCGCCCTGCCGCTGGCCGTGGACGCGGCGCGCGGCAAGGGCTGCAAGTGGTGAGCCGGGTTCACAGCAGGGCCTGAAGCCGCAGCGCATCCTGCAGCGCCGCACCGGACGCCGTGTTGTCGAAGACGCACCAGCAGGGCACGTCTCGCGGCAGCGCCTCGGCGCGCTCCTGCAACCAGGCCTCTTCATAGGGTGACCAGTAGATGCGCGGCGAGCCATGCCAGCGGAAATAGCGCATGCCCGGCCACCCGCCCGGCTCGCTGGAACCGGGCCATTTGGCCKGGTCGACCGCAGCACGCGCCACCTCGTGATCGCGCAGCAATTTCTCTGCCTCGAGTGAGAACCAGCTCAGATGGCGCGGCTCGCAGACGATGCTGCCACCGAACACCGCATGCACATGCTTGAAGAAGCGGCCGACCACGCTGGCGTCGAAATGCAGGGATGGCGGCAACTGCACGAGCAGCACGGCCCATTTCTGGCCCAGGGCACCGGCTTCGCCGGCAAAGCGCACCAGCAGTTCCTGCACGCCTTCGAGCCGCGCCTCATGCGAGATCTGCTTCGGGAGCTTGACGGCGAAGCGGAAGTGCTCGGGTGTGCTGGCGGCCCAGCGCTCATAAGTCTGCGGCCGATGCGGGCGGTAAAAGGAGGAATTGATCTCGACGCCGTTCATGACGGCGGCATAACGCTCCAGCTGCGAGCCCTCCGCCGGAAAGGCCGCCGCCACCTTGGCCGGGATGGACCAGGCAGCCGTGGCGATAACGACGGGTGCAGTGACGTCCAAGCGACGAGTGGACATGGGCTGTCGACCAGTTCCGCGTCAAGATCGCAATGTCCCCAGCCTAGGCAGGCTGGCAGGGGTCAGGCGTCAGACAAGGGCGCAGCGCGGGCCCGCCCCTGTCCGACGCGGCTCAGAAGCCGCTGAGGACGATCTTGCCGCGCATGCGGCCCGATTCGACGAGTTCATGCGCCCGCCGCAGGTTCGCCGCATTGATCGGGCGCAGCTGCTCGCTGACCGTGGTGCGCACACGACCCGCGTCGACCAGGGCGGCGATGCGCGCCAGCAGGCGGCCCTGCTCCGCGACGTCCGCCGTGCCGAACATCGGTCGCGTGAACATCATTTCCCAGTGCAGGGACAGGGCCTTGCGCTTGAGCGTCATCACATCGATGGGGCCCGAGAGGTCGTCGATGAGGCCCAGACGGCCCTGGGGCGCGGCGGCATCGATGAGGGCGTCCCAGTGCTGCTCGGTATGGGTGAGGCTGGCGATGAACTCGACCTCTGCGACGCCGGCGGCCACCAGTTGCGGCCGCAATGGCTGGCTGTGGTCGATGACGATGTGGGCGCCGAGTTGCTTCACCCAGTCCTGCGTTTCGGGCCGGCTGGCCGTGCCGATGACGCGCAACTGGGTCAGCTCGCGGGCCAGTTGCACGAGGATGGAACCGACGCCTCCGGCCGCGCCGGTGACGAGCAGGCTCTGGCCAGCGCCGCCGCCCTCGGTAACGCCGAGGCGGTCGAACAGCAGCTCCCAGGCCGTGATGGCGGTCAGCGGCAGGGCGGCGGCCTCCGCATCGGTGAGGCTCTTTGGCGCCAGCGCCGCGATGCGGTGGTCGACGACCTGCAGCTCAGCATTGGAGCCGGGGCGATCGATGGCGCCGGCGTAGTACACGCGGTCACCGATGGCAAAGCCACTGACGTCCTTGCCCAGCGCCTCCACGGTGCCCACGGCGTCCCAGCCAAGAACCTCGGGCCGGGATGCCTTGGGCGCGCGGTTGCGTCGTACCTTGGTGTCGACGGGATTGACCGACACGGCCGCGACGCGAACCAGCAGGTCCAGCGGGCCGGGTGCCGGCGCGGGCAGTTCGAGATCGACCAGGGATTCGGGATGCTCAATGGGCAGGGATTGCAGGTAGCCGACGGCTTTCATGGGGCGTCCTTTCTGAGACGAATCAACGATGGCCGTCATGGTGGCGGCCGGCATTCAAATCAGAAAGACTAGGATCGGCGAATCAGTTTCATCACAAAAATGAAGATGGATCGCTTTTCACCGCTGCAGCTCTTTGTCTGCGCTGCCGAGGCCGGCAGTTTCTCGGCGGCCGCGCGACGCCTGGACCTCGGCCCTGTGCAGGCCAGCGCCACCATCGCAAGGCTGGAGCGTGAGCTGGGCGTGCGGCTGTTCGAGCGCTCGACGCGCCGGCTACGCCTGACCGAGGCGGGCGAGCAATGGCTGCCGCATGCACGGCAGCTGTTGGCGGCCTGGGAGGGTGGCCAAGCCGCGCTGCGGGGCATCACGGCCGAGGACCAGCCCCTCAGCGGCCGCCTGCGGGTGAGTCTGCCCAGCGACATCGGGCGCCAGCATCTTTGGCGCTGGATCGAGGATTTCATTGCCAGCGATGGCAGCTCGGCGCTGCAACTGGAGTTGCGACTCAGCGACCGGGTGACCGATCTTGTGCAGGAGCCCGTCGACTACGCCGTGCGCTACGGCGAGCCGCCGGACTCCAGTCTCATCGCCCTACCCTTGGCGCCGGACAACCGCCGCGTGCTGTGCGCCAGCCCGGCCTATGTCGCTCGCCACGGGCAACCGGCGGCGCCCGCTGACCTACGCGGCCACGACTGCCTGCGCTGGGTGCTCGGCGACAGCCTGCACGGCCGCTGGCGCTTCACGTCACCCGATGGCGAGGCTTGCGCGGTCGAGGTCAGTGGGAACCGCACCGTGGACGACGGCGGCCTGGTGCGCGAATGGGCCGTGGCCGGGCTGGGCATCGCCTACAAGAGCCGCCTCGACGTGGCCGCCGACCTGGCGGCCGGGCGGCTGGTGGCGCTGCTGCCGGAATGGCTCGGCGAGCCCGCGCCGCTTCACTGGATGGCGGTCGGGCGGCACCGCCTGACGCCGGCCCTGCGGCGGCTCGCAGAAAGCATCAGGGCCCACTGCGGGGCCCTGGATGGAAGCGAAGCGCGGCGCTGAGGCGGGCCAGAGCGTTGCTTCGAGACCAGGATGTGACGCAGGGTAATGACGCATCCGCCAAAGCACGTCGCATCGGAGATGTAAAGCGTAGCGATGACGCATCTGCCGATGCGTCTGCAGCCCGGCACGCTCGCAGCAGACGCTGCCAGCTCAAGACCGGGCCTGCGGGCGGGCGAACGGTGGCTGTTCGGCGGCTAGGGCCGCACGCCACCTCTGCGGGCTGGACGCCCTTCGTCACCCGTCATTGGGCGCCGCTCCCTGCACGAATCACCGCCTGGACGTCGGCGGCACGCGCAGGAAGCCACCCCGCGCTATGAGCGTCTGCCCAACGTGCCGTTGGGCAGCCTTGATGCTGGACGCCTCGTCATCGCCCGGGGCGGCTTCCTGCGCTTCGCTTCGTCAGCGACGGGCTTCGGTCGCTTCGCTGACCTGCACCCCAACCTCATGCGTCCGCGTGTGCGCGGACCCGGCGCTTGGATCGCGCTTGCACGAGGTCGGCCCCTGCAGCGCTGCGGCAACCCGCCTGGGGGCGGGTGCGCCTTCGCGTCAGGCCAGGCGCCTGCCTGACCTGCCCGCAGTCCTGCGGCAGCGGCTTCAACCCATCCCCCCGCCCTTCCCAGGAAGGGGGCGAGTCGCCCTCTGCCGTCAGCGGTGCATGCCACTTCGTCCACGTGCCGTCTGCAGGCACCGCCCACGGCGAGCGTCGAATGTTGCGCCGCCACGTCAAGGCCGAGCCCTTCGGGTGGCCGAAGGCCTGCCTTGACACGGTGCTTGCAGCGCGAGAGCCAGGGAGACCATCAATCAGCGTTTACATCCCCGTTGTGGCCGGAGGCTTACTACGACAGTACAAAGAAGCCGCCGATGAACATCAAGAGCAAAAGGCCCACAGTCGTCATCTGCAGTTTTTGGGCATAGCTCAGCAACCGCATATAGATGCCTTTGGATAGACCGGAACGCCGCCAGTGCAGGCCAAGCAACACGGTTCCCAAAGCGAGCACGCTAAAAATCATTGCGAACAGCCAGAAGCTCTGTGGCACCAAATGCACGGCCTCTACTCGCTCAAAGCCGAACTTCCACGTCAAGCGCATGGCGGCCAGTGCTCGCTCCAATACCCCCAGGAACGAACCGACAGATGCAACAAGAAGGACGGTCGAGATGAAGCCTCGCATACTTCACCTTGGCGAGTTGATAACCGTCAATCGTCCGTACCGATACAGCGATTCCACCGGGTTGCGATTGAATGGATTGCGCGACTTGCTCAAGACGTTGACGTTGTCACCAGAGCTGCCTCTAATCGCGTCTCGGATAGATTTCCAGTTCGCCGCGTCTTTGGACGAAACACAACCCACAGTGCGCCCAGGCTTGTGAAGCCGGAATTCCCCACGGCCTGACGACGTCTGGTCATCACCATAAGACTGGTCCACTGGTTCAAGCCTGAAGAAATCGTTTCTTCGGTCTGACAGGATGTCGAAATCCCCGTTGGGAATTGGGTCTCCCCACGGCTTGCCACCTGACTCAAATGGGCCGCTATACAGCTTCCCCGTATCGCTGTCATACGCGTACAACATGCCCGTGGCGTGGTTGTACGTGGCCGTAATAAACAGGCCAAGCGGGTCCACATAGCTCAGCGGATTCCCCCCGACATATGCATAGGTATTGATGCCGCCCGCGAGCCCAATCGGGTCACTTTGAACATACCGCCCGGTAGTTGGGTCATAGTCCCGGAAGTGGTTGTAATGCCGACCGCCAAAGGGCTCGTACTGCTGCCCTGGGAACCGCAAGTTTTGCTGCAGCGCCGCCAAGCCAGCTGTCGGCTGCTCCTCTGCCGGGCTTGCTCCGAAGGGCTCACCCATCCAGCGCCAACGCACTTTCTTGTTGGCGTCCAGAATCACTCGGGGCGTATCTAAATGGTCAGTGTGGATGGCGTAGATCTGCATCCCTGTGCCATCGGGCTTGATGACCGCCACCGGCGTATCGCCAAGCCACACGTACTCCGTGATCGGCGTGCCGTCGGCGTTGTATTCGCCAATGAGGTGGTTGTCCTGGTCGTAGGCATAGAGCGTGTAGGTTCGCGGGTTGCTCGAACTGCCCACCCACAGCCCGCGCGTGATACGCCGCCCCATGGCGTCGTAGCCGAAGTCCACGCCTGCGCTGCTGCCTTGCGCCATGGCGGCCAGGCTGCCCTCCAGGCTGTAGGTTGCGGTGTAGTTGGCCGACGAGCCGGTCTGGATGTCGCTGCTGGTGTTGCCCGCAGCGTCGTAAAGCATGTTGCGCGCCGGGTTATTCAGCGAATCGAGCTTGTTGTTAGTCGCCTGGACGGTGTAGACCCGCGAACCCGCGCTCGTCCGGTTGCCATTGACGTCGTAGCTGTAGCTCCAGTTCGTTGAGCCGGCCACCGAAGTTAGGCGGTCGAGCTCGTCATAACCAAACGTTTGGTCGTACGACGAGGCAGGACCAGTCAAATAATGTTTAAAGCTGCTGATGCGGTCAGCATCGTCGTAGGTGATATCTCGCGTCACGTCGCCAACGGTCTGACGCACCAAGCGGCCACTCGTGTCGTACACCCGAATGTGCGCTGTAGCCGTGGCACCAAATTTCCAGACCCAACTCTTCACCGGCCCGAAGGCGCTCATGGCGATCTGGTCCAACAGCGTCTTGGTCGTGGTGCCGCTGGTGATGGCAATGGATTGCGGCTGGCCATCGGCCCAACCGAAGGTCACCACACGGCCTGAAGGGTAGGTCAGGCCGGTGACATGGCCGGCGTCGTCGTAGTCGTAATTGACGACCAGCGGATTGCCCGCTGAGCCGCTTTGCACGGTCATCTTGACCCGGCCCAGCGCGTCGTAGCGGAAGGTCGTGCTGGCGTCGGGCGTGGCAGCCGTGGTGAGGCGGCCCACGCCATAGCCGAAGCTGGCGCCCGTCTGGTCGTAGGTCCAGTTGACGGTGCGGCTGGTGGCGCCAGTCTTGCTGTAAACAACCTGCGTAGGCCGGTTGAGTTCGTCGTAGTCGTAGCTGGCCAGCACGCCACGCGCGTCAGTGCTGGCCTTGAGGTTGCCCGCAGCGTCGAAGCTGGTGTTGTTGGTGGTGCCGGTGTCGGGGCTGATGAGCTTTTTCACATCGCCCAGGCCACTAGGCTCGTATTGCGTGACGAGTTGACGCGGGTCGGTGACCGAGGTCAATTGATCCTGCAGGTCATAGCCGAACTGGGTAAGACCGCTCTTGGCGTCGGTCGTGTTCTTGCGCCGGCCCAGCGCGTCGTACTCGTGTTTGGTGGCGTAGGCGCGGGTGCTGGGCGCGACGATGGTCTTGGTGGGGTTGCCCTCGGCGTCGTATTCGTACTTGGTCACGGGGACCGACGAGACAGGCGCTGAAGCCGGTGGCGTCGACGGTAACGAGATCACGGCATGGGCAGCGGCGCAGGATGCCGCGAGGAACACCCCCGCCGTGAGCCGCTGGAGCGCAGGAACTGCCGTCATGAAACGCGAGTTCTTCATTCTTAGGGCCTCCCAGTCAGCTGTTGAATTCGATTGAGCGCATCGGGCACTCGCGTAAGCGTCTTGGCCAGCGCGCCGCTCGGGTCCTTGACGTCCTCGCCGGTGCGGTTGCCGCTGTTGTCAAGCGTGTAGGTGATGCTGTTGCCCAGGTTGTCGGTGATGCTGGTCAGCCGGTGCGCGTCGTCGTAGCCATAGCTCAGGCTGCTGTTGTCCGGCAGGGTCACCTGTTGCAGCAGCCCCGTGGGCCAGTAGTCGTAGCTGGTCAGCGCCGTTCCCGTCTTCACGCTCTTCAGGCGCTGGCGCAGGTCGAAGGTGCGCGTGGTGAGCACATCGTTGGCGTCCTTCATTTCCAGCCATTGGCCCGCCGCGTTGTACTTGGTGAAAGTCGCGACCTGTTGCTTGGCGTTGGTGACGGTGTTGAGGTCGCCCGTGGTGTGGTCAGCTGTGGTGTCGCTGTAGTAGGCGTAGGTGGTTGTGTTGTTGCGTGGGTCTTTGGCGGTGAGTACCTGGCCGTACTGGTTGTAGGTCCACTGCTGAACGCGCGCCATCACCGTGCTGTCCACCGTGGCCGCCAGGCCCTGAGCACCATTGGTGTCCGTCGTCGCCTGATCAACCTGCTTGCACAAGACAACGATCGGGCTGCCATCCGGCAGCGTGGCGCCTGCCGGTGCGCACGAGGCCGCGACGCCAGCATTGAACGGGTCGGGCTGGCCGTTGTAGACCTTGGTAGTCAGGCGCTTCGGTTCGGCCAGCTGCGTCTCCAGCCGCCACGCGGGGTGCCATTGCGTACTGATCTTGCGACCGCTCGCTGGCAGCGTGGCGTTCTCGGCGAGAACGGCTGTACACGACGCCCCTGCTACCAAGCCCTCAACCCGGCTCGTTTCAAGGTTGCGCGTCAGGTCGTTTGCGAAGCAGGTCCTGTAGCCGTTGAAGTCTTCTCGCCATGCCAGGTTGCCCTTGCCGTCGAAGCTTTGTGTACTTGTGCTGGGCGCACAACCCGACCCTCCCGGTTGAGAAAAGGACGTGGGGGCATTGGAGTTGGCTACCTGACTCGCCACCACTTGAGTGGTTGATCCATTAGGTCCCTTGAGGACCACGCCTTGCGGCACCGTAAAGCGGGTGCGCGCGATCCAGCGCTGATTCACTGTATCGAACGAGCGATCGGAAACGAGTTCGGGTGAAGCACTGTAGGTGGCTGAATGCGCGTCCACACCCCCCGCGTGCTCAGTTGCAGTCGCTCTACCGACGCTGTCGTAGGTAAAGGTGCTGAAGCGCTTGTTGCTTTCGTCGATCACGCCGGTCCACAAGCGATTGGTGCTGGCGGCGTCCTGGTAGACAAGCCCTGTGACCGACAAGTCTGGCCATGTGATCGATGTGAGGTTGCCAGAGGGCGAATATCCGAACTGAATGGAGCCGCCATAGGGCAGTGACATCCCGACAACCTTCGCATCAGCATAATGATGCCCGCCCGCCGGAATGACTTCATACTGGAAGCTAACGGTGCGACCAAAATCATCGTACAACTGCATAGGCAGGCCGAACACCTGTCGACCGTCTAACGTCAGCGGATGTGCCGCGTCGGCCGTGATTACACCGAGTGCTCGCCCTGCAATAGAAGAAAATTTGGCAGGATGCCAAGCTCCGTCAGCGGAGGTGTTTCTCTCGATCAGCCCTTCATGAACGGCTTTGTAATTTAGATTGATGGCGTCCACCAGTTGAACATAGTCGCTGTCTCCGGAATATGCCTGCCAGGCAGCAGGTGAAGTATTGGGGCGCGGGACAACGAATGTCTCTTCGCGTCCATCAGGCCTGAAGGTTCCAAATGGCGCTTGGATGCCGCCAGGAGTTGATTCATGGTTCACGACGCTGCGCAGCCAAGAGGCGGTCCAACCGCCACCGAAACCTGGTAAGCGCCCCACCGTCGCGGCGGGACGGATGGCTCGGCCGCTGTCATAGCTGAGTGTCAGCGGAATACCTGCCAGCGTCGTGCCTAGATCAATCGTCTGGATCTTATTTCCAGTCAGCGGCTCGATGGGATTGCCTTTTCGCAAATTGGCTGGGCAATTCCTCGGCGGCACCGTATGGGATGAAATGTTCAGATCGCCGTTACTTCCTGCCCAGCCAAAAGCCATATCATCTAGTACGAATTGTTGTTCTCCCGCTGTAAACTTTATCGAACGGGCGGGGCCGGCGAGTTGAACGTCCAATTTTAACCAATTACAATAGACATAACTATTACAAGACGCACCACTAACAATGATGGTTTTGACTATATTACCAGTACCAGCAGCGCCGTCGTATACGGTGATTGCAGCAGATGATTCAGTTGATCCCGCGTAGCGGAATTCAAACTTATCAAATCCGGCCGAAACATCAAACACTACGCTCACTTGGGGGGAGCCACTTGGAGGATAGCTATTCACATCACTTGCAACAGCCAATGCGTAGCACCCTCCTTGGCCAGTCATTGAATAAAGCCCTTCGCAGGCTTCACTCCTTACTATCCCATAGCTGCCGGAAATGCCAACTCCAGCAACGCCTCCTTCGAAATCAAGCGTGGCAGCAAAAACCGGCGATAACACGATTGCCAACGCCCAAGCCAAAGCTTTGCCGATAATGCGCATGGCGCTCCCTATGTATTGAATCACAGACATTTAACAACCATACCAAAGCTGCGTAAAAAATTTGCAGGGTTTTCGCTGGAGTACATTGGCATTATTACCAAGGTTTTGTCCGCCAAGAGAATATCTCGCGATTACATTTCGCCGGCAAACCTGCCGTAAATAGACTCGCAGTACGGGTTTGTCCGCTAGTTTCGCAGCCCGCGGCTGGAGCCGCCCCGCTGTTGTGGTAGCCACGAGCCGGCCTGATGAGAACCCGCCGACCCCACCGCCGAACGGCTGGTCATGCTGTTGCCAGGTAGCTCGAGAAGGCTTCAATGCACTGGACGGCATTGGCTGACGCACCTTCCTAAAGGTGCTGCTAAAAGGCACCAGGGCCCACTATGGGGCCCTGATGCAAGCTTGGCACGGCGCTTGGCCGCGAGGAAACTCAGGCGGCGCGGCGGCGGATGGCGCCCAGGCCGAGCAATGCAAGACCAGTCAGCGCCAGGCTGGCGGGCTCGGGCAGGCGGTTCGGGTCACGCACTGTGAAATTCAGCGGGCCGCTGGTGAAGCCGCAGCCGTAGTTCTGAAGGTTGGAAATCAGGCACTGTCCCAAGCTGGCGAGGAAGCCGGAACCTTCGGCAACGGCCGTGAAGTCAATGATGAACAGCGACGGATCGAGGTTCCATTCCACACCCGCCTCGGCTGTGCCGGCCACCAACTTTGTCGCGTGCAAGGCGGGAGCGCCATCAGGATCGAGATCGCCGCCGCCAGACCTGACATCTATCTCGCCAGCCGCGCCGCCGTGGATGATCACTTCGACCTGGAAGCTCTGGCCGATCAGCAGATTGTTCAAGTCCACCCCGCCGACACCGCGCATGACCAGGACGGGGGCTGCTTGAGCAGCCAGAGCAGATGCTGCGAGGGCAACACCGGCAATGACGGTACGGAAATTCATCTTGTTCTCCAGGCGATTCAACAGTTTTAAGCAAGCTTCAGGCCAATGATGGTTTCTCCTATGAAACGCGTCCTTTTTGTAACAGGCGCTGTAAAGCCCACCGACACTGATATGGGGGTGGGCCACCTCAATGGGGCTTGACGGGCAGGCTGGGCGTCGGCCAGGCCGGACCTTTGACAGCCACCCCGTCACAGCCGCTGCGCCAGGCTTGCCGCCAGGTCTGCGGCGAGTGAATTGCCCCTGGCGCCAGACCGCGCACGACGCAGCCGGCACGAGCACCGCTGGCGGCGATCTCGGCGAGCTGCTGCGGCTCCAGCACGCCGCCGATGCCGACGACCGGTGCCGGCGCCATCGACACCCACCAGGCCAGGTTGTGCAGCCCTTGCGCCCGCCACGGCATGGCCTTGGTCAGCGTTGGCCAGACTGGACCGCAGGCGATGTAGTCGGGCGACCAGGCCACGGCGCGGGCCAGCTCCCACAGGCTGTGCGAGCTCAGGCCCAGGCGCAGGCCACGAGCCCGCGCCTCGGCGAGATCGACGCGATCAGCTGCCGAGAGGACCAGCAGATCCTCCTGGCCAAGGTGGATGAAGTCGACGCCAAGGGCCAGCGCCTCGCGCCAGTGGTCGTTGACGATGAGGCTTGCGCCCGGGCGGCGCCCGGCCTCGACTTGCGCGCGCAGGCGGGTGGTCCAAGCTGAGTCGGCCTCGCCCGGCGCTCGCTTGACGCGCAGTTGGACCGTTTGCAGGCCGGCATCGAAGAGGCGGGCGGCATGGGCGCCGCTGTCGGTGATGGCGTAGACCCCTTCGATGGCCGGTGCCCCGCGGCGCGCTGCCGGCCAGGCCTCGGGTGGCGCCTCGTCGTCGAACAGCGCGGGCAATAGGCTGGCATCGCCGATGAAACCCGACTCAGGCCGCGCCGGCCCCGCGCCAGCGCCAGGCGACTGCATGTCGGCACGCAGGCCCCAGGTCGTCAGCATCTTGGCGATGACGGCCGCATCGGCAGCGACGAAACCTCGGGCCGACGCCGCAGCCAGGGCGGTCGCGAAGGTGCAGCCAGTACCGTGGTTGTTGCCAGCGGCGCGGCGCGGCAGGGCCAGCCAGCCGGTTGCATGCTCAGCCGCCAGCCAATCCAGGGCGAGCGGGCCGCCGGCATCGCCACCGGTGATGCAGACAGCGCGGGCCCCCAGGGCCAGCAGCGTGCGCGCCTGCGCAGGCACGCTGCCCTCGCCCACCAGGCACGCCGTCTCGCGCTGGTTAGGTGTGACGGCGCTGGCCCGCGGCAGCAGCTCCTCGCGATAGGCGCGCAACAGCGCTTCGTCGGCAAAGCTGGCGCCGGTGGAGGCCCGCAGCACCGGGTCGACAACCAGAGTGACGGGAGCGCGCTCGCGCAGCCGGTCAACCCAGCGTGCAACAACGCGCAGCTGCTCGACACCGCCGAGCAGGCCCGTCTTGATCGCAGCAGGCGGCAGGTCATCGGCCAGCGCGGCGAGTTGGGCGTCGAGCTGCTCAGGCGGTACGGGGAAGACGGCCTCGACGGCGACGCTGTTCTGCGCCGTCAATGCGGCAGCCACGGGGCAGAGGTGCACGCCCGCCGCATCGGCTGCGCGCTGGTCGGCCGACAGGCCGGCGCCGCCACCGCTGTCCAGCCCGGCGATGCTCCAGATGATGGGCGGCTTGCTCATGAAATCAGAAAGGGCCTGCCACCCACCGGCGTGCTCGCGACGGCCATGTCCTGCTTGCTCATGACGCCGGCCTCGAAGCCGGTTCGCCCGGCCGCGATGGCCTGGCCGAAGGCGGCGGCCATGCGGATGGGGTCACCGGCCTGGGCTATCGCCGAGTTGAGCAGCACGCCGTCCAAGCCCAGCTCCATCGCCTGGGCCGCATGCGAGGGCGCACCGATGCCGGCGTCCACGATCAGCGGCACGCCGGGCAGGCGCTCGCGCAGCGTGCGCAGGGCGAACGGGTTGAGCAGGCCTTGGCCCGACCCGATGGGTGCGCCCCAGGGCATCAGCACCTGGCAGCCGGCGTCCAGCAGGCGGCGGCAGGTGACGAGGTCGTCGGTGCAATAGGGGAAGACCTCGAAACCGTCCTTCACGAGCTGCTCGGCGGCCGTGACCAGCTCCCAGGGGTCGGGTTGCAGCGTGTGCTCGTCGCCGACGACCTCCAGCTTGACCCACGGCGTGTCGTAGAGCTCGCGTGCCATGTGCGCCAGCGTGATGGCCTCCTGCGCGGTGCGGCACCCGGCGGTGTTGGGCAGCAGGTGGCCGCCGGTCTCGGCGAGCGTCGCGCGGATGGCGGCGACAAAGCCGTTGTCGCCGGCCGCCGCGAGCGTGCGCTTGAGGCCGACGGTCAACACCTGGGCGCCGCTGGCCAGCACGGCCCGGCGAAGGATCTCGGGCGAGGGGTAGCCGGCGGTGCCGAGCAGGAAGCGGCTGGTGAGCTGGCGGCCGTAAAGGGTCCAAGACATGCTCAGCCTCCGGTGATGGGTTGAATGAGGGTCAGTTCGTCGCCGGGCTGGATCAGCGTCACCTCACGCAGCGAACGGGGCACGAAGGCGCCGTTCAACGCCGTGGCGACGGCTTCGGGCGCCCTGTCCTGCTCGGCCAGCATCGCGGCGACGCTCAGGCCTTCGCGCCAGGGGCGGGGCTCGCGGTTCAAGGTGAACTCAGACATGCTGAAGCGCTTTCTCGGCCAGCACCGGCGCCAGCAGCCAGCCGTGGCGAAACAGGCCATTGATGCGCAGCAGGCCGGGCTGGTGGTCGATGCGCGGCCGATGGTCGGCAAAGGCCGGGCGGAGGTTGGTTTCCATATGCACGATGCGCGCCTCGGCCAGCGCCGGCAACACGCTGTGGGCAGCGGCCATCAGCTCCACGGCGCTGCGCAGGCTCACGGGTGAGCGGTCCTCGCTCTCGACCTCGGACGCACCAACGACGATGACGTCGCCCGGCCGCGGCACGAGGTAGACGCGGTGGCGTGGGTGCAGCAGCCGAACGGGGCGGTTGAGCACGACGCCCGGCGCGTGCAGCCACAGGATCTCGCCCCGAACGCCGCGCAGGTCCGGCAGGTCGGGCCTGGCACCGAGACCGCGGGTGTCGATGACGAGGTCGGCATCCAGGCGACGGCCATCGTCGAGTTCCAGCATGCGGGGCCGGACAGCGACGGCGCGGCGGCCCCAGAGCCAGTCGACATCGGCGGCTTGCTCGGCCAGGGCGGCCAGCAACTCGCGTGGCAGCAACTGGCCTTCGCCGGGCAGCAGCCAGGCCTTGAGATCGGGCGCAAGCGCAGGTTCCAGCGCCTGCAGCGCGGCGCGATCCAGCGGCTCGGGGCCTTCCGCCAGGCGGGCGAGCACGCGCCGCGCTGCGCCCAGGTCACTGCCATGCGCCAGCAGCAGGCTGCCCTCGGCCTTCACCAGGCCGGGTTGCCCCAGCGCCGCGGCAATTGCCGGCCACAGCGCGAGCGACCGCCAGCCCAGCGCCGCGATCTCGGGCTCGGCATGTTCCTGCTCGGCCAGTGGGCTCAGCATGCCGGCCGCGGTGAAGGCCGCGGCGCCGGGCTCGGCCGGCCCCGAGGCAGGGTCAGCCACGGTCACGCGATGCCCGGCCCGCGCGAGCTGCCAGGCCAACAGCCGGCCCATGACGCCGGCGCCTGCAATTGCAACGCGGGTCACGCCTGCGGCTTGATGGGGATGTAGAGCTCGCCGCCGGCCTTGCGGAACTCGGCTGACTTCTGCGCCATGCCGTCAGCCACCACGTCCGCCGCTTCGAGCCCCTTGGCCGCCGCGTACTCGCGCACGTCCTGCGTGATCTTCATCGAGCAGAACTTCGGGCCGCACATGGAGCAGAAATGCGCCTCCTTGGACGAGTCCTTGGGCAGCGTCTCGTCGTGATAGTCGCGCGCCGTGTCGGGGTCCAGGCCGAGTGCGAACTGGTCGTTCCAGCGGAACTCGAAGCGCGCCTTGCTCATCGCGTCGTCACGTGCGCGGGCGCCGGGGTGACCCTTGGCGATGTCGGCCGCGTGGGCCGCGATCTTGTAGGCGATCAGCCCCTGCTTCACGTCGTCACGGTCGGGCAGGCCCAGGTGCTCCTTGGGCGTCACGTAGCAGAGCATGGCCGTGCCCATCCAGCCGATCATGGCCGCGCCGATGGCGCTGGCGATGTGGTCATAGCCGGGCGCAATGTCGATGGTCAGCGGGCCCAGCGTGTAGAACGGCGCCTCGTCGCAATGCTTGAGCTGCTCCGTCATGTTGGCCTGGATGAGGTGCATGGGCACGTGGCCGGGGCCCTCGATCATGGTCTGCACGTCGTGCTTCCAGGCCACCTTGGTCAGTTCGCCCAGCGTCTTCAGCTCGGCGAACTGCGCCTCGTCGTTGGCATCGGCGCCGCTGCCGGGGCGCAGGCCGTCGCCCAGCGAGAAGGTCACGTCGTAGGCTTTCATGATTTCGCAGATCTCTTCGAAGTGCGTGTACAGGAAGTTCTCGCGGTGATGCGTGATGCACCACTTGGCCAGGATGGAGCCGCCGCGCGACACGATGCCCGTGCGGCGCTTGGTCGTCAGGTGGATGAACGGCAGGCGCAGGCCGGCATGGATGGTGAAGTAGTCGATGCCCTGCTCGGCCTGCTCGATCAGCGTGTCGCGGAAGATGGCCCAGGAGAGGTCCTCGGCGATGCCGCCCACCTTCTCCAGCGCCTGGTAGATGGGCACGGTGCCGATGGGCACGGGCGAGTTGCGCACGATCCAGTCACGCGTCGTGTGGATGTTGCGGCCGGTGGAGAGGTCCATCACCGTGTCCGCACCCCAGCGGATGGACCAGACCAGCTTCTCGACCTCTTCCTCGATGCTGGACGTGACGGCCGAGTTGCCGATGTTGGCGTTGACCTTGACCAGGAAGTTGCGGCCGATGATGGTCGGCTCCAGCTCGGTGTGGTTGATGTTGGCCGGGATGACGGCACGGCCCCGGGCCACCTCCTGGCGGACGAATTCGGGGGTGATGACGTCGGGAATGGCCGCGCCGAGTGAATCACCGCGCAGGCGCTGCTCGCGCTCGGCGTCCGACAGGTACTCGCGCATCCAATCGCGCTTGCCGTTCTCGCGCAACGCGACGAACTCCATCTCCGGCGTGACGATGCCGCGGCGGGCGTAGTGCATCTGGCTGACGTTGGCGCCGGCCTGGGCGCGACGCGGCTGGCGCTGCAGCGCGGCGGCTTCGGCGCGCAGTTGGGCGATGCGCTCGTTGTCCTCCTTGCCGCCATCGTCCAGCGCGACGCGGGTGCGGCCGGTATAGGCCTCGGTGTCGGCGCGGTCACCGACCCAGCTGGAGCGGATGGGCGGCAGGCCGCGGCGCACGTCAATCTGCGCCTTGGGGTCGGTGTAGGGGCCGGAGGTGTCGTGCACGACGACCCGCTCGCCATTCGTCAGCGCGATTTCTCGCATGGGCACGGCCACGTCGGGCCGGCTGCCGGTCACGTAGACCTTGCTTGATGCCGGGAAGGGCTCGCGCGTCAGCGACAGGCGCTCATCGAGCGAGAGGTTCTTTTCGGGGGCGTTCATGGCGGCGGTCTCCTGGAGCAGTGGGTTCGGTGCTCCAAGGCCGCCTGTGGGTGAGGTCCGGCCCGAAGGCCACACCTGCACGCCGCGAGGCATGCGCTCTCCTTACGCCGGTATTAGCCGGTTCAAGTTCACGGGTTTGGTCAGGGCTTGTTAACACGACGGCAACGGGCCGCGTTGTGGCCAGAAAGGCCGCGAGCAAGGCGCAAAGCGGAGCCGGGTTGGGCACCCGGCGAGCATTTGCAACGCCGCGCGCGGCCTTTCTGGCCACAACCCGAAGGGAAGGCCATCTGCCAGGGGTCACTCCGCGTTGCACCGCTTGCCCGCATATCAATGCGGGCGGCGCGCTGCGCCTTGATTGGCCCCTGGCAGATGGCCTTCGCGGCCCATTGCCGTCGTGTTAACAAGCCCAGGATGACCATCTCAGCGTCTGGGCTCGGCTTTCGCCAGGCCCGGGCACCCCGGAGCGGGGGCGATTGTGCTTGTCAATTCGCGCGTCTGGCAAGCCCGAGGGCGACGGCAACCAAAGCTGTCGCGATGACGAAGCTCAAGCGCAGCCCGCCGGCGGCGAAAACGGCGCCCATCGCCGAGGCGCCGGTGATGAGGCCGAGATTGCGCGACAGCGTCAGCAGGCCGCTGATGACGCCGCGCTGTTCGGCCGGCACCTCGGCCATGACCCCTGTGTTGTTGGCGGCCTGGAAGAGTGCATAGCCGGGCGTGACGATTGCGAGCGGGCCCACGTAGGCGATGGCGCCAAGCGACGCGGGCAGCAGCGCGATGAGTGTGCAGCCGACCGCCATGGCGGCGAGGCCCAGTTGGCTCGTTCGCCGTGTGCCGAAGCGATCCACCAGCCGGCCGGCCGGAATGCCGCTGCCGGCCGAAAGGAGGGGACCGACGGACATCAGCACGCCCACCGTGGCGGCGCCAAGGCCGAGCGCGCCGCTGAGGTGGAAGGGGCCAACGACCAGGGTGGCCATCATGACGGCAGACACCAGGGCGTTCATCGCCAGGGCTGCGCTCAGGGCGGGGTCGCGCAGCCGGTCCAGCCGCACGAGGGGCGATGCAGCGCGCGTCTCGGTGCGCAGGAATAGCAGCAGGCCCACCGCGGCGACCGCCAGCAGGCCAGGATGCCATGTCATCGCAAGGGCATAGGCCGCCAGCGTCAGCGCCAGCCACCCCGTGCCGGGCAGATCGAAGCCGGCAGCGCCCTGCCCTCGGTCAGCCGGCAGATACCGCAAGACCAGCGCAATGGCCAGCAAGCCCAGGGGCAGGTTGACGGCAAACACGGCCTGCCAGCCCAAAGCACCGATCAGCGCGCCGCCCAACGTCGGGCCAAGGGCTGTGCCGACTGCCGACATCGTGCCCAGCAGCCCCATCGCGCTACCCGTGCGCGCCTTGGGCAGCGCCGCGCCCACCATCGCCATCGTCAAGGCCATCATGGCGGCAGCGCCCACGCCTTGCAGTGCCCGGGCGGCGATCAGCAGCGGCAGCGTGGGTGCCAGCGCGCAGAGCGTCGACGCGGCCGTGAACAGCGCGATGCCGGCCAGCAGCAGGCGGCGTCGGCCGATCAGGTCACCCAGCCGGCCGGCACTGACGATGAGGGTCGTGATCGCCAGCAGATAGGCCAGCACGACCCATTGCGCCTCGGCGAAGCCGGCACCGAAGGCGCTAGCCAGCGTGGGCAGCGCGACATTGGCGCTGCTGACGGCCAGCGAAGGCAGCAGGGTGCAAAGGGCCAGGCCGACAAGCACGCCTGTGACAGGCGTTGCGGCGGGTTGAGCGACGGTCGAGGTGTTCATGCCCCGACCTTAGGCATTTGCTGGGCATGGCGGAAGACGCATCATCTGCACTTCATCAATGCGCGAGACGCCATGTCAGACCCTGACCTGAACCTGCTGCTGACGCTGGACGCCCTGCTGGCCGAGGGCAGCGTCGCTGGCGCTGCAAGGCGTCTCAGGCTGAGCCCGTCGGCGATGAGCCGGTCGCTGGCGCGGTTGCGCGAGGCGACGGGCGACCCGCTGCTCGTGCGGGCCGGGCGTGGCCTGGTGGCGTCACCTAGGGCGCTGGAATTGCGCGAGCGCGTCAGACCGCTGCTGCATGAGGCGCAGGCCACGTTGAGGCCGGCGGCGGCGTTGCGGCTGGACAAACTGGAGCGAGAGTTCACGCTGCGAACGCGCGAAGGGTTTGTCGAGAACTTCGGCGCAGCCCTGCTAGCGCGCGTGAGTTCGGAAGCGCCGAGCGTGCGGCTGCGCTTCGTCCCCAAGCCCGACCGTGACAGCACGCCGCTGCGTGATGGCAGCGTCGACCTGGAGACGGGCATCGTCACTGCGTCCAGCGGGCCGGAACTGCGCGCGCAGGCGCTGTTTCGCGATCGCTTTGTGGCCGTCGTGCGCCAAGGCCATGGACTGGCGAGCGGCAAGCTGACGGCGAAGCGCTACGCGGCGGGCCGACATGTCGCCATCTCCCGGCGCGGGGCGGCGGCGGGGCCGGTCGACGAGGCGTTGTCCGCCCTGGGCCTTGCTCGCGACATCGTCGTCACGGTGGCAGGGTTCTCGGAAGCACTGGCGTTGGCGCGCGGCACAGACCTGATTGCAACGGTGCCCGAGCGGCACACCGGGCATTTGCGCGATGGCCTGCTGACTGTCGGTCTGCCACTGGCGCTGGAGCCGTTCACCGTCTCGCTGCTTTGGCATCCCCGGATGGATGCGGATGCGGCGCATCGGTGGTTGCGGGGCTGTGTGCGAGAGGTCTGCGCGGCTTGATTGACGGCACGTCGCCCTCGAGTGCACAAGCCTCTGCGCCCACGACCGGCTGAGCCGGCGTCAGCCCTTGGCCAGCAGTTGCGCGCCATCCACCCGGGCGGCGCCTTTGTCGAAAGTCCACAGCGGCGGCTCGCCGGCCTGGGCGGCCAGCGCGATGTGCAGGCAGTCGGCGAAGTCCGCCGGGCCTTTGCGGAAAAGCTGCAGCGCCACCTCCAGCGCGCGCTCCGATTCGATGCTCAGCTCGGCCGCCGAGAACAGCGATGACAGGGCGTGCAGCACGCTGTCCTTGTCGAAGCCATAGCTCTTGCGCAGCACCCATTCGAGCTCCAGCACGACGGTGACGGGCACGAAGAGCGTGGCGCCTTCACCCGTCAGCCGCGCCATCAGCTGGCGCACAGCCGCAGCCTGCGCGGCGTCGTCCTGCACGAGGTAGCGCACCAGGACGTTGGTATCGAGCGCGGGCATGCCTCAGCGCCAGGGGTTCATTTCATCGATGCCGATGCGCTTGCCCTTGGGGGCCTTGAGCATGCCGGCCATGTCGAGGATGGACTTGCTCTTGACCCGCACGATCAGGGTGCCATCGGGCATGGCCGACCACACCAGGCGCGTGCCAGGCTTGGCATCCACGAGCGCCCGGATTTCTGCGGGCATGGTGGTCTGGCCCTTGGCAGTGACGGTGGATTCGGACATGGCAACTCCTTACTATCGGCGCAATTGTAATTCGCAGAAGCAAAAAGGGCCGACCACTTGACGTGACCGGCCCAAGCGCAGAAGCGCTCGAGGGATCTCTTGCTTATTCCTTGTCCGCCGGCATCGCGCCCGGCATGCCATGCAGCGGCATCAACGAGGCGCCGCCCTGCTCTGCCGTCTTCTTGGCGGGCTTCTTCTCCCGCACCAGATAGCTGTACAGCACCGGCACCACCACCAGCGTCAGCAGCGTCGACGTGATGACGCCGCCGATGATGGCGCGGCCCATGGGCGCCTGGATTTCGCCGCCGTCGTTCAGCGCGATGGCCATCGGCAGCATGCCGAAAATCATGGCCGCCGTCGTCATGATGATGGGGCGCATGCGGATCAGGCCGGCCTCGCGCAACGCTTCGGCGACGGTCGCACCCGCCTTGCGGGCATGGTTGGCGAAGTCGACGAGAAGAATCGCGTTCTTCGTCACCAGGCCCATCAGCATCACCAGGCCGATCATCGAGAACACATTCAGCGTCGAGCGCCACAGCAGCAGGGCCAGCATCACGCCGATGAGGGCGAGCGGCAGTGAAGCCATGATGGCGATGGGCTGCAGGAAGCTGCCGAACTGGCTGGCCAGCACGATGTAGATGAAGATGCCGGCCAGCGCCATCGCCGCCAGCAGGCCGTTGAAGGCCTCGGCCTGCTGCTTGCCGGCGCCGTCCACCTTGAAGCTGGTGCCCGGGGGCAGCTGGGTGGCCTTGATCAGCTTCTGCACATCGGCATTCACGTCGCCGCCCGGGCGGCCCTGGACGCCGGCGAACACGGCCTCGCGGCGCTGCAGGTTCTCGCGGCGGATCACCTCGGGATTGAACACCGGTTCGATGGTCGCGACCTGGTCCAGCGCGATGGGCGCGCCGTCCTTGGAGAAGGCCACCGGCAGCTTGCTCATCTGCTCGATGCGCTCGCGCTGTTCGCGCGGCAGGCGCAGCAGCACCTCGACCTGGTTGCCATCCGGCGTCGTCCAGTAGGTCGCGATCTCGCCGTTCACGTAGGCACGCAGGCTGGAGGCGATCTGCGGGGCGGTCAGGCCCAGTTCGCGGATGGCCGAATCCTTCAGGCGCACGGCAAAGGCCGGCAGGCCGGGCTTGACGGTTGTGTCCACGTCGACGGCGCCGGGGATCTTCTTGATCTTCTCGACCAGGTCGGTGGCGGCCTGGGTCAGCACTTCGGGGTCGCTGCCCAGGATGGTGATCCAGATCGGGCGGTTGAAGCCGACACTGACCTCGATGCCGGGGATCTTGGCAATGTCGGCGCGGATGGCGTCCTCGATCTCCTTTTGCGTGCGCTTGCGTTCGCTGCGCTCGGTCAGCGTGATATTCAGCGCCGCCTGGTTGCGGCCGGTGGACAGGCCTTCGCCGGTGCTGCCAACCACGGTCGAGACGGTCTTGATCTCGGGGTAGTTCTTGAGGATCTCCTCGATCTGGGCGACCTTGGCGCTGCCGCGCTCGATGCTGCTGGCCACCGGCATGCGCAGGTTGACCTGCGTGAAGCCGTTGTCCGTCTCAGGCACGAATTCGCTGCCGACCATGGGCGCCAGGGCCAGTGCGGCGACGAAGCTGGCGAAGGCACCCCACATGACGAGGCCACGCGGCGTCAGCGTCGCGAAGCGGAACACGCGCTTCGCGGCCTTGTCGCGCTTGCCGTCCGCGCTGAACGGATGGCCATAGGCGGGAATGGGCGGCACGAAGACGCGGTAGCGACGGCCGGAGAAGGCCCAGTCGATCGTCCTGGCATAGAGGTCGTGCAGGCGGTCCATGCTCCAGTCGGTCGCGCGGATGAGATGACCGATGACAGGCCAGTGCTTGATGCGCGTGCCCGGCGGGTCTGGCCAGACCGACGACAGCATCGGATCGAGCGTGAAGCTGACGAACAGGCTGACCAGTACCGCCACCGCGACGGTGATGCCGAAGGGGTAGAAGAACTTGCCGATGATGCCGCCCATGAAGGCGACGGGCACAAACACCGCGCAGATGGCGAAGGTCGTCGCCATGACGGCCAGGCCGATCTCGTTGGTGCCGTCGAACGACGCCTGGCGGTGGTCCTTGCCCATGGCCACATGGCGCACGATGTTCTCGCGCACGACGATGGCGTCGTCGATCAGCAGGCCGATGCACAGGCTCAAGGCCATCATCGTCATGAAGTTCAGCGTGAAGCCGAAGGCCTGCACGGCGATGAAGCTGGAGATGACGGCGATGGGCAGCGTGAGGCCGGTGATGATGGTCGAGCGCCAGCTGTGCAGGAACAGGAAGACGATGGCCACCGTCAGCAGCGCGCCTTCAATCAGCGTGTGCTGCAGGCCGGTCAGCGAGCCCTTGACGAAGTCGCTGGCGGCGTAGATGAGGCGCAGCTCGACGTCCTTGGGCAGCGTCTTGCGCAGCTCGTCCATCGCCTCCTTCACGGACTCGCCGGTCTTGACGATGTTGGCGTCCTGCTGCTTGAAGATGTTGAAGCTGACGGCCGGCTGGCCGTTGATGCGGGCGATGCTGTCCTGCTCGCGCTCGCGCTCGACCAAGGTGCCGAGGTCGTTCAGCGTGAGCGCCAGGTTGCCGCGGCGGGCAACGATCATGTTGCCGAAAGCCTTCGGGTCCTTCACGCGACCTTCCACGCGCAGGATGGCGTCGGAGGTGGAGTCGGACAGCAGGCCCACCGGCTGATCGGCGTTGGCCTCAGCCAGCGCCTTGGCAATCTCGGCCGGCGTCACGCTGTAGGCGCGCAGCCGCATCGGGTCGAGGTCGATACGCACCTCGCGGGTGGTCAGGCCGCCCACGTCCACCTTGGCCACGCCTTCCACACGACCCAGGCGCTTGGAGACGATCAGGTCGGCCATCATGGACAGCTCGCGCGAGCCGCGTGTGGGGCTCAGCAGCGCCATGACGACGACGGGCTGCGAGTTGTCGTTTTCGAAGCGCTGCACCGTCGGCGGCTTGGCGTCACGCGGGAATCGGGCCTGCGCGGCGGCGACGCGGTCGCGCAGGTCCTGCATCGCGCGGCCCATGTCGGCGTTCAGCGAGAACTCGACGCTGGCCTGCACACGGCCCTCGAAGCTGCGCGACTGGATGCGTTCCACGCCGGCAATCGTGTTCAGCGCCTCTTCAAGCGGTTTGGCGATCTCGCGCTCGACGGCCTCGGGCGAGGCGCCGGGGTAGCGCACGTCCACCTGCGCGCCGGGGAAGGAAATGTCGGGCATCTGCTCGACGCCCAGCCTGGAGTAGGAAAACAGGCCCAGCACGCACAGGGCCACCATCACCATGGTCGCGAAGACCGGGTTCTGGATGGAAACGCGGGTCATCCACATGATGGCGTCCTCACTGTTGCGCCGCAGCCGAGGCTGCGCTGGCGACCTTGGCCGCCTTGGTGGCAACGATGCTGGCCTTGTCGCCCTCACGCAGGTTGTCAAAGCGCGCCGCCAGCACCTGGGCTTCGGGCTTGAGGCCGTTCAACACCTCCACGCGGCCTTCGCGGGCGTCGCTGCGGCCGGTCGTCACGATCCGGCGCACCAGGGCGCCGCTCTCGATCATCCAGATCTGTTCCTGGCCGGCATTGCGGCTGATGGCGGCGATGGGCACGGTCAGGCGCTGGGTGTCGTCCTGCAGCACCACCTTGGCGACGGCGTACTGGCCGGCGCGGTAGGCCTCCTTGGGGTTGGCCAGCACCAGCGTCACGCCGATGGAACGCGTGCCCGGCTCGGCGCTCGGCGCGATGCGGTCGATCTTGGCCTCGACCGGCTCTTCCACGCCCTCGACCTTCACCTGCACCGTCATGCCCGGCTTCAGGCGGCTGACTTCATGCGTGCCGACCAGGCCGGCCAGTTCCAGCTTGGACAGGTCGACGATGGTCAGGATCTGCTGTTCGGCCGCTACTTTCTCGCCGGGCACCACATGGCGCTTGGAGACGACGCCGTTGATGGGCGCCACCAGCGCGGCCTGGCGCATCGTCACCTGGCTGGTGTCGAGCTGGGCCTTGGCGGCGTTCCAGTTGGCGCGGGCCGACTCATAGGCGGCGCGAGAGTTGTCCAGCGCGGTCTGGGCAATGAAGTTCTTGGCAGCCAGGCCTTCGTTGGCCTTGAAGCTGCGCTCGGCCTGCTCCATCTGGGCTCGCATGGCCTCGACGCTGGCGCCGCGCTCGGCGATGCGATAGCGAAGCTCTTCCAGGTCGACCTGGCCGAGAGCCTGGCCCGCCTTCACGCGGCTGCCTTCGCCGACAGCGAGGTTGAGCAGCGTGCCGTTGGACTTGGCGCGAACCATGGCCGTGCCCGGCGCCACCAGCGGCCCGCTGAATTCGATCTGGGCCGGCATGGCGGTCAGCGTCGGCTTGACGACTTCGCTGGGCACGAACTCCAGCACGGCCTTGGCCTTCTCGTCACCCGGCTTGTTGGGGCCATCCCCCTTGCTCGCCATGACGGCCACCCCGGCACCGCCCACCAACAACACGGCTGCGACGACGCTACCGATCTTCCAAGACTTGCGCATGGCTCCCCCAATCACTCTCTGATTTCACGACCTTTACAGTCTAGAAACCGGCGGCAAGCCGCGCAGCGGGCTTGTGACGAAACGCGGTTTGCGAGGGCTGAGCTGCACCGGCCGGCGATCAGGCTGGAATCCCGGCGGACGAGTTGCGGATCACGAGAGGCGGCCTGCATCAAATCCGCTGCGCAGCGTCATGACGAGGTCATAGCGACACCAATTGCCGGCGAGCGGCCATCGCCGCTGCTGCTGCCAGCGCCGACCAGTCCAATGCGCTGCCACCTCTCGACATCAATTCGAATGAAAACGTTCCCCGCGTTCTGGGGATCAGCGCAGCAGGCCCCGACATCACGAAGCCTACAGTGCAGTTCGCTCGCATCTTGGCTCGGTCGATTTCACTTTGAGCTTCACCTCGGTGAGTGCCCCGAGTTTGAACAGCCGACACAGTGGGTGTTGGATGTATTCGGGTTCAAATCAATAGGGGTGAGAACGATGTCCCAACTTCAGATGTTCCGCACAAGGTCTACGTTAAGCCCGGGCGCCACGTGGATTTTCAATGCCGTGATTTGCCTGGCTGCGATGGGGCCGGCGATTTCCGCAAGTGCTTCGGAAGTCAAGGTCACTGTTTTTGCAAACTACACGGCCGAAGATGGCAGCAATGGCGGCGTCGGCCCCATCACTCATTCTTCAGTGAATGGCTCGGTGTCTGAAAAGATCAGCAGCGTATGGTCAGGCTCGGGCGGCTCGAGCGGCGCTACCGCAGACTACGGTGTACTCAAATCTTCAGCCATTGCCAGCGCGAGCCGTGGCAACATTTTCAATGGATTCGCGTCGGTGGGAAAGGCATATGCCGCCGCACACTGGAGTGACTCCGTCACAGTGGCTGGCGCAGGCTTGTCCGGCACCGGCTGGGCCAATATTCGTTTCTTCGTCGATCCCGCCTCAGGCAGCCTTCTCAACAGCGGCACGGCTGGTTTGGGGGGAAGCTTTGCTGGAACGGCTGCGGCTGACTTCGTTTTCAGCGCGGGTGGCGCCACTGTATTCAGCTTCAATGTTCAGGCGGCATTGACTCATCTGGGCACCGATCCAACATATACATTCACCCGCGTCAATGGCCTCGACTACACCGGGGATCTACGCGGATTCTGGGAGCTGAGCATTCCCGTTACGTTTGGTCAGGCGTTCGCCCTGGACGCCGGCATCGACACGACGGCTTATACGCTGGCGGGATCAAACTCCTCGGTCGATTCGTTCGCCAATTTCGGAAATTCAATATATTGGGCCGGCATTACGTCCATTACTTTGGCGAATGGATCGACAACGACGGCGTTTTCGGCGCTGGGAAATACTGCTCACGACTGGAAGGTGTCAGCAGTTCCAGTCCCTGAGCCCAGCAGCGGATGGCTGCTGTGTTTCGGTCTGGGGACGCTCGCGGTGTTTCTTGCTTTCCGCAAGAAGGTTGTCCAGCCGCACAGCCCAAACCCGAACGCTGTCGGGCTTGAATCGCTGACCTGATTTAGCAACTCAGTTCAGCTGTAGTCCACGGCATTGCTCGCCCGTTGCGGGCTTTGCCCGTCGTCAGCCCGACGCGCTCGCCTCAACCTATCGTTGTGCCGGGATGGCATCGACCGGCAGCACGACATCTCCACACTGCGCCCTGTGACGAAGGGCATGGTCCATCAGCACCAGGGCCAGCATGGCCTCGGCGATGGGCGTGGCGCGGATGCCCACGCAGGGGTCGTGGCGGCCAAAGGTTTCCACCACGGAAGGATTGCCCGCGCGGTCGATGCTCGCCTTGGGCGAACGGATCGAGCTGGTCGGCTTGATCGCGATGCTGGCGACGATGTCCTGGCCGGTGGAGATGCCGCCCAGCATGCCGCCCGAGTTGTTGCTGGCAAATCCCAGCGGTGTCAGCTCATCGCCATGCTCGGTGCCCTTCTGTGCGACAACGCCGAAGCCAGCGCCGATCTCGACGCCCTTGACGGCGTTGATGCCCATCAGCGCGTAGGCGATGTCGGCGTCGAGCTTGTCGAACAGCGGCTCGCCCAGGCCGACCGGCACGCCGGTGGCTTCCACGCGGATGCGTGCGCCAACCGAGTCGCCGGCCTTGCGCAAGGCGTCCATGTAGTCCTCCAGCGCGGCGATCTTGCTGGCGTTGGCGGCAAAGAAGGGGTTCTGGCCGACGTGCTGCCAGCCTTCGAAAGGAATCTCGATCTCGCCGAGCTGGGTCATGCAGCCGCGGAATTCGGTGCCATAAGCCTCCCGCAGCCATTTGCGGGCCACTGCGCCGGCGCCGACCATGGGCGCCGTCAACCGCGCCGACGCGCGGCCGCCGCCGCGCGGGTCGCGCACACCGTATTTGCGCCAATAGGTGTAGTCAGCGTGGCCGGGGCGGAAGGTGTCGAGGATGTTGCCGTAATCCTTGCTGCGCTGGTCGGTGTTCTCGATCAGCAGGCAGATTGGCGTGCCGGTCGTCACGCCCTCATAGACGCCGGACAGGATCTTGACCGCATCGGGCTCGTTGCGCTGGGTCACGTGGCGGCTGGTGCCGGGGCGGCGGCGGTCCAGCTCGGGCTGGATGTCGGCCTCGCTGAGCGTCATGCCCGGCGGGCAGCCGTCGATGACGCAGCCGATGGCCGGACCGTGGCTTTCGCCGAAATTGGTGACGCGAAAGAGTTCGCCGAGGGTGCTACCGGACATGCCGCCATTCTAGGAGCCGTCCAAATGAAAAGCGGCCTGCAAAGGCCGCCTTCATGGACAACGAACCAAGTCGGCTCAGCCGGCCTTGGCAGGGTCCTCGATGGGCTCCTCGACCGGCCAGTCGCGGATATAGGCCTTGAGCATGCGGTTCTCGAAGTCCTGGCTGTCCACCACCGCCTTGGCCACGTCGTAGAAAGAGATGACGCCCATCAGCGTCTTGCCGTTCATCACCGGCATATAGCGCGCGTGGCGGCCCAGCATCATGCGGCGCACCTCGTCGATCTCTGTCTCGGGCGTGCAGGTCAGCGGCGCGTCGTCCATCACCGTGCGGACGATGGTCGTGCCCACCGTGCCCTGGTTCTTCACGATGGCCTGGATGACCTCGCGGAAGGTCAGCATGCCGACCAGGTCGCCATGCTCCATGACGACCAGCGAACCGATGTCGCGCTCTGCCATGACGGCCAGCGAATCCTTCAGCGGCTCGTCAGGCGTGACAGTGAACAAGGTGCCACCTTTGACACGCAGGATATCGACGACTTTCATAGGGGCCTCCATGCGAAAACTGCCAGTCAACATAGCACACAATGCCCGCGACTCCACCCCATAGAAAACACCATGCCGGGCTTCGACACCCTAGCTTTGCATGCCGGCGCCACGCCCGATCCGGGCACCGGCGCGCGGGCGACGCCGCTGCACCTCAGCACCTCCTTCGTCTTCGAGAACAGCGAGCACGCGGCGTCGCTGTTCAACATGGAGCGTTCGGGGCACGTCTACAGCCGGCTCTCCAACCCGACGACGGCGGTTTTCGAGGAGCGCATGGCGGCGCTGGACGGCGGCATCGGCGCGATCGCCACGGCCAGCGGCCAGGCGGCCCTGCACCTGGCCATCTGCACGCTGATGGGCGCCGGTGGGCACATCGTCGCCAGCACGGCGCTGTATGGTGGCAGCCACAACCTGCTGCACTACACGCTGCGCCGTTTCGGCATCGAGACGACCTTCGTCAACCCACGCGACCTGGACGCCTGGCGCGCCGCCATCCGGCCCGAGACGCGGCTGTTGTTTGGCGAGAGCCTGGGCAACCCGGGGCTGGACGTGCTGGACATCCCGGCCGTGTCGGCACTGGCGCACGAGGCCGGCCTGCCTCTGCTGGTGGACGCCACCTTCACGACACCCTACCTGCAGCGCCCGGCCGAACTGGGCGCCGATCTCGTCTACCACTCGGCCACCAAGTTTCTCTGCGGCCATGGCACGGTGGTTGGCGGCGTGCTGGTGGATGCGGGCTCCTTCGACTGGCAGGCCGCGCATGATCGCCACGGGCGATTCGAGACCTTGTGCGAGCCGTATGACGGCTTCCACGGCATGGTGTTCGCTGAGGAAAGCACCGTCGGCGCCTTCCTGCTGCGCGCCCGCCGGGAGGGGCTGCGCGACTTTGGCGCCTGCATGAGCCCGCACACGGCCTGGCTGATGCTGCAAGGACTGGAGACGTTGCCGCTGCGCATGGCCCGGCATGTGGCCAATGCGCAGGCGGTGGCCGAGTTCCTGCAGGCACACGACCTCGTCGAGAAGGTGGCCTACCCCGGCCTGGCCTCCCACCCCGACCATGCGCTGGCGCGAAAGCTCATGCCACGCGGCGCTGGCGCGGTGTTCTCCTTCGACTTGAAGGGAACGCGGGAACAGGGCCGCGCCTTCATCGAGGCGCTCAAGCTCTTCTCCCACCTGGCCAACGTTGGCGACGCCAAGTCCCTGGTCATCCACCCCGCCAGCACAACCCACTTCCGCATGGATGACGCGGCGCTCAGGAGTGCCGGCATAGGCCCGGGCACCATCCGCCTGTCCGTCGGGCTGGAAGACCCGGCCGACCTCATCGACGACCTGAAGCGCGCGCTCAAGATGGCAGGCAAGGCATGAAGTTCATCGTCGACAACCAAGAGGCCTATGCGTACACGGGCGGCAAGGCGTTAGACCCCGCCCTGCCCTGCGTCGTCTTCATCCATGGCGCACAGAACGACCACAGCGTCTGGACCCTGCTGGCGCGCTGGTGTGCCCACCACGGCTACGGCGTGCTCGCCGTCGACCTGCCGGGCCATGGCCGCAGCGCTGGCACGCCTTTGAAGAGCGTCGAGGACATCGCCTCCTGGCTGCACCGTCTGCTCGACGCGGCCGGCGTGCAAAAGGCCACCCTCGTCGGCCACAGCATGGGCTCGCTGATCGCACTCGAAGCGGCCGAACGAGCGTCCACTCTCGTCATGGTCGGCACGGCCTACCCGATGAAGGTCTCGGAGGCTCTTTTGACGACGGCGCGCGACAAGCCCGAGGCCGCGATGGCCATGGTCACGGCCTTTTCGCATTCGCTGGCCAGCGCCAAGCCGGGCTACCCGGGCCCGGGCGCCTGGCTGCGCGGCGGCTCGATGGCGCTGATGCGCCGGCTGCAGGGGCGCCAGACGGAAGTCAATCTGTTCGAGAACGACTTCCAGGTCTGCGACCGCTATGCCGGCGGCGAGGCCGCGGCCGCTCGCGTGGCCTGCCCGGTGCATTTCATCCTCGGCGCGCTGGACCAGATGACGTCGCCCAAGCAGAACGCCGTGCTCGGCGGCCTGCTCAAGCCGCGCATCCATACCGTGCCAGCCGGCCACGCGCTGATGGCCGAAGCACCGGACGCCGTGCTGGCCGCGCTGAGGGCGGCGCTTCAGCCCAGCTCGTAGGCTGCTTCGTCGGGCCGCCGCACGGCCCGGGCGTATTCGCCGGTGAAGCCCGGCCAGATCGCGATGATGCGGCCGCTGTCGTTGCGGTACCAGGAACTGCACCGGCTCCAGACCGAGCCGGCGAGCCTTTGCTGGACGTTGGCGTCCTGGGCTGCAAACGCTTCAGGGCGCACGTCTATCCATCGCTTGCCTGATTGCTTGACTCTGCGCATGCAGGCCAGCGCGTGCTGGACCTGGGGCTCGATGAAAAGCAGCGTCGAGGTATGGCCTGTGCCGGTGTTGGGGCCGAGCGTCAGGAAGAGGTTGGGAAAGCCCGGGACCGTCAGGCCGAAGTAGGCGCTGGGATTGACGCGCCAGGTCTCTTCCAGCGTGCGCCCGTCGAGACCTGTGATGGGCAGCTCCGCCAGGAGTTGCGTCGTGTCGAAGCCGGTGGCACAGACCAGTGCGTCCAACTGGTGCTCCCGGCCGTCCAGGGTCAGCACGCCTCTTTCCGTCACGCCGGTGATGGCCTCCGTGACCAGCTCCGACTGCGGCAGCGCCAGCGCATGGAAGTAGTCGTTGGAGTAGATGATGCGCTTGCATCCCAGCGGATAGCGGGGTGTCAGTCGTTCGCGCAGCACAGCATCGGGCACATGGCGCCGCAGATGGCCGCGGGCCGTGGCCACTATGGCGCGCCGGGCCAGCGTGCCCTCGTCGAAGCCGCGCCGCCCCAGCTCCAGGAACTGCACCCAGGCATGGCGGGCCAGCGCGGCATAGGGCGGGAAGCGGGCCAGCCAGCGGTCGAGTGCGCCATAGCGCCGGTCCAGCCGCGGCATCACCCAGTTGGGCGTGCGCTGGAACAGCGTGAGCCGTGCCGCCGTGGGTGCCAGCGCCGGCACAAGCTGAGACGCCGTGGAGCCCGTGCCGATGACGCCGATGCGCTTGCCGCCCAAGTCCGCGTCGGCCGGCCAACGCGCCGAGTGCAGCAACTGCCCTTTGAAGGAGGCCAGATCGGGGATGTCGGGCCAGCGCGGCCGGCTCAGCGGGCCGGTGCTGCAGACGAAGAAGCGCGCGCTCAAGGCGCTGCCATCGTCCAGGCTCAGCTCCCAGCGGCCGGCCTGTGCGTCGAAGCGCGCCTCGGTGATGGCCACGCCCAGACGCATGCGTGCCGCCAGGCCGTGCTGCTCGGCCAGGCGCTGCTGGTAGCGGTGAATCTCGGGCGCGTCGGCGAAGCGGTGCGTCCAATGAGGGTTGGGCGCAAAGCTGAAGCTGTAGGCCGGTGCCGGCACATCGACCTGGGCGCCGGGGTAGCGGTTGTCCCACCAGGTGCCGCCCAGCCCATGAGACTTCTCGACGATGAGGTAGTCATCGACGCCCGCGCGCTGCAGCTGGATGGCCATGCACAGCCCGGACATGCCCGCACCGAGGATGACAACCTCCAACTCGGTGGGCATGGCGCGCATCGGCGCATTATTGCGAGGGCATCCCCGCTTGCCGCTCGGGCGCAACCCGCGCTTGAATCAGGGCCTGCCAGCACTGACCCTCCATGAGCACCGAACGCTTCTCTCGCTTCGCCGATTTCTATCCCTTCTACCTCAGCGAGCACGGCAACGCCATCTGCCGCCGGCTGCACTTCGTCGGTTCGACCCTGGTGCTGGTCTGCCTGTGGCAGCTGTTCAGGACGGGCGCGCTGGTGTGGCTGCTTTACGGCCTGCTGTGTGGCTATGGCTTCGCCTGGGTCGGGCATTTCTTCTTCGAGAAGAACCGGCCGGCGACCTTCAAATATCCGCTTTACAGCTTCATCGGCGACTGGGTCATGTACGCCGACATCTGGCGCGGTCGCGTGAAGCTTTAGTTGCGCCAGGCCAGGCCGATGCCCACCGACGAGCCGGTGCGTTTCTCGACCAGCGGGCTGTCGGCGACGGGACCGAGGAGGCGGCTCGCGCCGGCATTGCCGTAGACGAGCCAATGCTTGGTCAGCGGCCGGATGAAGCCGACACCCACGTGCACATCGCGCAGGCCGGCACCGGGTTCGTAGGCGGGTTTGCCACTGGCCGCGACGGCCGACTCGGGCACGCCGAAATAGCTGCGCAGGTTTCGAGCGCTGGCGGCCGAGATGCCGAAGCCGCTGGTCCACTCCAGCGTCGGGCTGCGGTAGAACCGCCAGCCCAGGTCCGCGCCCAGCGTCGTGCCGCCTTGCCGGCCGAGCAGGTCCTGCGAAAGCGTTGCGCCGATGGTCAGGTCCTTGGTGAGGCTGTAGTTGGTATAGAAGCGCGCCCTCAGCGTGCGCCGGACGTCGGGCAGGCCCCGCGTGGTGCTGGCGTCGCCGCTGCTGCGGCCGCTGTCCATGCGCAGTGACACACCCACGCGCAGCTTGTCTGTGTCAATGAACTGGGTACTGGCACCGCCGGCCGCCTCCTCACGCCCGAAGCCCATCAGGCTGCCCGCGCCGGAAGTGCTGATGCGCACTCGGCCGAGCTTAAATGCCCACAAGGGCTTGATCTTGATGTCACGGCTGCTCGCGCCGTCGTACTCCGGCTGCGAGGCCACCGCGGCCCCCAGCAGATAGCGAGCTGACGGACTTTCCACCTCGGGCTGCTCGGCCTGGGCCAACGTCGCCACGGACAGAGCCAGGAGGGTAGTCAACGCGACTCTCATAGAGGCTAGCGTACCAGCCAGACCTGGCACCGCCTGTCAGCCAACGTGTAGTTCGCGTGTCAGCTCAGTCAGCATGTCGTCAACCATGGCATCCAGGTCGTACTGCAGCTTCCAGCCCCAATCGGCCTGGGCGGCTGCGTCGTCAATGCGTTGTGGCCAACTGGCTGCAATGGCCTGGCGGAAGTCTGGCACGCAGTCCATCGTGAACTCGGGCAGGCGGCGGCGGATGGAGGCGGCGATGCCTGCCGGCGTGAAGCTGACGCCGGCGAGGTTGTAGCTGCCGCGCTGCCTGACCTGGTCGGCCGGTGCGTTCATCAGCTCGATGGTGGCGCGCAGCGCATCGGGCATGTACATCATCGGCAGGGCCTGGTCCTCTTTCAGGAAGCAGGTGTAGCGGCCTTCCTTGATCGCCGAATGGAAGATCTCCACGGCGTAGTCCGTCGTGCCGCCGCCGGGCGGCGTCTTCCAGCTGATGAGGCCGGGGTAGCGCAGGCTGCGCACGTCCACGCCGTGCTTGGCGTGGTACCAGTCGCACCAGCGTTCGCCGGCGAGCTTGGAGATGCCATAGACCGTCGTCGGGTCCATGACGGTCGTCTGCGGCGTGTCGATGGCTGGCGTGTTGGGGCCGAAGGCCGCGATCGAACTGGGCCAGAAGATCTTGTCCAGCTTCTCGTGGCGGGCCAGCTCCAGCACATTGAGCAGGCCCTTCATGTTCAGGTCCCAGGCCCACATCGGGTGCTTCTCGCCGTTGGCCGACAGCGCCGCGGCCAGGTGGTAGATCTGCGTGATGTGGTGGCGCTTGACGACCGTGGCCAGGCCCCCCGCGTCGGTCACATCCAGCGCCTCGTGCTGGAGGCTGGGCACGCGGCCCTTGGGGCTGAGGTCGCTGGTGACGACGGCTTCGTTGCCATGCAGTTTCGCCAGTTCGGTCGCCAGTTCGGTGCCGATCTGGCCGTTCGCTCCAATGATGAGGATCTTCATTTGACGATGCCCAGTTCACGGCCAGCCTGCGTGAAGGCGGCGACGGCCTTCTCCAGGTGTTCGCGCTCATGCACGGCCGAGACCTGCACGCGGATGCGCGCCTGACCCTTGGGCACGACGGGGAAGAAGAAGCCGACGGCATAGATGCCCAGCTCCAGGATGCGCTTGCTGAGCTCCTGCGCCTTCACCGCGTCGTAGACCATGATGGGCACGATGGGGTGGGTGCCGGGCTTGATCTCGAAGCCGGCGGCCTGGATCGCCTCGCGGAACCAGGCGGTGTTGGCTTCGAGCTTGTCGCGCAGCGCCGTGGAGCCTTCCAGCAGGTCCAGCACGGCCAGCGACGCGCCGGCGATGCTGGGGGCCAGCGTATTGCTGAACAGATAGGGGCGCGAGCGCTGGCGCAACAGCTCGACGACTTCCTTGCGCGCGGCCGTGAAGCCACCGCTGGCGCCGCCCAGGGCCTTGCCGAAGGTGCCCGTGATGATGTCGATCTTGCCAAACACACCGCGATGCTCGGCGGTGCCACGGCCGGTCTTGCCCATGAAGCCTGACGCATGGCATTCGTCGATGCCCAGCAGCGCGCCATAGCTGTCGCACAGCGCGCGGATCTTGTCGAGCTGGGCGATGGTGCCGTCCATCGAGAACACGCCGTCGGTGAACACCAGCGTGAAACGGGCGCCCTTCTCTTTCGCTTCCTTCAGGCAGCGCTCGAGGTCGTCGAGGTTGTTGTGCTCGTAGCGGTAGCGCTGCGCCTTGCACAGACGGATGCCGTCGATGATGGAAGCGTGGTTGAGGGCGTCGCTGATGATGGCGTCCTGCTCACCCAGCAGCGGCTCGAACAGGCCGCCGTTGGCGTCGAAGGCGGCGGCGTAGAGGATGGCGTCCTCGCAGCCGACGAAGCGGGCGATGCGGCCCTCCAATTCCTTGTGCAGGTCCTGCGTGCCGCAGATGAAGCGCACCGAAGACAGCCCGAAGCCATGCGTGCGCAGGGCTTCATGCGCGGCCTCGATGACCTTGGGATGCGACGACAAGCCCAGGTAGTTGTTGGCGCAAAGGTTGATGACTTCGCGGCCGTCGGCCGTCTTCACGACGGCGCCCTGGGGCGTCGTGATGATGCGCTCGGACTTGAACAGCCCGGCGGCGCGGATGCTGTCCAACTCGGTCTGCAGGTGTTGATAGAAGGCCTGGCTCATGGCGCTGCTCCTGATGCACAATCCGGTTTAGTGAACTTGTTCGATATATCGAACTTTTGTGCAGTATCTGAAAATCATCTATCCAGGTCAAGCATGAACATGGACAACACCGAACCGCCCCGCGTCGGCGCCGCCCTGCAGGCGCTGCGCAGCAGCCGTGGCCTGTCGTTGGATGATCTCTCCAAGCGGGCCGGCGTGAGTAAGTCGATGTTGTCGCAGATCGAGCGCAACCAGGCCAATCCCACGGTGGCCGTGGTGTGGCGGCTGGCAAATGCGCTGGGCGTGGACATGGGTGAGTTGCTGGGCGGCGAGCGCGCAGCGACGCCTGCCATCGAGACCGTGCCGGCCCACGCGACGCCGGGCCTGACCAGCCCGGACGGGCTTTGCAAGCTGCGCATCCTCGGCCCCATCGAGCTGGCGGGCCAGTTCGAGTGGTACGAGCTGAATATCCAACCCGGCGGCGTGCTGGACAGCCAGGCCCACGAGCCGGGTTCGCGCGAGCACCTGAGCGTGCTGACGGGCAGCCTGGAGGTCAGCGCCCAGGGCATGACCAACAGGCTCAAGGCCGGCGAGACGGCGCGTTATGCGGTGGACGGCCCGCATGCCATCCGCAACGTGGGCAAGTCGGCGGCGACCGCACTTTTGGTGGTGCTCCACCCGTAGACTCCGGCGGGTTCAACCAAGGAGCCCGCCGATGCTGCAACGTCGTTCCGCCCTGGCCGCGCTGGCCGCCCTGCCCTTTGCCGCCCGCGCCGATGACAAGCCCATTCGCCTCCTCGTCGGCTTTCCGGCCGGCGGCGGCACCGACGCGATTGCGCGATTGCTGGGTGAGGCCTTGCAGGCGTCATTGGGCACGCCGGTCATCGTCGAGAACAAGCCCGGCGCCGGCGGCCAGATCGCGGCCCAGGCGCTGAAGGCCGCGGCACCCGACGGTACGACCTTCTTCGTCAGCCACGACCACACCATCTCCATCCTGCCGCTGGTGCTGAAGAACCCGGGTTTCGACCCGGCCAAGGACTTCGTGCCGGTGGCGGGCTTTGCGACCTTTGCCAACGCGCTGGCGCTGTCAGGCGGCACGCCGGCTTCAAGCCTGCCTGAATACCTGGCCTGGGTGAAGAAGCAAGGTGGCCAGGGCAGCGTGGGCGTGCCGGCCCCGGCCTCGGTGCCGGAATTCCTCGTCAAGCTGCTCGGCGAGAAGAATGGCCTGAACCTGCTGGCCGTGCCCTACCGCGGCAGCGCGCCGATGATTGCCGACATGCTGGGCAACCAGATCAGCGCCGGCGTCGGCTCGGTACCCGACCTCATCACCAACCACCAGCAGAAGAAGCTGCGCATCGTCGCCGTCATGGGCCAGCAGCGCCAGGGCGTGTTGCCGGAGGTGCCGACCTTTGCGGAACTGGGCGTCGCGGGCTTCGAGGATCTGCCCTATTACGGCCTGTTCGCACCGGCGGGCACCGCGCCGGCCGTCGTCGAGCGCTTCTCGAATGCGCTGGCCGGCGTCATCAATCAGCCGGTCGTGAAGGCGCGATTGACCGAGCTCGGCCTGTCGGTGGCCATGATGAGCTCGGCCCAGCTCGCCACCCGCGAGCGCGCCTACTCGGCGGCCTGGGCCAAGATCATCAAGGTCGGGGGCTTCCAGCCTCAGTGAGCAGCAGGCGGTCGAGGGTCAATTTCGACCATTCACCCTGCGCCCACAGATTGGCCAGCAGCCCCTGGCGCTCGGCCAGGAAGGCGCTCAGCAGAGGTTCGGCCAGCGCCTTCTCGGGCGTGCACAGCAGCACCAGGCGCTGGGCGCCCTCTTCTTCCAGCCGGCCGATCCAGTCCAGGGCCAGCAGCTTGTCGATGACGGGGCTGAGCTGCAACGGGTCGACGCGCAGCGCGCTGGCCAGGGCCAGATAGGACAGGCCCTGCTGGCCGGCCTCGCGCACGCGCCAGAGTTCGCGCAGCACCTCCAGCGCCAGCGCCATGGGCTGGCCGGGCGAGTCGGGGCGCAGATGCAGCCGACCCGTCAGGCTGGGCGTGTTGGCCGCCAGGATGGCGCCCAGCAGCACGATGACCCAGCCCAGGTAGATCCAGATCAGGAAGATGGGCACGGTCGCGAAGGCGCCGTACAGCGTCGAATAGGTCGGCACCTGCTTCACATACCAGGCCAGCAGACCCTTGGCCAGCGAGAAGCCCAGCGACACGAAGGCGCCGCCGATGAGGGCATGGCGCCAGCGCACATGGGTGTTGGGCACGTAATGGAAGAGCCCGGCCATCGCCAGGCCGAACAGCACCACGTCGGCGCTGCCCAGGACCGTGGACATGCTCGCCGGCATGGCCGTGAGATAACCCTGGCCGACGCTGATGGCATAGCTGGTCAGCGTCAGGCTGCCGCCGAGCAGCAGCGGGCCCAGCGTCAACGCGGCCCAGTAGACCAGCACGCGCTGGGCCATGGGCCGCGGGCGCTTCACGCGCCAGATCGCATTCAGCGTGCGGTCGATGGTGAGCATCAGCGCCAGCGCCGTGATGCCCAGAAAGATCAGGCCGACCACGCCGAGCTTGTTGGCCTTGGCCGCGAACTGCGTGAGGGACGCCAGCACCGGCTTGGCGATATTGGGTGGGATCAAGCTCTTCAGGAAGTACTGCTCCAGCGCGGACTGGAAGCTGGAGAACATCGGGAAGGCCGTGAAGATGGCCAGCATCACGGTCAGCAGCGGCACCAGCGAGATCAGCGTCGTGAAGGTCAGGCTGCCGGCAGTCAGGCCGAGCTTCTCCTCGCGGAAACGCTGGCGGAAGGTGTGCAGGGTCTGCAACCAGGGCCAGGCCAGCAGCTCGGTGATGAAGTCGCTGGCGAAGGCGATGGGGTTGTGGGCCAGCGGTGCGTCCGGGTTGTCGGCATTGGCGGGCGCGGCGGGCGGAACGGGCGGGATCGGCGGAATCGGCGTCAAGGACATGGCTTCTATGATGCCGCAGCTATGTCCCCTGCCCTTGAAAGAACCGAACCCACGGCCGTCGAACGGCTGACGCGCAATCTGGCGCTGGCCGCCACCGTCGCGCTGATCCTGCTGTGCCTGGCCTGGGAACTGTGGCTCGCGCCGACCGGCCGCGGCACGCTGGCCGTGAAGGTGCTGCCGCTGCTGGCGGCACCCGTCGGCCTGTGGCGCTACCGCATGTACACCTACCGCTGGCTGGCCCTGGCCATCTGGCTCTATGTGATGGAGGGCCTGGTGCGCTCGACCAGCGAAGGCGGCCTCGGGCAATGGCTGGCGCTGGGTGAAGTGCTGCTGGGCGTTGTCATCTTCACGGCCTGCACGGCCCAGATCCGCCAGCGACTGGCGGCGGCCAAAGCCACATGAACGCCTTTCTCGCTGCGCTGCGTGAACAGCTTGGCGAGGCGGGCCTGCTGGTGGGTGGCGACCTGGCGGCCTATGAGAACGACTGGCGCAAGCGCTATGCCGGCAAGGCCCTGGCCGTCGCGCGGCCGGTGTCGACCGAAGAGGTCGCGGCGGTGATGCGCCTATGCCACGAGCACCGCGTGCCGGTCGTGCCGCAGGGCGGCAATACCGGCCTGGTGGGCGGCTCGACGCCGGACGACAGCGGCCAACAACTCCTGCTGAGCCTGACGCGCATGAAGCGCGTTCGCGGCATCGACCTCGTCAACGCCAGCCTGACGGCGGAGGCCGGCTGCGTGCTGGCCGAGATCCAAACCGCCGCGGCTGGAGCCGGAATGCTCTTTCCGCTCAGCCTCGCGGCCGAGGGTTCGTGCACGCTCGGCGGCAACCTGGCGACGAATGCCGGAGGCACGCAGGTGCTGCGTTATGGCAATGCGCGCGAACTCTGCCTCGGCCTCGAGGTTGTCACCGTGGCCGGCGAGATCTGGCATGGGCTGTCGGGGCTGCGCAAGGACAACACCGGCTACGACCTGCGCGACCTTTTCATCGGCAGCGAGGGCACGCTGGGCGTCATCACCGCGGCGACGATGAAGCTGTATCCGCAGCCGAAGGAGCGCCTGACCGCGCTGGCGGCCTGTGCCTCGCTGGACGATGCCGTCGCCTTGCTCGGCCTGGCGCGCGAGCGCGCCGGCGATGCGCTGACCGGCTTCGAAGTGATGAACCGCGCCTCGCTCGCCCTTGTTGCGCGCGAGCTGCCGCAATTGCCCCAGCCCTTGCCGGCCGCGGCATGGACCGTGCTGCTGGAGTTGTCCGACGCCGAAAGCGCCGAGCATGCACGCAGCGTCTTCGAAGGTCTGCTTGAAACCGCGCTCGAAGGCGGCTGCGTGCAGGACGCGGCCATTGCCCAGAACATCCAGCAGGCCAAGGCCTTCTGGCATCTACGCGAATCCATTCCGCTGGCCCAGGCCCAGGCGGGGCTGAACATCAAGCATGACATCTCGTTGCCGGTGTCCGCCATTCCCGGCTTCGTCGCCGAGATGGATGCGGTGCTGGCGGCTTATCTGCCCGGCATCGAGGTCATCGACTTCGGCCATCTGGGCGATGGCAATCTGCACTACAACGTGCAGGCGCCGGCCGGCGTGTCGCCGGTGGAGTTCCTGGCCGCGCATGAGGCGGCCATCAACGAGTTGGTCTATGACGCCGTTCAGCAGCGCGGCGGCTCGATCTCGGCCGAGCATGGCATTGGCCGGCTCAAGCGCGACGAGCTGGCTCAGCGCAAGGATCCGACAGCCCTGGCGCTGATGCGGGCGATCAAGCGGGCCCTGGACCCGCTCGACCTGCTCAACCCTGGGCGGCTGGTGTAACGGCCACGCGGCGGCCGGTCACGAAACGGCCGGCCTTGACGATCAGGCGGAACACGAACCGCACCATCACCAGCGCCAGCACCGCTTCGATCAACGTCAGCACAAAGGCACCGACCAGTGTGAACCGCGGCACGCGGCGATGGAACTTGGCCAGCGCATGGTCACGGGCCAGCTCGATGCTGTCGTAGAAGGTCGGCACGATGAGCAGCGTCAGCAGCGTCGACGTGATGGTGCCACCGATGATGGCCACGGCCATCGGGCGGTAGAACTCGCCGCCCTCGCCGATGCCGATGGCGACCGGCATCATGCCGGCGATCAGCGCCAGCGTCGTCATCAGGATGGGACGGAAGCGCTTGCGGCCTGCGTGCATCAGCGCCTCTTCGCGATCGATGCCGGCCTTCTCCTCCTGGCGCGTCGCGTCCAGCAGCAGGATGGCGTTCTTGGCCACCAGGCCCATCAGCATGATGACGCCGATCAGGCTCATCAGGTTCAGCGTGCCGCGCGTCAGGATCAGCGCCAGCACGACGCCGATCAGGCTCAGCGGCAGCGACAGCATCACGGCGAACGGCGCCGTGAAGCTGTTGAACTGGATGACGAGCACGAAATACATCAGCGCGATACCGGACAGCAGCGCCGTGATCATGGCCGTGAAAACAACCTGCTGGTCACGTGCCGCACCGGCCAGCTCGATGCCGAAGCCGGGCGGGAAGTCGATCTTCTCGGCCAGCTTCTTGGCTTCGGCGGTGATCTCGCCGGACGAGCGGCCCTGGGCATTGGCGCTGACCGTGATGGTGCGCTTGCCGTCGCCGTGCTGGATCTGGCCCGGGCCCTTGCCCATGGTGACGGTGGCGATCTGGTCCAGCGGCACCATGCGGTTGGTGCCGGTCACCGCGATCGGCAGGCGCTCGATGTTGGCGGCGTCGACGCGGTCGCTCGGGTGCAGGCGGATGGACACGTCGCGGGCCTCGCCGGTCGGGTCGATCCAGTCACCGGCCTCGACACCGGCGAAGGCGACGCGCAGCGCCTGGGCGGCGTCGTTGACCGAGATGCCCATCTGGTTGGCCAGGCTGCGGTCGAGCTCGATCTGCAGCTCGTTCTGCGGGTCCTGCTCGGAGTAGCCGATGTCGACCGCACCCTTGATGCCCGCCATGGTCTTCTGGAAGTCCTGCGTGATCTGCTGCAGTCGGCGCGTGTCGGTGCCGTAGAAGCGGATCTGCACGGGCTTCTGGGCGCCGTTGTTCAGGTCGTCGAGCACGACGTACTCGGCGCCAACCAGGCGGGCGACCTTCTCGCGCAGCTCCTTGGCGACGTCGGCGGCCGAGCGCTGGCGCTCGGTGCTCTTGCCAATGTCGACGTAGATGCGCCCGCCGCTGGCGTTGGGATAGGAGGTCGTCGCCTTGGTTTCCTTCATCGTCGAGGCCAGGGCAGCGGCCGCGTCGAGCTTGAGCTTGGAATAGTCGAGGCTGCTGGAGGCGGGGCTGCGCACCTCGATGGCCAGGAAGCCGGCATCGGCCTGCGGCAGGAAGCTGGAGCCGCCGAACGTCATCTGCAGGAAGATGGCGCCGACGAGGCTGAGGACCGCGAAGGCCGTCATCCAGCGGCGGTGGTGCAACGCCCAGGCGATGACATGGCCATAGCCGTTGGCCACGCCGTCGAACCAGTGATTGAAGCGCTCCAGCAGCCGGCCGAACCCCTTCTTGGGCTGCTCGTGGTAGCCCACGGGGTCGCCCCAATAGGCCGACAGCATCGGGTCGAGCGTGAAGCTGATGATGAGCGATACGACGACCGAGGCCACGACGGTCAGCGCGAAGGGCTTGAACCATTGGCCGGGGCCGTTGCCCATGAAGGCGACCGGCACGAAGACCGCGACGATGGCGAAGGTGGTAGCAGCCACGGCCAGGCCGATCTCGGCGGTGCCCTCGCGCGCCGCAGTGACGCGGTCGCTGCCGCGCTCCATGTGGCGGACGATGTTCTCCCGCACGACGATGGCGTCGTCGATGAGCACGCCGATGGCCAGCGACAGGCCCAGCAGGCTCATGAAGTTCAGCGAGAAGCCCATCAGCCAGACGGCGATGAAGGCGGCCAGCACGGACGTGGGCAGGGACAGCGCGGTGATCAGCGTCGAGCGCCAGCTGTTCAGGAAGGCGTAGACGACGAAGATGGTCAGCGCGGCGCCAAACACCAGCGCATCGGTGACGTTGTGCAGGCTGTTCTCGGCATCCTTGCCGCCGTCCTGGGTGATCTCGAGCGTCGTGCCCTTGGGCAGTTCCTTCTCGATTTCCTTCAGCAGCGTGCGCGCGCCGTTGGCCACGCTGACGGTGGAGGCATCGCGTGAGCGCGTGATGGAGATGCCGACGTTGGGTCGGCCGTTGCGCAGCGAGTAGCCGGTCATCTCGGCGAAGCCGTCCTGCACCTCGGCCACCTGGCCCAGGCGCACGACGGTGCCGCCGCCGGTGCCACCTGTGCGCTTGATGATCATCTGCTCGAACTCGGCCGGCGACTCGAGGCGACCGAGCAGGCGGATGCTCTGGTCTTCCAGCGCGCCACGCACCTTGCCGACTGGGGCGGTGGTGTTCTGCGCGCGCACGGCATTCAGCACCTCGGTGACGGAGACGCCGAACTCGCGCAGCTTCTCGGCGTGCAGCAGGATGGACAACTCGCGCTTGAGCGAACCGTTGACACCCACCGTCGACACGCCCGAGATGCCGCGAAAGCGCTCGGCAAGCTTGTCCTCGGCCAGGCGGCTGAGCTGGGCGTGCGTCAGCGTCGTGCTGGACAGCGACAGCTGCAGGATGGGCTGAGCGCCGGGGTCGGCCCGCGTGATGATGGGTTCGCGGATTTCGGTGGGCAGCTTGTAGCGCACCGAGGCGATGGCGTTGCGCACCTCATCGGCGGCCTCGATCATGTTCTTCGAGAAGTCGAAGACCAGCACGAGGGTGGCGCTGCCCTCGCGCGACGTGGAGTTGGAGCGATCCACGCCCGAGATGCTCTGCAGCGCTTTCTCGATACGGTTGACGACTTCGCGCTCCACCGTCTCGGGCGACGCGCCCGGATAGGGAATGTTGATGACGAGCACCGGCGGCTCGACCTCGGGGAACTGGTTGACCTTGAGCTTGGACAGCGCCAGCAGGCCCACCAGCATCAGCCCGATGACCATGACGACGGTCGCGACGGGCTTGCTGATGCTGAAGTTGGAGAGAAACATCGAGGTCTCCTGCTTACTTGCTGGCGGCAGGCACGGGTGACGCCGTGCCCGCGACGGCTGAGGCCGCGCCGGCCCCGGCCGTGACGCGCTGCAGCGGCGCACCATCGGTCAGGTTGCCGGTGGGTGCGCGCAGCACCTGGTCTCCCAAAGCCAGGCCTGAAGCGATGACGACCTCGCCGCGGCGGTCGTCACGCTCGCCCAAGATCACGTTGACCTTCTTGAGCTGATTGCCATCGACCTTCCAGACATAGGCGCTATCGCCCTGGCGCTGCACCGAGCCCTCGGCCAGCACCAGCGCCTTGCGCTCGGCGCTCTCGACGCGGCCTTCGGCATAGAGGCCGGAGACCTGAGGGGCCTTGCTGCGATCGTTGAATTCAGCGATGAGCTCGACCTGACGCGTCGTCGCATTGGCAGCGGCATCGATGCGGGCCAGCTTGCCGCGGAACTCCGCGTCGCCAAAGCCGTTGATGCGGAAGGACACCGGCTGGCCCAGCTTGAGCTCGCCCAGGCGATCGGCCGAGACCTGGCCTTCGAAGCGCATCGACGCCGGGTCGATGACCTTGATGAGTTCGCGGCCGATCTGCACGGTGTCGCCGACGGAGATCTTTCGCTCGCTGACGACGCCATCGAACGGCGCGCGGATCTCGGTGCGCGAAACCTGCTGGCGGGCCGTGACGGCGCGCGCCTTGGCTGCGGCCAACTCGCTCTGGGCGGCGTTGCGGCGCACCTCGGCGTCTTCCAGGCCTTGCATGGAAATCATGCCCTGCTGGTTCAGCGTGCGCTGGCGGGCCAGCACGCGCTCGGTCTGCTCGAAGCTCTGTTGGGCGGCGCGCAGCGCCTCATCGGCCGAGGTCAGGCCGTCGCGGATGGAGGTGGGGTCCAGTCGGATGATGAGATCACCCGCGCGCACACGTTCGCCGTTGTCCTTGGCCACCTGCAGCACGACGGCGGCCACTTCGGCACGCAGGTCGGCACGGCGGGCCGGCTGGATGGCGCCCGTGATGACGGGCGCGCCGATCAGGCCGCTCTGGCCAACCTGACGCAGATCCTCGGGCGCGAGCAGCAGCGGCGCAGACGTCTTGGCCGCGGCGCCCTTGGCCTCATCGGGCTTGCCACCCTTGCCGCAAGCGGTAAGGGCCAGGGCCAATGTCAATGCGGTCAGGGTCAGCGATGCACGCGTCATGGAGACAAGCTTTCTTCGAAAGGGCAAAGGTCGGACGGCTCAAACGCCGGAGCTTAACGGTCTGGCAACACGGCGCCAGAGGTCATGTACGAAACGGAAGAACTTTCGGGCCGAGCGCCGGGCCTGCCGTGGGCCGGAGGCCCATGGCCTTCCGTAGGCACAAGCAGTCCGCAGGGACTTCTTGTGTCCGACTCCAGTTCACCTGGCCGGCCCGCCTGGCGATGTGCATGCGGCTCGACGCTGCATGCGTCGCCGTCTCCCTGGAACCGGCCAAGGTATGCCTTGGACGAGAGGCGCTACTTTAGCCAGTCCAGCGCCCAGACACCCTGCTGCCAGCGCTGCAGCCACAGCAGGCCGATCAGGGTCTTGGCATCGGTCAGCTCGCCTTGGGCGGCGAGGCGGTCGAGATCGTCGACCGTGTGTGTGACAAGCTCGAGAAACTCGCCCTCGTCCAACTTCTGCTCGCCCTTGTTCAGGCCACGCGCGAAGTAGATGTGGATGCCTTCATCCGAGTAGGCGATGGCGTTGTGTAGTACACCGGCATAGGCCCATTCGGTGGCGCTGTAGCCGGTCTCCTCCAGCAGCTCGCGGCGACCGCAGACCAGCGGGTCTTCGCCGGCGTCGAGCTTGCCGGCCGGGAACTCCAGCATCACGCGGCCCATGGGGTAGCGGTATTGGCGCTCCATCAACAACCGGCCATCGTCCAGCAGCGGTACGACCATGACGGCGCCGGGGTGGCGGATGTATTCGCGGTGCGCGGCGGTGCCGTCCGGCAGCGCGACACGATCGCGGCGCACGTCGAGGAAGTGGCCCGCGAAGACCTGTGTGCTTTCGAGCAGGCGCTCGACGAGATGGGGGTCTTCGCTGTCAGAGGTGGCCACGGCGCAGATATCTCCAGACAAAGCCGGGAAAGCCCAGCGTGATGAAGAGACAGGTCGCCGCGGCATAGAACTCCCAGCCTTGCGCATGGCGCTGGCCGATGCGGGCCTCCAGCACCGAGCCGAGGGCAAAGGTCAGCGCGGCCATCAATACCAGTTCGAGCAGCCGCCACCAGGCCGCTTTCGGCGCTTGGCGCGGGCCAACGAGGAGTAGCCTCTCGCTGAAGTAAGGCAGGTTGGCCGCGATGACGGCCGCGGCGAGGACCAGCCAGACGGCGGCGGACTGGTCCATGGATGCGTTCAGGTGGCGAGGGCCTGGCGGATGGCGACCTTGCACAGCTCCAACAGGCCACCCGGCAGCAGGCCGAAGACCAGCACGGCGGCGCCGTTGAGGGTCATGACGAAGCGCACGTCGGCCGGCGCAGCCAGCGGGGCCGTATCGGTCGGGGCGTCGAAGAACATGACCTTGACGATGCGCAGGTAATAGAAGGCGCCAACCAGCGACACGACGACGGCGAAGCCGGCCAGCCACAGGTAGAACGGCATCTGCGTGGCCACCAGAGCCTGCAGCACGGCCAGCTTGGCGTAGAAACCCACGGTGGGCGGCACGCCGGCCAGCGAGAACATGAACAGCGTCATGACCAGGGCGAACCAAGGGCTGCGCTTGCCCAGGCCCGCCAGGTCCTTGATCTCCTCAGCCTCATGGCCCTGGCGCGACAGCAAGATGACCATGCCGAAGGTACCCAGGGTCGTCAGCACATAGGTGACGACGTAGAACATGGCCGAGCTGTAGGCGTTGGTGCCCCAGGTCGTGCTGTCGTTGACGACGCCGGCAGTCATGCCCAGCAGCATGAAGCCCATGTTGGCGATGGTCGAGTAGGCCAGCATGCGCTTCAGATTGCTCTGGGCGATGGCGGCGAGGTTGCCAATCAGCAGCGACATGACGGACAGCACGACCAGCATCTGCTGCCAGTCCACCGCCAGGCCGCTCATGCCTTCGACGAGCAGGCGCACGGTGATCGCGAATGCGGCCAGCTTGGGCGCGCCACCGATCAGCAGCGTGACAGCCGTCGGGGCGCCCTGGTAGACGTCAGGCACCCACATATGGAAGGGCGCGGCGCCGAGCTTGAAGGCCAGGCCGGCCACGACGAAGACGGTGCCGAAGATCAGCACGCTCTTGTTCGGGATGCCCTGGGAGATGACGCCAAAGACTTCGGGGATGGTCAGCGAACCGGTGGCGCCGTACATCATCGACAGGCCGTACAGCAGGAAGCCGCTGGCGAGGGCGCCGAGGACGAAGTACTTCATCGCTGCCTCGGTGGACACCGCATGGTCACGGCGCAGCGCGACCAGCGCGTACAGCGACAGGCTCATCAGCTCCAGGCCGAGGTAGACGACCAGGAAGTTGTTTGCCGACAGCATCACGTTGATGCCCAGCAGCGCGAACAGGCTGAGGATGAAGAGCTCGCCCTTGAGCATCTCGCGGAAAGCGGCATAGGGGCGCGCATAGACCAGCGTGATCAGCGTCGCGACGCAGGCGAAGCCGGCCAGCAGGTGGCCCATGGGGTCGGCGACCACCATGTCCTGCATGGCATAGGTGGTCAGGCCGGCGTTGAAGTAGCTGAAGTGCAGGCCACCCACGACGATGAGGGTCAGCTGGGTCAGCCAGTAGGTCGGGCGGCGCTGCTCGTCGGTGACCCACAGGTCCACCAGGGCAACCACGCAGCCCATCGCCAGCAGCAGGATTTCGGGGTAGATCGCGAGCCAGTTCATGTCGTTCATTGTTCTTGCCTCTGCTCGAAATCAGGCCGGGATCTTGCTGAGCGCGACATGCCTGAGCAGCTCGGTGACCGAGTTGTGCATCACGTCGGTGAAGGGCTTGGGATAGAGGCCCATGTACAGCGTCGCCACGGCCAGCAGAGCGAGCATGAGGAATTCGCGGGTATTGATGTCGGTCAGCGCGCGCACGTCGTCGTTGGCAATATCGCCAAAGTAGACGCGCTTGATCATCCACAGCGTGTAGGCCGCGCCAAAGACCAGGGCCGTCGCGGCGATGCCGCCCAGCCAGAAGTTGGCCTTGACGGTGCCGAGGATGACCATCCACTCGCCGACGAAGCCGGCCGTGGCGGGCAGGCCGCAGTTGGCCATGCCGAAGAAGACGGCAAAGGCAGCGAACTTGGGCATGGTGTTGACGACACCACCATAGGAAGCGATCTCACGCGAATGCACGCGGTCGTAGAGCACGCCGATGCACAGGAACATGGCGCCCGACACGAAGCCGTGCGAGATCATCTGTACCAGGCCGCCGGAGACGCCCAGTTCGTTGAAGATGAAGAAGCCCAGCGTCACGAAGCCCATGTGGGCAATGGACGAGTAGGCCACCAACTTCTTCATGTCCTTCTGCACCAGGGCCACCAGGCCGATGTAGACGACGGCGATCAGCGACAGCGCGATGATCAGCCAGGACCAGTGGCGAGCCGCGTCCGGCGCGATCGGCAGCGAGAAGCGCAGGAAGCCGTAGCAGCCCAGCTTCAGCATGATGGCGGCCAGCACGACGGAGCCGCCCGTGGGTGCCTCGACGTGGGCGTCGGGCAGCCAGGTGTGCACCGGCCACATCGGCACCTTGACCGAGAAGGCGGCCAGGAAGGCGAAGAACAGCCAGGTCTGGGCGCCACCGGTCAGCGGCAACTTGTGCCAGGTCTGGATGTCGAAGCTGCCGCCGGGAACCTGGGAGTACAGGTAGAGCAGCGCGATCAGCATCAAGAGCGAGCCGGCCAGCGTGTAGAGGAAGAACTTGAAAGCCGCATAGACGCGGTTCGGGCCGCCCCAGACGCCGATGATGATGTACATCGGGATCAGTGTGGCCTCGAAGAAGACGTAGAACAGCATGCCGTCCAGCGCGCTGAACACGCCCACCATCAGGCCCGACAGGATCAGGAAGGCGCCCATGTACTGGTTGACGCGGGTCTCGATGACCTCCCAGGCCGAGATCACCACGATGATGGTGATGAAGGCCGTCAGCGGCACGAACCACATCGAGATGCCGTCCACGCCCAGGTGGTAGCTGATGTTGAAGCGGTCGATCCAGGGTTGGTTCTCGACGAACTGCATGGCAGCCGTCGATGTGTCAAAGCCGGTGATCAGCGGGATGGTGGCGAGAAAGCTCGCCACGGCAGCGACCAGGGCCAGCCAGCGCACGGCGTGCGCCTGCTCGTCGCGCCCGAGCGCCAGCAGCAAGGCGCCGCAGACGATGGGCAGAAAAATCGCAAGACTCAGCAACATTCTTGTTCTCCGCCTCTCGCTCAGAACCCGAACAGGGCGCTGAACTGGGGCTTGATATAGGGCCAGAGCTGCCAGGTCATCAGGCCGGTGACGCCAAGGATCATGACGAGGGCGTACCAGTACAGGTAGCCGCTCTGCAGTCGGCGCACCAGGCCCGCGATGCCACCGACGCCACGCGCCGAGCCATTGATGATGAGTCCGTCGATCAGCCCGGCATCGCCACCCTTCCACAGGCCCATGCCGATGAGGCGTGCGGCGCGGGCGAGGATGTTCTCGTTGATCCAGTCCATGAAGTACTTGTTCTCCAGGACGATGATCAGCGGGCGCAGCACCTTGGCCAGCGTGGCCGGAATGCTCGGGGCGACCATGTAGAACACGTAGGCCGTCACGACACCGGCCAGCGCGAGCCAGAACGGCAGCGAGGTCAAGCCGTGCAGGGCCATTGCGGCGGCGCCATGGAACTCCTCGGCCAGTTCCTCCATCGCCGGGTGGGCGTGCAGGTTGACGAAGATGGCGTCCTTGAAGAAGTCGCCGAACAGCATCGGCTGGATGGTCATGAAGCCGATGACGACCGACGGGATGGCCAGCAGCACCAGCGGCGCGGTGACAACCCAGGGCGACTCGTGCGGCACGTGGGCGTGGTGGTCGCCGTGGTCGTCATGACCGTGCTGCTCGTCATCTTCCGGCGGGAAGGGCTTGTGATGGAAGTTCTCCTTGCCATGGAAGACGAGGAAATACATCCGGAACGAATAGAAGGCCGTCACGAACACGCCGACGATGACGGCGAAGTAGGCGAAGTGCGCGCCCGGCAGATGGCTGGCGTGCACGGCCTCAATGATCGAGTCCTTGGAGTAGAAGCCCGAGAACAGCGGCGTGCCGATCAGCGCGAGCGAACCCAGCAGCGACGTGATCCAGGTGATGGGCATGTACTTGCGCAGGCCGCCCATGTTGCGGATGTCCTGATCATGGTGCATGCCGATGATGACGGAGCCCGCGCCCAGGAACAGCAGCGCCTTGAAGAAGGCGTGCGTCATCAGGTGGAAGACGGCCACCGAGTAGGCCGAGGCGCCCAGGGCGACGGTCATGTAACCCAGCTGGGACAGCGTCGAGTACGCCACGACGCGCTTGATGTCGTTCTGGATGATGCCGAGGAACCCCATGAACAGCGCCGTGATCGCGCCGATCACCATGACGAAGTTCAGCGCCGTGTCGCTCAGCTCGAACAGCGGCGACATGCGCGCCACCATGAAGATGCCGGCCGTCACCATGGTCGCGGCGTGGATCAGCGCGGAGATGGGCGTCGGACCTTCCATCGAGTCCGGCAGCCAGACGTGCAGCGGGAACTGCGCCGACTTGCCCATCGCACCGATGAAGAGGCAGATGCAGGTGACCGTCATCAGCGACCAATCGGTGCCGGGGAAGATCATCTGCGACAGGATCTCGGACTTGGCGAAGGTCTCGGCGTAGTTCAGCGAACCCCCGAAGGCCACCAGCAGGCCGATGCCCAGGATGAAGCCGAAGTCGCCGACCCGGTTCACCAGGAAAGCCTTCATGTTGGCGAAGATGGCCGTCGGTTTCTTGTACCAGAAGCCGATCAGCAGATACGACACCAGGCCCACCGCTTCCCAGCCGAAGAACAGCTGCAGCATGTTGTTGCTCATGACGAGCATCAGCATGCTGAAGGTGAACAGCGAGATGTAGGAGAAGAAGCGCTGGTAGCCGTCGTCCTCTTCCATGTAGCCGATGGTGTAGATGTGCACCATCAGCGACACGAAGGTCACGACCACCATCATCATGGCCGTCAGGCCGTCGATGAGGAAGCCGACTTCCATCTTCAGCGCGCCGAGGTTCATCCATTCGTAGATGGTGGCGTTGAAGCGCGCGCCGTCGACGGCCACGCTGTACAGCGTCATGGCCGACAGGATGAAGGCGATCAGCACGCCGAGGATGGTGACCATGTGCGAGCCGCGGCGGCCCACCGTCTTGCCGAAGAAGCCGGCGACGATGGCGCCCACGAGCGGCGCCATCGGCACCGTCAGCAGCAGGTTCTGGGAGAGTTGTGCAGACATCTTTTTCTCAACCCTTCAGCGCGTCGAGCTCTTCGACGTTGATGCTGGCTCGGTTGCGGAACAGCACGACCAGGATGGCCAGGCCGATGGCCGACTCGGCCGCCGCGACGGTCAGGATGAAGAACACGAAGACCTGGCCGCCCATGTCGCCCAGGTAGTGCGAGAAGGCGACGAAGTTCATGTTGACCGCCAGCAGCATCAGCTCGATGGCCATCAGCAGCACGATCAGGTTCTTGCGGTTCAGGAAGATGCCGATCACCGACAGCGCGAACAGCATCGCGCCCAGCGTCAGGAAGTGGCCCAGGGTCAAGCCGCTCAGTCCAGTAATGGCGGTCATGCCTGGCCTCCTTCGGTGGGTGCGGCGGGCGAGGCCGGCGGCGTGGCGACGGTGGGCGCCATCTTGACGATCTTCAGGCGCTGGGCCTTGGTGACCTTGACCTGTTCGGATGCGTCCATGGCACGCGAGTCCTTGCGCCGGCGCAGCGTCAGCGCGATAGCCGCAACGATGGCCACGAGCAGCAGCACGGCAGCGATCTGCAGCGGGTACAGGTAAGCGGTGTAGATCTCGATGCCGAGCAGCTTGGTATTACCCATCTTCAGCTGCTCGGCGGTGGCCACCGGCACGTCAGACAGTTGGAAGCCGCCCATCAGCACGATGCCCATCTCGAAGGCGATCAGCGCGCCGACAACGGCCGCCAGCGGCAGATGCTTCCAGAAGCCCTCACGCAGGCTGTCGGTGTTCAGGTCCAGCATCATGACGACGAACAAGAACAGCACCATGACGGCACCGATGTAGACGAGCACCAGCGCAATCGCCAGGAACTCGGCCTTCAGCAGCATCCAGATGCAGGACGCCGTGAAGAAGGACAGGATCAGGAACAGCGCCGCATGCACGGTGCTGCGCGCCGTGATGACGCGGAACGAACTCACCAGCAGGATGCCGGAGAAGACGTAGAAGAGGATGGTCGTGATGTCCATACGTATCCAGGCCAGCTAGGCTGGACCGCTGCGGCCGCAAGGCCGGTCAGCGATCAGCGGTACTTGGCATCAGCCTCCTTTTGGGCCGCGATTTCGGCTTCGTACTTGTCACCGACGGCCAGCAGCATGTCCTTGGTGAAGTACAGGTCGCCGCGCTTTTCGCCGTGGTATTCGAAGATGCTGGTCTCGACGATGGAGTCCACCGGGCAGCTTTCCTCGCAGAAGCCGCAGAAGATGCACTTGGTCAGGTCGATGTCGTAGCGCGTCGTGCGGCGGCTGCCGTCGGCGCGCACGTCGCTCTCGATGGTGATGGCCATCGCCGGGCAGACGGCCTCGCAGAGCTTGCAGGCGATGCAGCGCTCTTCACCGTTCTCGTAGCGGCGCAGCGCGTGCAGGCCGCGGAAACGCGGGGAGAGAGGCGTCTTCTCTTCCGGGAACTGGATGGTGATGTTGCGCGAGAGGAAATGCCTCCCGGTGAGCTTCATCCCCTTGAGCAGTTCCCAGAGGAAGAAGGTCTTCGCGAAATTCGTGATTGCAGTCATGGGCGCCGCCTCACTTCCAGATGTTGAACGGTGTCTGCATCCAGGCACCGACAACGACCAGCCAGATCAGCGTGATGGGAATGAAGATCTTCCAGCCCAGACGCATGATCTGGTCGTAGCGGAAGCGCGGGAACGTGGCGCGCACCCACAGGAACGTCGTGACGACGAAGAAGGTCTTGCCGAACAGCCAGGCCCAATTCCAGAACGCCATCGTGTGCTGGATGAAGGTCGGCGTTTCCATGCCGAACAGGCTCCAGGAGATCGGCGCGCTCCAGCCGCCCAGGAACATGAGGACGGCCAGGGCCGACACCAGGATCATGTTGGCGTACTCGGCCAGGAAGAACATCGCGAACGACATGCCCGAGTACTCGATCATGTGGCCGGCAACGATTTCCGATTCGCCTTCGACGACGTCGAACGGATGGCGGTTGGTTTCGGCCAGGCCCGAGATGAAGTAGACGATGAAGATCGGGAACAGCGGCAGCCAGTTCCACGACAGCAGCGGCACGCCGTGGGATGCAAACCAACCGCGTTCCTGCACCTGCACGACCTCGGTCATGTTCAGGCTGCCGGTCACCATCAGCACGACGACCAGCGCAAAGCCCATCGCGATCTCGTAGGAGACCATCTGCGCCGAGGCGCGCAGCGCGCCGAGGAAGGCGTACTTCGAGTTCGAAGCCCAACCGGCAATGATGACGCCGTAGACCTCGAGCGAGGTGATGGCCATCAAGTACAGCAGGCCGGCATTGACGTTGGCGGCGGCGGCATCCGGGCCGAAGGGCACGACGGCCCAGGCGGCCAGCGCCGGCATGATGGTCATGACGGGGCCGAGGAAGAACAGGCCCTTGCTCGCGGCTGCGGGCTTGATGATCTCCTTGAAGATCAGCTTGACCGCATCGGCGATGGGCGTCAGCAGGCCGTAGGGGCCGACGCGGTTCGGGCCCGGGCGGATCTGCGACCAGCCGATGGCCTTGCGCTCCCACAGCGTCAGGTAGGCGACGCAGATCATCAGCGGTGCAACGACCGCGATGATCTTCATCAGGCTCCACACCAGGGGCCACAGGGCCCCCAGCAGCGAGGCGCCGTTCTGGTAGAGGGTGTCGATCATTCTTGTCAGCTCCCTCAGACCTTGCTGATGTTGAGCGTGCCGAAGGCAGCACCCAACGCGGCGGTTTGTGCCAGGCCAGCGGGCACGCGGGCCACGCCTTGCGGCAGGCCGGCTTCAAGGCGTGCGGGCAGTTGGGCGGCACCGCCGTCCTGCACGACGCGGACCTGATCGCCCTCAGCCAAGCCAAGCAGTTGCCACAGGCTGCTGGGCAGGCCGACCGTGGCGGCTTCACGGCCGTCGGTGGTCAGCTGCAGCGAGGTCGAGTTGCGCACCAGCGCATCGGTCGCGTAGATGGGCAGATTGCCGAAGCGCTCGACGCCCTCAGCCTTGACCGCGGCTTGCGGCGCAGAGGTGGTGGCGTTGCTGAGACGGGCGGCGATGTCGCCACCCAGGGCTTGTTCGCGCACCTGCTCGGAGCTGTCCTGGTCGAAGCCCGGCAGGCCCAGCAGATTGCCCAGCACACGCAGCACCTTCCAGGCCGGACGCGTCTCGGCCAGCGGGCGCACGACGCCGACGAAGCTCTGCAGTCGGCCCTCGGCGTTGACGAAGCTGCCGGAGGTCTCGGTGAACGGGGCGATGGGCAGCAGCACGTCGGCGTATTCGAGACCGCTCTTGAACGGGCTCAGCACGACGACCATCTCGGCCGCGTCCAGCGCCTTGGCGGCGGCGGCGGCATTGGCGGAGTCCAGCACCGGGTCGGTGTTCAGCAGCAGTGCGGCCTTCAGCGAGGTGCCGTTCAGCATCTGGCCGGCATTCAGGCCGTCGATCTGCGGCTGGGCCTTCACGAGCTGCGCGCCAACCGTGTTGGCGGCGGCGGTCAGGTAGCCGACGCTCGCGCCGGTCTGCTGGCCAATCCACTGCGCCAGCGCCAGCAGGCTGGCGGCTTGCGAGTGCTCGGCGGCAGCGTTGCCCAGCAGGATGGCCTTGGCTTTACCGGACTGCAGGCTGGCGGCGATGGCCTTGGCTTCGTCGGTGGCCGTGCCGGCCAGCGGGGCACCAGCACCAATCGCGGCGGCCACATCGGCCAGGGCTTGCACCCAGCCCGAGGGCGCGACGGAGGTCGAGCCGGCGAGCGGCATCAGCCAGTCATCGCTGCTCAGGCCGACACGATGCACGGCGGCACCACGGCGCGCGGCGTGGCGCAGGCGGGCGGCGAACAGCGGGTGGTCCTTGCGCAGGTTGGAGCCGACGACGAGGGCGCGGTCGAGCTCGGACAGGCTGGCGATGCTGGTGCCCAGCCAGTGCGCCTGGCCGGCTGACGCGACATTGCCGAAGTCGCTGTGGCGCAGGCGGTGGTCGATGTTGTCGCTGCCCAGGCCGCGCACAAGCTGTGCGAGCAGGTGCAGCTCTTCCACCGTGCTGTGGGCCGAGCCCAGCGCGCCGATGGCGGCCGCGCCATGGTCGGCCTTGATGGTCTTGAGGCCGTTGGCGATGTATTCCAGCGCCGTCGTCCAGTCGACCTGCTTCCAGGCACCGCCCTGCTTGATCATGGGCGCGGTCAGGCGCTGGTCGCTGTTCAGCGCTTCATAGCTGAAGCGGTCGCGGTCGGCGATCCAGCATTCGTTGACGTCTTCGTTCTCGAGCGGAACGACGCGCAGGACCTGATGGTTCTTGACCTGGACGATCAGGTTGGCACCGGTCGAATCGTGTGGGCTGACGCTCTTGCGGCGCGACAGTTCCCAGGTGCGGGCGCTGTAGCGGAACGGCTTGCTCGTGAGCGCACCGACCGGGCAGATGTCGATCATGTTGCCCGACAGCTCGGAGTCCACCGTGCGGCCGACGAAGGTCTGGATCTCGCTGTGCTCGCCGCGGTGGGCCATGCCCAGCTCCATCTGGCCGGCGATCTCCTGGCCGAAGCGCACGCAGCGGGTGCAGTGGATGCAGCGGCTCATCTCTTCCATCGAGATCAGCGGGCCGACGTTCTTGTGGAAGACGACGCGCTTCTCTTCGGTGTAGCGGCTCTTGCCAGCACCGTAGCCGACGGCCAGATCCTGCAGCTGGCACTCGCCGCCCTGGTCGCAGATGGGGCAATCCAGCGGATGGTTGATCAGCAGGAATTCCATGACGCCCTGCTGGGCCTTGATCGCCTTGTCGCTCTTGGTGCGAACGATCATGCCCTGCGTGACGGGCGTCGCGCAGGCCGGCATGGGCTTGGGCGCCTTCTCCACGTCCACCAGGCACATGCGGCAGTTGGCCGCGATGCTGAGCTTCTTGTGATAGCAGAAGTGCGGGATGTAGGTGCCGGCCTTCTCGGCGGCATGCATGACCATGCTGCCTTCCAGGACCGAGACCTTCTGACCGTCGAGTTCGATTTCAACCATGGTGGTGTTTCTCTAGGCGCTCAGGTCGGAGCCACCAGGGGCTTCTTGTGTTCAATTAGGTGCACGAACTCGTGCTTGAAGTGCTTGATCATGGCGCGCACAGGCATCGCGGCAGCGTCGCCCAGCGCGCAGATCGTGCGGCCCTGGATGTTGTCGGCCACCGAGTTCAGCAGGTCGATGTCCTCTGCCCTGCCCTCGCCGTGGTAGATGCGCTCCAGCACGCGGTGCATCCAGCCCGTGCCTTCGCGGCAGGGCGTGCACTGGCCGCAGGACTCGTGGGCGTAGAAGTAGGACAGGCGCAACAGGCTCTGCACCATGCAGCGCGAGTCGTCGAGGACGATGACGGCGCCCGAGCCCAGCATGGAGCCGGCCTTGGCGATGGAGTCATAGTCCATCGTGCATTGCATCATCACGTCGGCCGGCAGCACCGGCGCGGACGAACCGCCGGGAATGACGGCCTTGAGCTTGCGGCCCTTGCGCACGCCACCGGCGAGCTCGAGCAGCTTCTCGAAGGACGTGCCCAACGGAACCTCGAAGTTGCCAGGCTTCTCGACGTCACCCGACACCGAGAACAGCTTGGTACCGCCGTTGTTGGGCTTGCCGATCTCCAGGTAGGCCTGGCCGCCGTTGCGGATGATCCAGGGCACCGCCGCGAAGGTCTCGGTGTTGTTGATGGTGGTGGGCTTGCCGTACAGGCCGAAGCTGGCCGGGAACGGCGGCTTGAAGCGCGGCTGGCCCTTCTTGCCTTCCAGCGACTCCAGCAGCGCGGTTTCCTCGCCGCAGATATAGGCGCCGAAGCCATGGTGGCCGTGCAGCTGGAAGCTGTAGTCCGAGCCCATGATCTTGTCGCCGAGGTAACCCGCGGCGCGGGCTTCTTCCAGGGCCGCTTCGAAGCGCTCGTAGACCTCGAAGATCTCGCCGTGGATGTAGTTGTAGCCGACCTTGATGCCCATCGCGTAGGCGGCGATGGCCATGCCCTCGATGACCTGATGCGGGTTGAACATCAGCAGGTCGCGGTCCTTGCAGGTGCCCGGCTCGCCTTCGTCGGAATTGCAGACGAGGTATTTCTGGCCCGGGAACTGTCGGGGCATGAAGCTCCACTTCAGGCCGGTCGGGAAGCCTGCGCCGCCACGGCCGCGCAGGGCCGAGGTCTTCACTTCGGCAATGACTTGATCGGCTGTCAGGCCTTCGCCACCGTCCTTGCCGAGGATCTTGCGCAGGGCTGCATAGCCACCGCGGGCTTCATAGTCCTTGATTGACCAGTTCTTGCCGTCCAGGTCCGCGTAGATCTGCGGAGCGATGTGGCGGCCGTGGAAACAGGTCTCGGCGCCGGTGGCTTGGAATTTGGAAAGGTCCAGCATCGTCGTCCTCAGGCCTTGGCTGCTTCAGACCGCAGCACGTCGACGAGCTCATCCAGGCGCTCGGTCGTCATGAAGCTCAACATCTGGCGGTCATTCACCAGCATCACCGGCGAGTCGGCGCAGGCGCCCAGGCACTCGCTCTTCTGCACGGTGAACAGGCCGTCGGCCGTCGTGCCGCCCTGCTCGATGCCGAGCTTGCTGCACAGGTGGTCCAGCGCCTTCTGGCCGTCACGCAACTGGCAAGGCAGGTTGGCGCAGACGTTCAGCTTGAACTTGCCCGCCGGACGCTGGTTGAACATGTTGTAGAAGGTCGTCACCTCGTAGACCGCAATGGTCGGCATGCCGAGGTGGGCGGCGATCACATCTTCCGCGGCGCGGGACACGTAGCCCTCCTCCTGCTGCACGATGGCCAGGCAGGCCATGACGGCGGACTGGCGCAGCTCGTAGGGGTACTTGGCGACCTCGCGGTCGAAGCGCGCGCGGGTGGCGTCAGAGAGTTGGTAGCTCATCGATCAATCTCGCCGAACACGATGTCCATGGTGCCGATGATGGCGACGGCGTCGGCAATCATGTGGCCGCGTCCCATCTCGTCCAGCGCTGCCAAGTGGGCAAAACCAGGCGGGCGGATCTTCAGGCGGTAGGGTTTGTTGGCACCGTCGCTGACCATGTAGATGCCGAACTCGCCTTTGGGGTGCTCGACGGCCGCATAGGCCTCGCCCTCGGGCACGTGGAAGCCTTCGGTGAAGAGCTTGAAGTGGTGGATCAGCTCTTCCATGTTGGACTTCATGTCCACGCGCGAAGGCGGCGCCACCTTGTGGTTGTCGGTGATGACCGGCCCGGGGTTGGCACGGAGCCAGGCCGAGCACTGCTGGATGATGCGGTTGGACTGGCGCATCTCTTCCACGCGCACGACGTAGCGGTCGTAGGTGTCGCCGTTGGTGCCGATGGGGATGTCGAAGTCCAGACGGTCGTAGACGTCGTAGGGCTGCTTCTTGCGCAAGTCCCAGGCGATGCCGGAGCCGCGCAGCATGGGGCCGGTGAAGCCCAGGTTCAGCGCGCGCTCGGGCGAGACGACGCCGATGCCGACCGTGCGCTGCTTCCAGATTCGGTTGTCGGTCAGCAGCGTTTCGTAGTCGTCGACGTTCTTCGGGAAGCGCGCGGTGAAGTCGTCGATGAAGTCCAGCAGCGAGCCTTGGCGGTTCTCGTTGAGCCTGTCGATGGCCTTGGCATTGCGGATCTTGCTGGCCTGGTGCTTCGGCATCGTGTCCGGCAGGTCGCGGTAGACGCCACCCGGCCGAAAGTAGGCCGCGTGCATGCGTGCGCCCGAGACCGCCTCGTACATGTCGAACAGGTCTTCGCGCTCGCGGAAGCAGTAGATGAGCACATTCATCGCACCGCAGTCCAAGCCGTGCGCGCCCAGCCACATCAGGTGATTCAGCAGCCGCGTGATCTCCGCGAACATCACGCGGATGTATTGCGCGCGGATCGGCACCTCGATGCCCATCATCTTTTCAATGGCCAGGCAGTAGGCCTGCTCATTCGCCATCATCGACACATAGTCGAGGCGGTCCATGTAGGGCAGCGACTGGATGTAGGTCTTGCTCTCGGCAAGTTTCTCGGTCGCGCGGTGCAGCAGGCCGATGTGGGGGTCGGCACGCTGGATGACTTCGCCGTCCAGCTCCAGCACCAGACGCAGCACGCCGTGCGCGGCCGGATGCTGCGGACCGAAGTTGAGGGTGTAGTTCTTGATTTCGGCCATGGTGTTCAGAGCCCGCCGTACTTGTCTTCGCGAATGATGCGAGGCGTGATCTCACGCGGCTCGATGGTCACCGGCTGGTAGATGACTCGCTTCTGCTCGGCGTCGTAGCGCATCTCGACATGACCCGACACCGGGAAGTCCTTGCGCATCGGGTGGCCGATGAAGCCGTAGTCCGTCAGGATGCGGCGCAGGTCGTCGTGGCCGTCGAAGATGACGCCATACATGTCGAAGGCTTCGCGCTCAAACCAGTTGGCCGAACTCCACACGCCGGTGACCGAGGCCACGCAGGGGAAGTCGTCGTCGGTGGCGAAGACCTTCAGGCGCAGGCGCCAGTTCTTGCTGATCGACAGCAGGTGGCTGACTGCGGCGTAGCGGGCGCCTTCGTAGGCACCATCGCCGAAGCTGCTGTAGTCGACGCCGCAGAGGTCGATCAACTGCTCAAACTTCAGCTCGGGGTGGTCACGCAGCGTCGTCGCGACCTCGAGGTAGTCGGCCGCGCGCACGGTCAGCGTCAGTTCGCCCAGGGCGTTCTTCAGCGCAACGACGCGCTCACCGAGGACGGCGCCAACTTGCTGGGCCAGGGTTTCGAGATTCAGGCTCATACCTTGGCGCTCAGCGTGCAATGGTGTTTTCGCGGCGGATCTTGGCCTGCAGTTGCAGGATGCCGTAGAGCAGCGCCTCGGCCGTCGGCGGGCAGCCGGGCACGTAGACGTCCACCGGCACGATGCGGTCGCAGCCGCGCACGACGGAATAGCTGTAGTGGTAATAGCCGCCGCCATTGGCGCAGGAGCCCATCGACAGCACCCAGCGCGGCTCGGCCATCTGGTCGTAGACCTTGCGCAGGGCCGGCGCCATCTTGTTGCACAGCGTGCCGGCCACGATCATCAAGTCGGACTGGCGCGGGCTCGGGCGAAACAGCATGCCGAAGCGGTCGATGTCGTAGCGCGCGGCACCCGCGTGCATCATCTCGACGGCACAGCAGGCCAAACCGAATGTCATCGGCCAGAGTGAGCCGGTCTTGGACCAGTTGATGAGCTTGTCGACCGACGTGGTGACAAAGCCCTCTTTCAAGACGCCTTCAATACCCATTTGGAATTCCCAGCTTGTGTCGGCGGACGTTTATTCCCAATCGAGGGCGCCTTTTTTCCACTCGTAGGCAAAGCCGACGACCAGAATGCCGAGGAAGATCATCATGGCCCAGAAGCCCGTCGCACCGATCTCCTTGAGCGCCACGGCCCAAGGGAACAGGAAGGCAATTTCCAGGTCGAAAAGAATGAACAGAATGGCGACGAGGTAGTAGCGCACATCGAATTTCATGCGCGCGTCTTCAAAGGCCTCAAAGCCGCATTCGTAGGGGGAGTTCTTGGCCGCGTCGGGCCGATTGGGGCCGAGCAGCGCGCCGAGCACCTGGGGTGCAATCCCGACCACTGCGCCGACCAAAATGAAGAGGATGACGGGCAGGTATTGATCGAGATTCATCTGGGCTTTCTCGGGTCGACTAAACGTCTTCGTCAACGTGGCCCGCATACGCGAGCCACAAAAGCAAACGGGCGCGTCACCAGCAAAACCAAAGTCTCGCTCGCGGATCGCGCCCGCCTTGAACCTAGCCTCAATCAACCCAGCCTGAGGCTGAGCGACTTTGGCGACAGGCCGCTATGGCTGACTCCCGCATCAGTGCCGCGGGAATCCTAGCCGATGTTCTGGTGCCGTCGGCGAGACTCGAACTCGCACAGCTTTCGCCACTACCCCCTCAAGATAGCGTGTCTACCAATTTCACCACGACGGCAGGTACTCAAACATGCCTGGCAGCTAGTGAGGGTTTGCGTGCCAGACAGCCTCGAATTCTATACCGGGAATTAGGGGTCTCCCGGTGAGGAAGCGAGGTTTTTAGTCGGACTTCAGTTGGTTGCGGCAGACGCAGCAGCCGAGGCCGTTGCAGCAGGCGCAACGACGGCACCAGGGATGGCGGCAGCGCCCGACGCGGCGGGGGCGATGACGGCGGCGCGGTCCAGCACGCTGTCGGCAGTCGGTGCGGCTGTGCGGCCGTTGGACAGGAAGGCCAGGCCCAGCGTGCAACCAAAGAACAGCGTGGCGGCGACGGCCGTGCTGCGCGACAGGAAGTTGGCACTGCCGGTGGCACCGAACAGGCTGCCCGAGGCACCGCTGCCGAAGGACGCGCCCATGTCGGCGCCCTTGCCGTGCTGCACAAGCACCAGACCGATGATCACCAGGGCCGAGAGCAACTGAACGATCAACACCAGATTCGCAAAGAACTGCATTCCAAACACTCCATCAAAACTTGATGACGCCGCCGCTCCATGCGACAGGCGCCGGGATACTTCACCTATTTCCGGGCCGAGCGCTGGGCCGCTCCCGAGCCGGCCCGCCTGAGGCCGCTTGCGGCTCAATGCCGCAGGCGGCCTCGTCCCCGCGGGGGACCGACCAGGTTGGCGCGCGTTCAGCGCCGCAAGACTGGGCGAGGGGCAGCTTCATTTCAGTGCGTCGCCGCCAGGCAGATGGCGGCGAAATCCGCCACCTTCAACGACGCGCCGCCAATCAGGCCGCCGTCGATATCGGGCTGCGAGAACAACTCGGCCGCGTTGTCAGCCTTGACGCTGCCGCCGTAAAGGATGCGCATGACACCGGACTTGTCCGTCGCGGCGTGCAACTGCGCGCGCAGCACCGCATGCACGGCTTGCGCCTCGGCGGGCGAGGCGGTCAGGCCGGTGCCGATGGCCCAGACGGGCTCATAGGCAACGACCATTTCGCCGCAGCAATGGCCCAGCGTGTGGATGACGGCGGCGAGTTGCCGCTTGACGACGGCTTCGGTCTGGCCGGCTTCGCGCTCAGCACGCGTTTCGCCGACGCAGACGATGGGTGTCACGCCATGGGCCAGCGCGGCCTTGGCCTTGTCGGCGACCAGTTGGTCGCTTTCCGCGTGATAAGCGCGGCGCTCCGAATGGCCGACGATGGCGTAGCGGCAGCCGACGTCCGCCAGCATGGCCGACGAGACCTCACCGGTGTAGGCGCCCTGCTCGTGCGAGGAGCAGTCCTGCGCGCCGTAGGTGATGGCCGTGCCGGTCAACGCGAGCGCCGTCTCGGCGATATAGAGGGTGGGCACGCAGACGGCGACGTCAGCGTTCCAGGGGCCTGCCTCCTTGAGGCCGGCCAGCAGTTGGGCGTTGGCAGCGCGGCTGCCGTGCATCTTCCAATTGCCAACGACGAGTTTTCTTCTCACGGCTCACTCCTTGACCAGGTCAGCACGATCTTGCCGATGTGCTGGTTGGATTCCATGCGCGTGTGCGCCTCGGCCGCCTGGGCCGCGGGCAACTCGCGGTCAATGACGGGCTTGATGCGACCGGCCTCGATCAGCGGCCAGACCTTGTCGCGCAGTGATCGCGCAAGGCCCGCCTTGAACGCTGCCGAGCGCGGGCGCAGTGTCGAACCGGTGATCGTCAAGCGCTTGCGCAGCACGAGGCCGGCATCGATCTCCGACTTCACGCCGCCCTGCACAGCGATCAACGCCAGGCGACCATCCTCGGCCAGCGCCTGAACGCCACGGCCGATGTAGTCGCCGGCCACCATGTCCAGGATCACGTCGACACCGCGGCCACCGGTGGCGGCCTTGGCTTCAACGACGAAATCCTGCTCGCGGTAGTTGATCACGACGTCAGCACCCAGCGCCTTGCAAGCCTCGGCCTTCTCGGCGCTGCCGACCGTCACCAGCACCCGGGCACCCAGCGCCTTGGCGATCTGGATGGCGGTCACGCCGATGCCGCTGCTGCCGCCGTGGATCAACAGCGTCTCGCCCGGCTGCAATGCAGCGCGGTCGAACACATTGGCCCAGACGGTAAAGCAGGTCTCGGGCAGCGTCGCGGCCTGAGCCAGCGTCCAACCCTTGGGCACCGGCAGGCATTGCCCGATCGGCGCCGTGCACAGCTCGGCATAGCCGCCGCCATTGACCAGCGCGCAGACCTTGTCGCCCAACTTGAAGCCATGCGCCGCCAGAGCCTCGGAGTCACCAGCGACGATCTCGCCCGCAACTTCCAACCCCGGCAGATCGCTCGCACCCGGCGGCGGCGGGTAGGCGCCCTTGCGTTGCAGCACATCCGGGCGGTTGATGCCCGAAGCTGCGACGCGGATCAGGCACTCGCCCGAGCCCGCGACTGGATCCGGCCGTTCGGCCAGCTCCAGCACCTCGGGCCCGCCGGGGCGGGTGATCGCGATGGCTTTCATCGCTCTCGCAATTATTCTGCGGCGGGCGGCGTGTGGTCAGCGGCCGGCATCGGAGCAGCTTCACGCTCGGGACGGTCCAGCAGTGCCTTCATCGACAGCTTGATGCGGCCCTTCTCGTCCGTCTCCAGGACCTTGACCTTGACGATCTGGCCTTCGCTCAGGAAGTCGGTGACCTTCTCGACGCGCTGGTGGGCGATCTGGCTGATGTGCAGCAGGCCGTCCTTGCCAGGCAGCAGGTTCACGAGAGCACCGAAGTCCAGGATCTTGGTGATCGGGCCTTCGTAGACCTTGCCGACTTCGACTTCCGCCGTGATTTCCTGGATGCGCTTCTTGGCCAGTTCAGCCTTGTCGGCGTCCGTGGAAGCGATCGTGATGGTGCCGTCTTCGCCGATGTCGATGGTCGTGCCGGTCTCTTCGGTCAGCGCGCGGATCGTGGAGCCGCCCTTGCCGATGACGTCACGGATCTTCTCCGGGTTGATCTTCATCGTGTACAGGCGGGGCGCGAATTGCGACACCTCGGTGTTGGCCGTGCCCATGGCCTCGACCATCTTGCCCAGGATGTGCAGGCGGGCTTCCTTGGCTTGCGCCAGGGCGACCTGCATGATTTCCTTGGTGATGCCCTGGATCTTGATGTCCATCTGCAGGGCGGTGATGCCGGTCGTCGTGCCGGCCACCTTGAAGTCCATGTCGCCGAGGTGATCTTCATCACCCAGGATGTCGGTCAGCACGGCGAACCGGTTGGCGTCCTTGATCAGGCCCATGGCGATGCCAGCCACGTGGGCCTTCATCGGCACGCCGGCGTCCATCAGTGCAAGGCAGCCGCCGCAGACGGAAGCCATCGACGAGGAGCCGTTGGACTCGGTGATTTCCGAGACGACGCGCAGCGAGTAGGGGAAGTCTTCCTTGCTCGGCAGTGCGGCGATCAGCGCGCGCTTGGCCAGACGGCCGTGGCCGATTTCGCGGCGCTTCGGCGAACCCACACGACCCGTCTCGCCGGTGGCGAAGGGGGGCATGTTGTAGTGCATCATGAAGCGGTCTTCGAACTCGCCGTCCAGCGCGTCGATGCGCTGGGCGTCACGGTCCGTGCCCAGGGTCGCGATGACCAGGGCCTGCGTCTCGCCGCGCGTGAACAGCGCCGAGCCGTGGGTGCGCGGCAGGATGCCGTTGCGGATTTCGATGGGACGCACGGTGCGGGTGTCGCGACCGTCGATGCGCGGCTCGCCGGCCAGGATCTGGCTGCGCACGATGCGGGCTTCGATCTCGAACAGCAGACCTTCGACCTCGACCTTGTCGAAAGCGACGCCTTCGTCCTTCAGCGCGGCGAAGACGCTGGACGTCACGCTGCGGCAGGCTTGCGTGCGGGCTTGCTTGGAGCGGATCTGGTAGGCCTCGCGCAGGGAGCCTTCGGCCAGGCCGTTGACCTTGGCAATGAAGGCCTCGTCCTTGGCGGGGGCAGTCCAGGTCCAGGTCGGCTTGCCGGCGTCACGCACCATGTCATTGATGGCGGCGATGGCGACATTGCCTTGCTCGTGGCCGTAGACCACGGCGCCGAGCATGATTTCTTCAGACAGGCCCGAGGCTTCAGACTCGACCATCAGCACGGCGGCTTGCGTGCCGGCGACGACCAGGTCCATCTGGCTGTTGGCCAGTTCGGACTTGCTGGGGTTCAGCACGTATTCGCCGTTGACGTAGCCCACGCGGGCGGCACCGATCGGGCCATTGAAGGGGATGCCGGAGATGGCCAGCGCAGCGGACGTGCCGATCAGCGCGGCGATGTCGGCCTGGACTTCGGGGTTCAGGCTCACCACGTGGATGACGACCTGGACTTCATTGAAGAAGCCTTCCGGGAACAGCGGGCGGATCGGGCGGTCGATCAGGCGACTGGTCAGCGTCTCGTGCTCGGAGGGGCGGCCCTCGCGCTTGAAGAAGCTGCCGGGGATCTTGCCGGCGGCATAGGTTTTCTCGAGGTAGTCGACGGTCAGTGGGAAGAAGTCCTGGCCGGCCTTGGCTTCGGTCTTGGCGACCACGGTGGCCAGCACGACGGTGCCTTCGATGTTGACAAGGACGGCGCCGGTGGACTGGCGGGCGACTTCACCCGTTTCCAGCACGACGTTGTGGCGGCCCCATTGGAAGGACTTCGTGACCTTGTTGAAAATGGACATGCTCATCTCCTGGTTGTGGTGGGTGCGGGGGCACCCGGGGGAACCGGGAACGAGACTGGGTTTGGTCCAGATGCCATTCCAGGGCGGCTCGAAAAAACCGTCTTGGAATGATCCGACACCACGTCAGCTCGGTTCCGGTAGATAGATGGACAAAGAGCCTGTACTGGGCTTGAGGACCAGACAGGCTCCATGTCGGATGGGGCGAATTACTTGCGCAGGCCCAGCTTGGCGATCAGCGCGACATAACGGCTGGAATCAACGCGCTTAAGGTAGGCCAGCAGGCTCTTGCGGGTGTTGACCATCTTCAGCAGACCGCGGCGACCGTGGTGGTCCTTGGCGTGGGTCTTGAAATGGGGCGTCAGGTCGTTGATGCGGGCGGTCAGCAGGGCGACCTGGACTTCCGGCGAGCCGGTGTCATTGGCGCTGCGTGCGTTGGCCTTGACGATCTCGGCCTTCTTTTCGGCGATGGACATTTGTTTTCCAAAAGGTTTCGGAAGTCCGGCCGGGCGAGACGCAACTACTGGCGCTGCCGCAGACGGTTTCCGGGGTTGACTTGCGGACAAGGGGGAAACCGCCCCGAGCCGTGCTGGTGTTCTGCAGCCCAACAAGGACGTTGGACGCGCAAAACCTGCGGATTCTAGCCGAAAGCGGTGGGAGCCCCAAACCGCGGCAGGCCAAGCGAGCGGACATGTGGACGTGGATGCTGGTTTCAAGAGCCAAAACCGCCCTGCCCTGCAAATGCGTGACTTCTATTCGTCAGCGCATGAAAGGCTCTTGAAGCGCTCTCACACCGCCACATCTCTGGGTCATCGGGTGCTGCTCCCGACCCTTCGAAGCAGCGTCAAACCGCCACGGAGTTTCACCATGTTCTATCTGACCCACCCCCGCCATGTCGCCCGCGTCCTGCGCCAGTTTGATGCGGAGGCCAATGCCACTCGCACCCCGGCCCTCGACGTCAGCGAGGACGACAAGGCCTACCGCGTGACGGTCGACATGCCTGGCGTGGCCAAGGATGCCGTCAAGGTCCGCATCGAAGGCCGCCGCGTCAACATCGAGACCGCCACCGAAGAAGCGGCTGCGCCGACTGACGGTTCCCGCGTGCTGTACCGCGAGCGCCGCGCCGCCAGCTATGCCCGCAGCTTCTCGCTGCCGGCCGAGATCGACCAGGGCCAATCCGAAGCCCGCTTCGAGAACGGCGTGCTGACGCTAAATCTGGTCAAGCGCGTTGCCGAAAACGGCGGCCAGCTGACGGTCAACTAAGCCGCAGTCAGGTCCCAGCGCGGGCGGACTGCAAAGCCGCCATCGTGGCTGGGATTGGCCATGCCGCGCTGCACCCGCAGCGCGGCGGCCATCGCGATCATGGCGCCGTTGTCGGTGCACAGAGACAACTCGGGGTAGTGCACGCGCACGCCTCGTTTGGCGCAAGCGGCGTTCAATTGCTCGCGCAGCTTGGCGTTGGCGCCAACACCACCGGCGACGACGAGGCGCTTGAGCCCGGTCATCTTCAAGGCCAGCAGCGACTTCTTCACCAGCACCTCGACGATGGCCGCCTGTGTGGAGGCGGCCAAGTCGGCGCGTGTCTGGTCACATGGCGAATCGCCAATCTTCTTGACTTGCGTCAACACCGCCGTCTTCAGGCCGGCAAAGCTGAAATCCGGCTTGCCGCTGTGCAGCAGCGGACGCGGTAGCGCGAAAGCCTCCGGGTTACCGAATTCGGCCATGCGTGCCAGATGCGGGCCGCCGGGGTAAGGCAGGCCGAGCAGCTTGGCACTCTTGTCGAAGGCCTCGCCGGCCGCGTCGTCGATGGTCTCGCCGAGGATCTCGTAGCTGCCCACGCCGTCCACGCGCATCAGTTGCGTGTGGCCGCCGCTGACCAGCAGCGCGACAAAGGGAAACTCCGGCGGGTCTGTCGACAGGAAGGGCGACAGCAGATGCCCTTCCAGGTGATGGATGGGCAGCGCCGGCACATCGAGCGCAGCGGCCAGCGACACCGCCACGCCGGCGCCCACCAGCAACGCCCCCGCGAGGCCGGGGCCCTGCGTGTAGGCGATCAGATCGACGTCCTGCAGCGCCAAGCCGGCCTGGGACAGAACCTCGCGCGTCAGCGGCAGCACGCGGCGCACATGATCTCGCGAGGCCAACTCGGGCACGACGCCGCCGTAGGCCTGGTGCATCGTGATCTGGCTGTGCAGCGCCTGCGCCACCAGCCGCGGCGGCGCATTGCCATCGATCTCGACAAGCGCAACCCCGGTCTCGTCGCAGGACGACTCGAACCCAAGGATGCGCTGAACCGAATTCACTTACCTTCCTTGGCGTGGTTGATCGAGTATTTGGGAATCTCAACCGTGACGTCCTGCTGGCGCAACAGCGCCTGGCAGGACAGGCGCGAGTCGGGCTCCAGCCCCCAGGCGCGGTCCAGCATGTCCTCTTCGTCTTCTTCCATCTCGCTCAGCGAACGGCCGCCCTCACGCACGATCACGTGACAGGTCGTGCAGGCGCAGACCTGGTCACAGGCGTGCTCGATGTGGATGTCGTTGGCCAGCAGCGCTTCGCAGATCGACGTGCCGGGCGTAGCGGTGATGCTGGCGCCGTCGGGGCAATACTCGGCGTGGGGAAGGATCTTGATGACGGGCATGTCAGTTCTCAAATCTGGTTGACGGCACGGCCGGTCAGCGCGCGGGCGATGGAGCGGTTCATGCGCTCGGCGGCAAAACCTTCGGTCGCCTCGGCCAGCGCCTTGACGGCCGCATCGATGGCATCGGCATCGCCATCCATCTTGGCCAGGGCCAACAGGCGCGCCTCTAGCGCCTCACGCTCGGCTTCGGGCAGCAGGTCGCCATCGGCGGCCAGCGCGCTGCGCGTCGCGAGGACCATGCGCTCGGCCTCCACCTTGGCCTCGCGCAGCTTGCGCGCCGCCATGTCGCCCTCGGCGCTGGCAAAACCATCCTTCAGCATGTTGGCAATCTCGTCGTCGCCGAGGCCGTAGCTGGGCTTCACGGTGATGGCCGCCTGCACGCCCGAGGTCAGCTCCTCAGCCGATACGTTCAGCAATCCGTCGGCATCGACCTGGAAGCTGACGCGGATGCGCGCCGCGCCGGCCACCATGGGCGGGATGCCGCGCAGCTCGAAGCGCGCCAGCGACCGGCATTCGCTGACCAACTCGCGCTCGCCCTGCACAACGTGAATGGCGAGCGCCGTCTGGCCGTCCTTGAAGGTCGTGAAGTCCTGGGCCTTGGCGACGGGGATGGTCGAGTTGCGCTCGATGACTCGCTCAGTCAGGCCGCCCATGGTTTCAAGACCCAGCGACAGCGGGATCACGTCCAGCAGCAGGATCTCGCCATCGGCCGCGTTCCCGGCGAGCTGGTTGGCCTGGATGGCGGCACCCAGCGCGACGACCTCGTCGGGATTCAGGTTGGTCAGCACTTCGCGGCCGAACAGCGCGCCCACCGCATGGCGCACGATGGGCATGCGCGTGGAGCCGCCGACCATGACGGTGCCCGCCACATCGGCCGCCTTGACCTTGGCGTCGCGCAGCACGCGTTTCACGGACGAAAGCGTCTTGGCGATCAGCGGTTGGGCCAGTTGCTCGAACTGCTCGCGCGAAACGATCACGCGCAGTTCACCCGCGTCCAGCGCGGCGACCAATTCGGTCGAGTCAGCGTCAGACAGCGCCTCCTTGGCCGCACGTGCGGCGACGAGGACGGCGCGCTTGTCATGCGCAGATTCGACGACGCGATCGGCGAGCGCCCAGTCGGCCAGCACGCGGTCGAAGTCATCGCCGCCCAGAGCCGCATCTCCGCCGGTCGCGACGACCTCGAACACGCCGCGCGTCAGGCGCAGCAACGATATGTCGAAGGTGCCGCCACCCAGGTCGTAGACCGCGTACAAGCCTTCGCTGGCGTTGTCCAGGCCGTAGGCGATGGCAGCAGCGGTCGGCTCGTTGATGAGGCGCAATACCTTGAGGCCGGCCAGCTCGGCGGCGTCCTTGGTAGCCTGGCGCTGGGCGTCATCGAAGTAGGCCGGCACCGTGATGACGGCACCGAACAGGTCGTCGACAAAGCTGTCCTCGGCGCGAAAACGCAGCGTAGCCAGAATCTCGGCGGACACCTCGACCGGGCTCTTCACGCCGTCGCGCGTGGCAACGGCCAACATGCCGGGACGGTCCTCGAACTGATAGGGCAGCTGCTCGCGGTTGGCCACGTCGGCCAGGCCGCGGCCCATGAAGCGCTTGACCGAGACGATGGTGTTCTCGGGGTCTTCGGCCTGGGCCGCGAGCGCGTCAGCGCCGATCTGGCGGCGGCCTTCTGGCAGGTAGCGCACGGCGGACGGCAGGATGACCCTGCCCTGTTCGTCGGGCAGGCATTCGGCCACGCCGTGGCGAACGGCGGCGACGAGGGAATGCGTCGTGCCGAGGTCGATGCCCACGGCGATGCGGCGCTGGTGCGGGTCGGGCGAGGCGCCGGGTTCGGAGATTTGGAGAAGAGCCATGGTGTTCAGGCATCCAGCGCGGCGAGGCGCTGGTCGATATCGGCACGGAAGCGCTGGATGAACATCAGCGCGCGGACCTGGGATGCGGCAGCCGGCGCGTCGCCGGCTTCGTCGAGCAGACGCTGCACGGTGGCAAGCGCAGAGGTTTCGGCTTGCGCCGCGTCGTCATCCAGTGCCTGGAGGGCGGCTTCGCCGTCGGCGTCGTCAAGCGATTCGCGCCATTCCATCTGCTGCATCAGGAAGGCCGCGGGCATCTGCGTGTTGTTCTCGGCTTGAACCGGCGCACCACGCAGCTCGCACAGATAGGCGGCGCGCCTGAGCGGGTCGCGCAGACGTTGGTGGGCCTCGTTGACACGCATGGCCCACTGCATGGCCAGGCGCTGGGCGGCAGCACCTTCCGACGCAAAGCGATCCGGGTGGACCTCGGCCTGCAGCGACTTCCAGCGCGCATCGATGTCGGCGCGCACCTGGGCCTGCTGTTCAGGCAGGCCGAAGAGCTGGAAATCGTTGTCGGTCAGGCGCATGGCAGAGTGGAAAAGCAAAAGGCGCGGTTCACACCGCGCCTGTCGTCGAGTCAGCGAGTTTCAGACACGGAAGGACTCGCCGCAGCCGCACTTGTCTTTCTCGCGCGGATTGCGGAACTTGAAGCCTTCGTTGAGGCCTTCGCGGACGAAGTCCAGCTCGGTGCCGTCGAGGTAAGGCAGGCTCTTGGGGTCGATGAGGATCTTGACCTCATGGCCCTCGAAGATCACGTCCTCTGGCGCCACCTCATCGGCGTATTCCAGCTTGTAGGCCAGGCCCGAGCAGCCGGTCGTTTTCACGCCCAGCCGCACGCCCACGCCCTTGCCGCGCTTGGCGATGTAGCGCTTGACGTGGCGGGCTGCGGCTTCGGTCAGCGTGACGGACATGTCAGTTGGCGTGCTTGGCGCGGTAGTCGTCCACCGCTGCCTTGATGGCGTCTTCAGCCAGGATGGAGCAGTGAATCTTGACCGGCGGCAGCGCCAGCTCTTCGGCGATGTGCGTGTTCTTGATCGTCAGCGCCTGGTCCAGCGTCTTGCCCTTGACCCATTCGGTCACGAGCGAGCTGGAGGCGATGGCCGAGCCGCAGCCATAGGTCTTGAACTTGGCGTCCTCGATTAGGCCGGTCGCCGGGTTGACCTTGATCTGCAGCTTCATCACGTCGCCGCAGGCGGGCGCGCCGACCATGCCGGTGCCGATGTCGTCATCGCCGTTGTCGAACTTGCCGACGTTGCGGGGGTTCTCGTAGTGGTCAACGACCTTTTCGCTGTATGCCATGGTGTTCTCCTTCTAGGTTGCCAAGGGGCTTGCAAGCCCCTTGGCCTGCCCACCGCGGACGACAGTCCGCAGTGGGCTGTCGTCCGTCAGTGGGCAGCCCACTGGATGGTCGAGATGTCGATGCCGTCCTTGTACATGTCCCAAAGCGGGGACAGTTCGCGCAGCTTGGCCACGCGGTCGGTCAGCACGCTGATCGCGTAGTCGATTTCTTCTTCGGTCGTGAAACGGCCGATGGTCATGCGCAGCGAACTGTGCGCCAGCTCGTCGCTGCGGCCCAGTGCGCGCAGCACATAGCTGGGCTCCAGGCTCGCCGACGTGCAAGCCGAGCCCGACGACACCGCCAGGCCCTTGACGCCCATGATCAGCGACTCGCCCTCGACGTAATTGAACGAGATGTTCAGGTTGTGCGGCACGCGGTGCTCGAGGTCACCGTTGATGAAGGTCTGCTCGATACCGGACAGGCCCTTGATCAGCTTGTTGTGCAGTGCGCGGATGCGTTCGCTCTCGGCGCCCATTTCCTCGCGGGCGATACGGAAGGCCTCGCCCATGCCGACGATCTGGTGCACGGGCAGCGTGCCGGAGCGCATGCCGCGCTCGTGGCCACCGCCGTGCATCTGCGCTTCCAGGCGCACCCGTGGCTTGCGACGCACATACAGGGCGCCGATGCCCTTGGGGCCGTAGGTCTTGTGAGAAGCCAGGCTCAGCAGGTCGATGGGCAGCTTGGCCATGTCGATGGCGACCTTGCCGGTGGCCTGGGCCGCGTCGACGTGGAAGATGACGCCGCGCTCACGGCAGAGATTGCCCAGCGCAACGACGTCCTGGATGACGCCGATCTCGTTGTTCACGTACATGACCGAGGCCAGGATGGTGTCCGGGCGCAGCGCGGCCTTGAAGGCCTCCAGGTCGACGAGGCCGTTTTCCAGCACATCGAGGTAGGTCACCTCGAAGCCCTGGCGCTCCAGCTCACGCATGGTGTCGAGCACGGCCTTGTGCTCGGTCTTGACCGTGATCAGGTGCTTGCCACGCGTCTTGTAGAACTGCGCGGCGCCCTTCAGGGCCAGGTTGTTGGACTCGGTCGCGCCGGACGTCCAGACGATCTCTCGCGGGTCGGCACCGATCAGCTCGGCGACCTGCACACGCGCCTTCTCGACCGCCTCTTCCGCTTCCCAGCCCCAGGCGTGGCTGCGCGACGCCGGGTTGCCGAAGTGCTCGCGCAACCAGGGAATCATCGCGTCCACCACGCGGGGATCGCACGGCGTCGTCGCGCCGTAGTCGAGGTAGATCGGGAAGTGCGGGGTCATGTCCATGGAACGACTTCTTGTGAGTTCTTCTTACTTGCTGAACGCGCCACCCAGGGCGAAGACCGAATTCGGCGCCGTCACGCGGATGGGCTTGAGCACGGGCTGGCTGGAGATGGCGCGCTTGATCGGTGCGGCCTCGACCTCGAAGCCCTTGGCCAACTGCTCATCGGCAAGCTTGCGCAGGGACACGGAGTCGAGGTACTCGATCATCTTGGCGTTCAGATTGGTCCAGAGTTCATGGGTGATGCAGCGGCCGCTGTCCTCGCCCATGCAGTTTTCCTTGCCGCCGCAACCGGTGGCGTCCAGCGCCTCGTCCACGGCGACGATGATGTCGGCGACGGTGATGTTCTCGGCCTTGCGGCCGAGCGAGTAACCGCCACCGGGGCCACGGGTGCTTTCCACCAGTTCATGGCGGCGCAGCTTGCCGAAGAGCTGCTCCAGGTAGGAGAGCGAAATCTGCTGCCGTTGGCTGATCGCCGCCAGGGCGACCGGGCCGGTATTCTCGCGCAGCGCCAGGTCCAACATCGCGGTGACAGCAAACCGGCCTTTGGTGGTGAGACGCATACGAAACTCCTTTGCGAGGCGCCTGAACAGGATTTGTCCAGGACAAATGATCGGGGTTAACCCGGGACGCACGGACAATAGCCGAGCGAATCATTTCCGATGATTTTACTCGACTACTCGGCCACTTCCTATGGCCGGCAGGTATCCCTAGGTTTCGGCGGGCTTTTGCTGCGCCGCAGCAGCTTCAGCGGGCTGAACCGGCCTTGCGGGCACTGTCCAGGGGCACGATGTTGTCGTGCACGCGGGCGCCGAAGGCCTGCTCGCGCAATTGCCCCAGCTGATCGCGAATGCGGGCGGCTTGCTCGAACTCGAGGTTGCGGGCGTGCTCCAGCATCTGCTTTTCGAGCTGGGCGATACGTTTGGCCAGATCCTTCTCGGACAAGTCCTCGACCTTGGCCGCCGCCAGCAACTTGGCGTCGTCGCGGCCGGATTCGGCGGAGTAGACGCCGTCGATCAGGTCCTTGATGCGCTTGGTCACGCTGCGCGGCGTGATGCCGTTTTCCGCGTTGAAGGCGACCTGCTTGGCGCGGCGCCGCTCGGTCTCGCCGATGGCCTTGCGCATCGACTCGGTGATGCGGTCACCGTAGAGGATGGCCTTGCCGTTCAGGTTGCGCGCCGCGCGGCCGATGGTCTGGATCAGGCTGCGCTCGGCGCGCAAAAAACCTTCCTTGTCAGCGTCCAGGATGGCGACCAGCGACACCTCGGGGATGTCCAGGCCTTCGCGCAGCAGGTTGATGCCCACCAAAACGTCGAAAGCGCCCAGGCGCAGGTCGCGCAGGATCTCGACGCGCTCGACCGTGTCCACGTCCGAGTGCAGATAGCGCACCTTGACGCCGTTGTCGCTGAGGTAGTCGGTCAACTGCTCGGCCATGCGCTTGGTCAGCGTCGTGATCAGCACGCGCTCGTTGACCTCGACGCGCAGGCGGATCTCCTGCAGCACGTCGTCCACCTGGTGCGTCGCCGGCCTCACCTCGACGATGGGGTCGACCAGGCCGGTGGGCCTCACCACCTGCTCCACAACCTGGCCGGCGTTGTCCTGCTCGTACTGGGCCGGCGTGGCCGACACGAAGACGGCCTGGCGCATCTTGCGTTCAAACTCGGCGAACTTCAGCGGCCGGTTGTCCATGGCCGATGGCAGCCTGAAGCCGTACTCGACCAGCGTCGTCTTGCGAGCCCGGTCGCCGTTGTACATGCCGCCGAACTGGCCGATCAGCACATGGCTCTCGTCCAGGAACATGAGGGCGTCCTTGGGCAGGTAGTCCACCAGCGTCGGCGGTGGGTCGCCCGGCTCGGCGCCGGACAGGTGCCGCGTGTAGTTCTCAATGCCTTTGCAGTGGCCCACCTCCTGCAGCATCTCCAGGTCGAAGCGCGTGCGCTGCTCGACGCGCTGCGCCTCCACCAGCTTGCCCTCCTTGACGAAGAAGTCAACGCGCTCGCGCAGCTCCGCCTTGATCGCGTCGGTGGCCGCCAGCACGCGGTCGCGCGGCGTCACGTAATGGCTGCTCGGGTAAACGGTGAAGCGCGGGATCTTCTGGCGGATCTGCCCCGTGAGAGGGTCAAACAGCGACAGCGCCTCGATCTCGTCGTCGAAGAGTTCGATGCGGATGGCCAGCTCCGAGTGTTCGGCCGGGAATACATCGATGGTGTCGCCGCGCACGCGGAAATGCCCGCGCACGAACTCCATTTCGTTGCGGGTGTACTGCATGCGGATCAGGTGGGCGATGACGTCGCGCTGGCCCATCTTGTCGCCCACGCGCAGCGTCATCACCATCTGGTGGTAGTCGCTCGGGTTGCCGATGCCATAAATGGCCGATACGGATGCCACGATGATCACGTCGCGCCGCTCCAGCAGGCTCTTGGTGCACGAAAGCCGCAGTTGCTCGATGTGCTCGTTGATCGCGCTGTCCTTCTCGATGAAGAGATCGCGCTGCGGCACATAAGCCTCGGGCTGGTAATAGTCGTAATAGCTGACGAAGTACTCGACGGCGTTGTTCGGAAAGAAGTCCCGGAACTCGCTGTAGAGCTGGGCCGCCAGCGTCTTGTTCGGCGCAAAGACGATGGCCGGGCGCCCCAGGCGGGCGATGACATTGGCCATCGTGAAGGTCTTGCCCGAACCGGTGACGCCCAGCAGGGTCTGGTAGCTGAGGCCGTCGTTGATGCCTTCGATGAGCTTGGCGATGGCGGTCGGCTGGTCCCCCGCCGGCGGGAAAGGCTGGAACAGCTGGAACGGCGAGCCTTCGAAGCTGACGAATTCGCCCTTGCGTTCCTCCGAGTCACTTTCTGGACTGGGCATGACGTTCAAGGCTTCTTGCATGGGGAATTCCCTGGGTTCGGCGGCAAAATTGCTGCGCTGCATTGCTGCAATGCAGAAGCGGTCAGGTTAGCGCAGACCCTGATTCTTCAAGCCTCCCCTCCTGCCAACGTCCCTTCAGGAACCCGCCATGTCTTTGTTCGCCGATGTCGCCCTTGCTCCCCGAGACCCCATCCTCGGCCTGAACGAACAGTTCAACGCCGACACCCGCCCCGGCAAGGTCAATCTCGGCGTTGGCGTCTACTACGACGAAGCCGGCAAGCTGCCGCTGTTGAAATGCGTCCGCGAAGCCGAGGCCGCCATGGCCGCCGCCCCCAAGCCGCGCGGCTACCTCCCCATTGATGGCATTGCCGCTTATGACAAGGCCGTTCAGAAGCTGGTCTTCGGCTCCGAACTGAAGAACGTCGCCACCGTGCAGGCCCTAGGCGGCACCGGCGCGCTGAAGATCGGCGCCGACTTCCTGAAGCAGCTCAACCCCGCCTCCAAGGTGCTGATCTCCGACCCGAGCTGGGAGAACCACCGGGCCCTCTTCACCCAGGCCGGCTTCACGGTCGAAACCTACCCCTATTACGACGTGGCCAAGAAGGGCATCAACTTCGACGGCATGTTGGCCGCGCTGAATGCCGCACCCGCCGGCACCGTCGTCGTGCTGCACGCCTGCTGCCACAACCCGACCGGCTATGACATCACGGCCGAGCAGTGGGCCCAGGTCGTCGCCGCCGTCAAGGCCAAGGGCCTGACGCCCTTCCTCGATATGGCCTACCAGGGCTTCGGCTTCGGCCTGAAGGAAGACGGCGAAGCGGTGCGCCAGTTCATGGCCGCCGGTGTCGGTTTCTTTGTGTCGACCAGCTTCTCCAAGAGCTTCTCGCTGTACGGCGAACGCTGCGGCGCGTTGAGCGTGGTCTGCAGCAGCGACGAGGAAGCCGTGCGCGTGCTGTCGCAGCTGAAGATCATGATCCGCACCAACTACTCCAACCCGCCCACGCATGGTGCCCAGGTCGTCGCCCAGGTGCTGTCCGACGACAAGCTGCGCGCGCTTTGGGAAGAGGAGCTGGCCGGCATGCGTGTGCGCATCAAGGCCATGCGCGGCGCGCTGGTCGCCGCGCTGAAAGCTGCCGGCGTGACCCAGGATCTGTCCTTCGTCACTGAGCAACTGGGCATGTTCAGCTACTCGGGCTTGAACGCCACCCAGATGCAGCGTCTGCGCAGCGAGTTCGGCGTCTATGGCGTGGACTCTGGCCGCATCTGTGTCGCCGCACTGAATGAGGGCAATCTGCCCACCGTCGCCAGCGCGATGGCGGCGGTCATCAAGGGCTAAAAACCCTTCAATGCACCAGCCAAGTGCGCAGGATTGGCGGTTTGACCGCCCATCCGATGCTGCAGCGCACAAGGCCGAAAGCGTTTTCTGGCACCATCGGGGCGTCCCGGCCCCTAGTTCAAGGTTTGCCAATGCTGTATCAGTTCTTCGAAACCCAGCGCGCGCTGCTCAGTCCCTTCTCTGAGTTCGCAGCCGCGTCGGCCAAGCTCTACAGCCACCCGCTGTCACCGTTCACCCACACGCCGATGGCGCAGCGCCTGTCTGCCGGCCTGGACCTGATGCATCGGCTGGCCAAGGACTACGAGAAGCCTGAGTTCGACATCAAGTCCGTGGAGGTCGACGGCGTCGACGTCGCGGTGCAGGAGCTGGTGGCGCTCGAGAAGCCCTTCTGCCGCCTGCTGCGCTTCAAGCGTTACACCGACGATCTCAAGGTGCTGGCCAAGATGAAGGACCAGCCCACGGTGCTGGTCGTGGCGCCGCTGTCCGGCCACCACAGCACGCTGCTGCGCGAAACCGTCAAGCAACTGCTGAAGGACCACAAGGTCTACATCACCGACTGGACCGACGCGCGCATGGTGCCGCTCGAAGTCGGCCCCTTCCACCTGGACGACTACATCCACTACGTGCAGGAGTTCATCCGCCACGTCGGCGGCGCCGACAGCCATGTGATCTCCGTCTGCCAGCCCACCGTGCCTGTGCTGGCTGCCATCTCGCTGATGGCCAGCGCCGGTGAAGCCACGCCGCGCAGCATGACCATGATGGGTGGCCCCATCGACGCCCGCAAGAGCCCGACGGCCGTCAACAACCTGGCCATGAACCGCAGCTACAGCTGGTTCGAGAACAACGTCATCTACCGCGTACCGACCAACTTCCCGGGCGCCGGCCGCGAGGTCTACCCGGGCTTCCTGCAGCACACCGGCTTCGTTGCGATGAATCCGGACCGCCACCTGTCGTCGCACTACGACTACTTCCTGGACCTGGTGCGCGGCGACGATGACAGCGCTGAAGCCCACCGCAAGTTCTACGACGAATACAACGCCGTACTCGACATGCCGGCCGAGTACTACCTCGACACCATCAAGACCGTCTTCCAGGACTTCGCGCTGGTGAACGGCACTTGGGCAGTTGACGGCCACTTCGTGCGCCCGCAGGACATCAAGACCACCGCGCTGCTGACTGTCGAGGGCGAGTTGGACGACATCTCCGGCGCCGGTCAGACCAAGGCGGCACACGACATCTGCTCGGGTGTTGCCAAGCAGCACCAGTACCACTACGACGCCATTGGCGCCGGCCATTACGGCATCTTCTCGGGCCGCCGCTGGCGCGAGAAGGTCTATCCCGAAGTGCGCGACTTCATCGCCAAATACGAAGCTGCGCCGCTAAAGAAGACGGCCAAGGTGGCGGTGGCCAAGACCACAGCCAAGCCGGCGGCCCGCAAGCGCAAGGCTTGAATCCAGCGTGAACCTCGCGGAGCTGATCGACGCCGCACTGCCGCAGACCCAATGCACTCGCTGCGGTTACCCGGACTGCCGCCGCTACGCCGACGCCATCACCGCGAGTGAGGCCGAGATCAACCAATGCCCTCCTGGCGGTGCAGAGGGCATTGCGCGACTCGCCGCGATCACCGGGCGCCCTGCCCTGCCATTGAATCCCGTCAACGGCATTGAAGCCACGCGTGGCGTCGCCGTCATCGACGAAGCCTGGTGCATCGGCTGCACCCTCTGCATCAAGGCCTGCCCGGCCGACTGCATCGTCGGGGCACCCAAGGCCATGCACGTGATCGTCACTGCTCAGTGCACCGGCTGCGAACTGTGCGTACCGGCCTGCCCGGTCGACTGCATCTCCATGCCCGAGGTCACCACTGCCACCGGCTGGGCGGCCTGGAGCCCGCCGCAGGCCGACGAGGCGCGCGAGCGCTACGCCTTTCGCCAGTTCCGCCGCCATCGCGAAGCCGAAGAGAACGCAGCGCGCCTGGTTGTCAAGGCCGAAGCCAAGCTGGCGGACCTGCCGGCGGCATCTGCGATCACCGACCCCGCGCAGCTCGACCGCAAGCGCGCGGCCATTGAAGCCGCGCTTGCCCGCGCCAGGGCCAAACGGACATGACAATCGCGGCATGAACGCGAGCCAAGTCGAACGCTTCTTCGCCATCCTCAAGGCTGCCAACCCGGCGCCCCAGACCGAACTGGAGTTCACCAGCGTCTTCGAGTTGCTGACCGCCGTGCTGCTGTCCGCCCAGGCCACCGACGTGGGTGTCAACAAGGCCACCAGGCGACTGTTCGCGGTTGCCAACACACCCGCGCAGATCCTCGCCCTTGGCCAGGAAGGCCTCGAGTCGCACATCAAAACCATCGGCCTGTACCGCAGCAAGGCTAGGCATCTGCTGCAGACCTGCCGCATGCTGATCGACCTGCATGGCGGCGAAGTGCCACGCTCACGCCCCGATCTCGAAGCCTTGCCTGGTGTCGGCCGCAAGACGGCCAACGTCGTGCTCAACGTTGCTTTTGGCGAGCCGACGATGGCGGTTGACACGCACATCTTCCGCGTCAGCAACCGCACCGGCCTCGCACCAGGCAAGACGCCGCTGGCCGTCGAGCTGGGCTTGCTGGACCGCGTGCCAACCGACTATCTGGTTGACGCCCATCACTGGCTGATCCTGCACGGCCGCTATGTCTGCCAGGCGCGCAAGCCACTGTGCAATGTTTGCGCGGTCATCAACGAATGCGACTACGGCCGGAACCTAAAATCCGCCGCCTGAACCCTCACACGCCATGGCCCAACTCAGCGACCTCACCGAACGCGTCGAACGCCTGCTGCTGCGCCACGACGAGTTGACCCGAACCAACACCCTGCTGCTCGAGCAGGTGGCGGCCCTCACGCAAGAGCGTGACAGCCTGCGCTCACGGCTGAATGCGGCGCGAGCGCGCGTCGATGCGCTGCTGGAGCGCCTGCCCGTCGAGACGCCCAAGGAAGACGTATGAAGCAGATGGAAGTGACCATCATGGGCCAGAGCTATCTGCTCGGCTGCCCCGAAGGCGGCGAAGCTGCATTGAGCTCCGCCGTGGCCCAGGTGGACCGCGAGATGAGCGCCATCCGCGACGCCGGCAAGGTCAAGGCACGCGAACGCATCGCCGTATTGGCCGCGCTGAACCTGGCCTATCAGCTCGCCGACACCTCGCGTGAGACGCCGGTGTCAACGCCCGAAATCGATACCCTCGTCAAGCGCCTGGATGAAGCACTCGGTCACGACGGGCAGCTGCTCTAAGACTTAGAATTCACGTCGTCCACCGCTTTCCCCGGGGCTTTATTTCCTTCATCCGATGCTCTATGAGCAAGGGCTTGGAACATGCCGGACGGGCGTGATCGTCTCGCGTCAGATGAACCCGAAGTCCGGCTGACCTCGCCCACCTGATTACCCCTGGGTGTTCAGGATCTCGGCCCCCCGGATTGCGGTGGACACCTTCTTCCCGCTTAGCATCAGCTGATGAACTACTGGCTGATGAAATCAGAGCCCGACGAGGCTTCGATCCTCGACCTGCAACGCGCCGGCACTTTGCCATGGACAGGCGTCCGCAACTACCAGGCGCGCAACTTCATGCGCGACGACATGCAGGTGGGCGATGGCGTGCTCTTCTATCACTCCTCCTGCCCCGAGCCGGGCATCGCCGGCCTCGCCGAGGTCAGCAGCGCGGCCTATCCGGATGCGACGCAGTTCGACGCGGGCAGCCATTACTACGACTCCAAGTCCAAGCCCGAGGCACCGCGCTGGGTCCATGTTGACGTGCGCTGGCGCGAGACGACGCGGTTGCTGAGCCTGAAGGAAATGCGCGAGGCGCCGGAGCTCGCGTCGATGCGCGTGCTGGAGCGCGGCAGCCGGCTGTCGATCACGCCGGTCACGCCGGCCGAATGGCAAGCCGTGTTGAAGCGCCTGCACGGCAAATGACAGCCACCCTCGCCGCGGAACTGCTCGCACTCGGCCTCGCGGCTGGCTTCCTCGCGGGATTGCTCGGCATCGGCGGCGGCATGCTGATGGTGCCCGTCCTGACCTTCATCCTGAGCCAGCGCGGCGTCGAGCCGGGCCTGGCGGTCAAGATGGCCATCGCGACGTCCATGGCCACCATCATGTTCACGTCGCTGTCCAGCGTGCGCGCCCATCACCAGCGCGGCGCGGTGCGCTGGGATCTCGTCAAGGGCTTGGCGCCCGGCATCCTCATCGGCGGCCTGCTGGCGGGTGCCGGCCTGTTCGCCCTTCTCAAAGGCGCCTGGCTGGCCTTGGTCTTCGCCGCATTCGTCAGCTTTTCGGGTTGGCAGATGCTGCGCAACAAGCGCCCGGCGCCCAGCCGGCAGATGCCTGGCACGACCGGCCAGTTCAGTGCGGGCGCGGGAATCGGCCTGCTTTCAGGCATGGTGGGGGCTGGTGGCGGCTTTGTCAGCGTGCCCTTCATGGTCTGGTGCAATGTGCCGGTGCACCTCGCCGTCGCGACAAGCGCCGCCCTGGGCTTCCCGATCGCGGTCGCGAACACGCTCGGCTACGTCATTGGCGGTTGGGGGCTGACGCCGGCCCTGCCAGGATCGGTGGGCTACCTCTATTTGCCAGCGCTGGCGTTGATTGCCGTGGCCAGCGTGACGATGGCACCGCTCGGCGCACGCGCAGCCCATGCCATGGACGTGGCTCAGCTGAAAAGGGTCTTCGCGATGCTGTTGTTCGCGCTCGCGGCCTACATGCTCTACAAGGGGCTGTCGGAGCTTTAGCCGAAGGCAATGGACGCCAGCACGACCTGGTTGCCACCGCGGCGTTGCGCCTCGTGGACGGCCGCTTCGCTGGCGGCCATCAGCTCGTCCTGGCGCGAGGCGGTATGCGGGAAGCTGGACACGCCCATCGAGATGGACAAGCCCAGGTCCTGGCCATTCAACACGACGATCTGGGCCGCGCACTGGCGGCGCAGCTGCTCCATGCGTGCGTGGGCCGTCGCCAGGCCCACGCCGGACAGCAGCACCGCAAAGCGTTGCGGCCCGATGCGGCAGGCCGAGTCCATCGCCCGCGTGTTGGCGCGCAGCATGCGACCGATGCCCTCGAGCAGGCGCTGTTGGGCGTCATCACCCAGGCCGGTGATGGTCGGCGAGGCATCCAGCGCAATGATGACAAGGGCGAACTCACGATGCTCGCGCGAAGAAAGGTCGATCTCGCGCAGCAGCTGGTCGTCGAACTGGGCGCGCATGTAAAGGCCCGAAACATCGTCGCGGCCCGAACCCTGCTGCAGCTCGCGGCGGATCTGCTCGATGGAGGACTGCTGCTGCTCGATCTGGGCCAGGGCGCGCTGCAGATGGGCCTCTCGGTGGCGCTCCTCGGTGCGCTCATGCCATACCGAGAGCAGGAAGTCGGCACTCAGGGCCAGCCGGGTGACGCTGAACTCGCGGCGACGGCTGTTGATTTCCAGCTTGTGCTCGCTGACGACCGGGTGACGCTGGGCCATGACCGTCTGCTCGACACGACGCAAGGCCGTCGTCTCGTCGGCCTTGAGCAACTCGGCGTCCGTGTGGCCGACCACCGCTTCACGCTCGAACATCTGCGCCAGGCCCGTGCTCGCAAATACGTATCGGCCGGTGGACATCGCCTTGATCGCCGCCTGGCTGCCCAGGGGCTCGATCAACGAGATGAGGCCGGCCAGTGTCTCGCCGCCCAGTTCTCCGTGGCCTGCCAGCCAATGCGCCAAGCTGCCGGGCGGCGGCTGCATCGCGGTCTGGTCAGCGGTCATGTCCATGAGATCGTTGTGATGCCATCGTGTATTCGCGGCGCAATGCCGCGAATACCAAAGGTGTCGGGGGACTGTAGTGGGGCCAAAGCAGCACCAGCAAGGCCGTGCCACCCCATGAATCGGGCCTCCCCCCTAGAAGACCCTTTTGCTACCCGGCGTGAATCCTAACGAGTTTCGATGCGCCCACCCACGACAATGCCGCCCCATTCACGGGAGGTCTATGCGGGGATTCGATGCGGTGGTGGTGGGCGCGGGGGCGGCAGGGCTGTTCTGTGCTGGCCTGGCGGGCCAGCGGGGTCTCAAGGTGCTGCTGATCGACCACTCGCCCAAGCTGGCCGAAAAAATTCGTATCTCGGGCGGCGGCCGGTGCAATTTCACGAATCGTGAGGCCGGGCCGGCCAATTTCCTGTCCGAAAACCCCGCCTTCTGCCGCTCAGCCCTGGCCCGCTACACCCCGCAGGACTTCATCAAGCTCGTGCAGGGCTATGGCATCGCCTTCCACGAGAAGCACAAGGGCCAGTTGTTCTGCGACGACTCCGCTGAGCAGATCATCCAGATGTTGGTCAAGGAATGCGAGGCGGGTGGCGTGACGCGCTGGCAGCCCTGCACGGTGGCGGACGTGCGCAGGCTGCCCGAAGGTGGCTTCGAGTTGGACACCAGCCAGGGTCCGGTGCTGGCGCCGCGCGTCGTCGTCGCGACCGGCGGGCTGCCTGTGCCCAAGATCGGCGCCAGCGACTGGGGCCTGCGACTGGCCAAGCGCTTCGAGCACGCCATCGTGGAGCCGCGCCCGGCGCTGGTGCCTCTGACCTTCGATGCGGACGCCTGGGCACCCTTCGCTGCCCTGGCCGGGTTGTCGTTGCCAGTGGAAGTCAGCGTTGGCAGTGGCAAAGCGCGCATGCGGTTCCTTGAAGACCTGCTGTTCACACATCGTGGTCTCAGCGGCCCGGCCATCCTGCAGATCTCAAGCTACCGCGCCGATGATCAGGCGCTGCAGCTCAATCTGGCGCCCGACCTCCAACTGGAGAAGGAACTTGTCCAGGCCAAGGCCACCTCACGCCGCCAACTCGGCAACGAATTTGCGTCCCGCCTGCCGCAGCGCCTGGCGGCCGTCTGGCTGGAGCGCGCAAACCTGGACGCCACCAAACCGCTGCCCGACTGCCGCGACGCCGACCTGCAGCGCCTGGGCCGCAGCGTGCACGATTGGCAGCTGATGCCCAGCGGCGACGAGGGTTGGCGCAAGGCCGAAGTCATGCGCGGTGGCGTCAGCACCAAGGAACTGAGTTCGCAAACGCTCGAGAGCAAGCGCGTCCCGGGCCTGTATTTCATCGGTGAAGTCGTGGACGTGACCGGCTGGCTGGGCGGCTACAACTTTCAATGGGCGTGGGCCAGTGCAGCTGCCTGCGCCCGGGCCATGGCGGACACCGCCACAACAGCTTGAGCGAATCTTGGCAAGTCGTTGATTTTCTGGCTACAATCCCCGGCTTTGCTGGCAAACCTGCGCGTCGATTCGCTGCACTTCTCGAAGAAGACTCAAGAGAAGCAGTAATCCGGAACCTGCTGCTGATCCCAGCCGCGAACACCGAGCGCAATCTGAAGGAAATAAATGACCACCATCCGCGTCAAGGAAAACGAGCCGTTCGACGTCGCCCTGCGTCGCTTCAAGCGCACCATCGAAAAGCTGGGTCTGCTGACCGAACTTCGCGCCCGCGAGTTCTACGAGAAGCCCACTGCCGAGCGCAAGCGCAAGAAGGCAGCCGCCGTCAAGCGCCATTACAAGCGTGTGCGCAGCATGCAGCTGCCCAAGAAGCTGTTCTGATCGGCTGACGCGACCCGGAGCCTGTTTCCATAACAGCTCCGGTTGACACCAAAACCCGCCACAGGACGCTGTCGCGGGTTTTTGTTTTTTTCATACCCTCTACGCCATGAGCCTCAAAGACCGCATCACCGAAGACATGAAGGCCGCGATGCGCGCCAAGGAAGCCGATCGTCTGTTGACCATCCGTGGCCTGCTGGCCGCCGTGAAGCAGAAGGAAGTGGACGAGCGCGTCGTTGTGGACGACACGGCCCTGGTGGCCATCGTCGACAAGCTGATCAAGCAGCGCAAGGACTCGATCAGTCAGTTCGCCGCCGCCGGCCGCGACGACCTCGTTGCCAAGGAAACCGCCGAGCTGGCGGTGCTGCAGGCTTATCTGCCTGAGCGCCTGTCGGCCGAGGCTGTGGCTGAGAAGGTCGGAGCCATCGTGGCTGAGCTGGGCGCGAGCGGCCCGGGCGACATGGGCAAGGTCATGGCGGCTGCCAAGGCCGCACTCGCCGACGTGGCAGAGATGAGTGCAGTGTCGGCCGCGGTCAAGGCCGCGCTGGCCAAGTAAGGAGCCGCCATGAGCCTGCCGATGCAAGCCATCGCCCCCGACATCTGCGCCGCCCCTCAGCTGACGCCCGAAGCCATGGCCGAAGCGGCGGCGATGGGCTTCAAGAGCGTCGTCAACAACCGGCCCGATTTCGAGCACGGCCCCGACCAGCCGACCTCGGCAGCCATTCAAGCTGCCGCTGAAGCTGCAGGCCTGGCGTATCGCCATCTGCCGGTGGCCGGCGGCTACCAGTCGCCCGAGGAGATTGCGGCCTTCGCCGATCTGCTGGCCGAACTACCGCGGCCGCTGCTGGTCTTCTGCCGCTCCGGTGCCCGATCGACCCGCCTGTTCATGCAGGCCCAGCAACTGGGCTGAACCCCCTCGGGGCTTACCCTGAACGACGGCTGAAAGAAGCCGACGCCCCCCAAGCGGTCGCTACATTGGCGGCCGCTTCGCTTTTCTCCTGCCCAGCCCATGAACGCCCTGCTCTCCCTTGCGCGGCGCATCGACAGCCTGAACGACCGCTTCGGCAAGATTGCCGCCTGGGCCGTGCTGCTGTCCTGCTTCATCAGCGCCGCCAACGCCGTCGTCCGCTACGGGCTGGACTACAGCTCCAACTCCTTCCTCGAGATCCAGTGGTATCTGTTCGCCACCTGCGTCATGCTGGGCGCGGCTCAGGTGCTCCGACTCAACGAGCATGTGCGTGTGGACCTGGTCTACAGCCGGCTGACCGGCCACGGCAAGGTCTATGTCGACCTGTTCGGCCTCGTCGTCTTCCTGATGCCGGTCATCTGCTACATGGCCTGGCTGTCCTGGGGCCTGTTCGTCGTCAAGCTCAGCACCGGCATGAGCGCCAGTGACTCGGTCGCCAGCCTCGGCCTCATGGGCTATGTCACCAAGCTGCTGACCTCGGGCGAGGTGTCGAGCAATGCCGGCGGCCTGATCCGCTGGCCGGCCGTGCTGGTGCTGCCCCTGGGCTTCGCGCTCGTTGCGCTGCAGGGCGTGGCCGAAATCATCAAGCGCGTGGCCTGGCTCGCGCACAAGTTCGACATGGACATCCACTACGAGAGGCCCCTGCAATGATCTCGATGGAGAGCTTCCCGCCGCTGATGTTCGCGGGGCTGATCGTGATCATGCTGATCGGCTTCCCCGTCGCGTTCTCGCTGGCAGCACTCGGCCTGGCCTGCGGTTTCTTCGCGGTGAGCCAGGGCTGGTTCCCGCCGGAGTTCATGAGCGCGCTGCCGCAGAACGTCTTCGGCATCCTGTCCAACGACCTGCTGCTGGCCATTCCCTTCTTCACGCTGATGGGCTCGCTGCTGGAAAAATGCGGCCTCGCGGAGGACATGCTCGACTCCATGGGCCAGCTGTTCGGCCCGGTGCGCGGCGGCCTGGGCTATTCGGTCATCATCGTCGGCTTCATCCTGGGTGCCATCACCGGCACCGTCGCGGGCCAGGTCATCGCGATGGCGATGATCTCGCTGCCGGTCATGATGCGCTACGGCTACAACATGCGCTACGCGACCGGCGTGCTGGCCGCGTCGGGCACGATCACGCAGCTGGTGCCGCCGTCGCTGGTACTGGTCGTGCTGGCGGACCAACTCGGCCGCTCCGTGGGCGACATGTACAAGGGCGCCTGGGGCCCGTCCATCCTGCAGGTGCTGATCTTTGCGCTCTACACCTTCGTGCTGAGCCGTGTGAAGCCGGACCACGTACCCGGTGTTCCCAAGGAAGCGCGCACGCTGCAAGGCTGGGCACTGTGGAAGAAGTGTTTGCGCGGCATCGTGCCGTCGGCCGTGCTGATCTTCGCCGTGCTCGGCTCCATGGGCGGCCTGCCGGGCATCAACACAGCCATCTGCACGCCGACCGAGGCCGGCGCTATGGGTGCGGTCGGCGCCTTCATCCTGGCCGGCCTGCACAAGCGGCTGAACTGGCCGCTGATCAAGGAGACCATGCTCGGCACGATGCGCATCACCGCCATGGTGGTCTTCATCCTGATCGGCTCGCGCACCTTCTCGCTGGTGTTCCAGGGTGTCGAGGGCGGGCGCTGGATCGAGCACATGCTGAGCGACCTGCCAGGCGGCCAGATCGGCTTCCTGATCGTCGTCAACCTGTTCATCTTCTTCCTGGCCTTCTTCCTCGACTTCTTCGAGATCGCCTTCATCATCCTGCCGCTGCTCGGGCCGGTGGCCGAGAAGATGGGCATCGACCTCGTCTGGTTCGGCGTCATGCTGTGCGTGAACATGCAGACCAGCTTCATGCACCCGCCGTTCGGCTTTGCGCTGTTCTATCTGCGCGGCATCTCGGACACGCTGTTCAAGAACGGCTCGATCCCGAAGAAGGTGCTGTCCAGCGACATCTACATGGGCTCCATCCCCTGGGTGTTCATGCAGCTCATCCTCGTCGCCATCGTCATCTTCTTCCCGCAGACCGTGACCGTCTTTCTCGACAAGGAGAAGGCGGTGGACCTGAACCAGGCGTCGGAGCTGTTGCAGCAGATGGGCGGCCACGACAAGCCCGCTGACATGAGCTCGGACGATGCGAGCAAGCTGTTCGCCCCTGAACCAGCGGCGTCAGGTGCCAGCGCGCCCGCGGATGACGGCGACGCCGTGCGGCGTGCCCTGGAGGACGCGGCGAAGAAGTAGGCACTCCGGGAGGCACTCCGAGCCGCCAACGAAAAAGCCCCGCATCGCGGGGCTTTGCTTTTGCTGCGGCGCGAGGCTTACAGCTTCTGCGCCTGCATGAAGTCGTCAAAGCCGGCTTCCGAGAAGCGGAACCACAGGTTCTGGTCGCGACGGAAGTTGGAAAAATCCTCGTAGACCTTCTTCCAGTTCGGGTTCTTGGCCGACAGCTCGGCGTAGATGCCCATGGATTCCTTGAACGCGGCGTCCATCACGTCCTTGGGGAAGCGGAACAGCTTGGTGCCCGAGCCCACCAACTGCTTCAGCGCGCCGGGGTTCTTGGCGTCGTACTTGGCCTGCATGTCGATATGCGCCATGGCAGACGCTGCTTCGACCACGGCCTTGTATTCGGCCGACAAACCCTCGTACGCCTTGGTGTTGATAAAGAAATCGAGCTGCGGGCCGCCTTCCCACCAGCCGGGGTAGTAGTAGTTGGGCGCGACCTTGTTGAAGCCCAGCTTCTGGTCGTCATAGGGGCCGACCCACTCGGCCGCATCGATCGTTCCCTTCTCCAGCGCCGAGTAGATCTCGCCACCGGCGATCTGCTGCGGCACGGCGCCCATGCGCTCCATCACGCGGCCAGCGAAGCCGCCGATGCGGATCTTCAGGCCCTTGATGTCGGCGACGCTCTTGATCTCCTTGCGATACCAGCCGCCCATCTGCGCGCCGGTATTGCCGCCGAGGAAGTTGATGATGTTGTAGTTGCGATAGAACTCGCGCATCAGCTTCAGGCCGTTGCCCTCCACCATCCAGGCCGTCATCTGGCGGCTGTTCAGGCCGAAGGGGATGGCGCAGCCCAGCGCGAAGGTCTCGTCCTTGCCGAAAAAGTAGTAGGGCGCCGTGTGCGCGATCTCGACGGTAGCGTTCTGCACCGCGTCAACCACCTGCAGCGCCGGCACGATCTCGCCGCCGGCATGCACGGAGATCTGGAACTTGCCGCCGGTCATCTCGGAGACCTTCTTCGCGAACACGTCTGCGGCGCCAAAGATGGTGTCCAGCGACTTCGGGAAGCTCGATGCGAGGCGCCAGCGCACCTGCGCTTGGGCATGCACGACGGCCGGGGCGGCACCTGCCGCCAGCACGCCAGCCAGGCCGGCGTGGCGCACGAAGGAACGACGTTCCATGGTCATTGAAGTCTCCTGTTTTCGGATTTGCGAAGAGAGAAAATTGCCGGCCGATTCTAGGAAGGCTGCACCGGCCTCCGGCCCGGATTTACCCCGGCGCTGACGCGCCAGATGCGCGTCAGTTGCCGGCGAGTTTCATGCCCGTGACGAGCACCGAACCGATGGTCTTGGTGCCCATCGTGTACTCGTCGGCGCCAATGCCGACGATGTTGTGCAGCATGTCCTTGAGGTTGCCGGCGATGGTGACCTCATGAACCGGGTAGGCGATCTCGCCGTTCTCGACCCAGTAGCCGCTGGCGCCCCGCGAATAGTCGCCGGTCACGTAGTTCACGCCCTGCCCCATCAGCTCGGTGACGAGCAGGCCGCGGCCGAGGCGGCGGATCATCGTCGGCAGGTCGTCGCCAGGCGCGGTGGCACGGCTCGTCATGCGCAGATTGTGTGAACCGCCGGCATGGCCTGTGGTCTTCATGCCCAGCTTGCGCGCCGAGTAGCTGGACAGGAAGTAGCCCTGCAGCACGCCGCCTTCCACGACCGAGCGCGCGCGCGTGACGACACCTTCGTCGTCGAAGGGCGAGCTGCCCTTGCCCTTCTTCACATGCGGGTCTTCGGAGATGTCGATATGCGGCGCCATGACCGGCTTGCCCAAGCTGTCGAGCAGGAAGGTGGTGCGGCGGTAGAGCGCACCGCCACTGGTCGCCTGCACCAGCGCACCGAGCAGGCCGATGGCCACCGTGCTCTCGAACAGCACCGGGATCTCGGCGGTCGCCACCTTGCGTGCCTTCAGCCGCGACAAAGCGCGCTCCGACGCGTAACGGCCCACCGCCTCGGGCGAGGCCAGATCTGCCGCGTCGCGCATGGAGCTGTACCAGGCGTCGCGCTGCATGCCCACGCCGCGGCCAGCGATGGGCGCAACCGACAGCGAATGCCGCGAGCTGGCATAGCCGCCCCGGAAGCCGCGCGTATTGCCCATCCAGAAATGCGACTGCTGGGCCGACACGGCCGCGCCTTCGCTGTTGGTGATGCGCTTGTCCACGGAAAGGGCAGCGGCCTCGCAGCGCAGCGCAATCTCGGCCGCTGCAGCGGCGTCGACGGCCCAGGGATGGAAGAGATCCAGCTCGGGCCGCTGGGTCGCATCCAACGCCAGGTCGGCCGCATCGGGCAGCCCGGCGAACTCGTCCTCGGCCGTGAAGCGGGCGATGTCGTAAGCCGCACGCACTGTGTCGCGGATAGCCTGTGGCGAGAAGTCCGACGTGCTGGCATTGCCGCGGCGCTGGCCGAGGTAGACCGAGATGCCGAGCGACTTGTCACGGTTGCGCTCGACGTTCTCCAATTGGCCCAGGCGCGCCGATACCGACAGGCCGCAGCCCTCAGACACTTCTGCACCGGCATCGGTCGCGCCGATCTTTTTCGCTTCGCCGAGCGCATCCTCGATCCATTGCTGGAACTGCTCGGGACTGTAGGCAAAACCGTTCTGGGGCTGAGGCATGAAAGCAAAGCGCCGGGCGATGCCGGCGCCGGTGTCAATGGGGTGGGGGACAATGATAAGACTCCGCCCTCCCCCCGCACCGCGATGCACGATCCCAACCCTGAATTCGAAGACGACGACGACTTCGACGGCCCAAGCAAGAGCCAGCTCAAGCGCGACATGACCGCGCTGCAGAAGCTCGGCGAAGAATTGCTCGTCTTGCCCGAGAGCCGTTGGGAGCCGCTGGCGCTGCCCGAAATCCTTTACGACGCGCTGCGCCACGCCAAGAAGATCACCAATTTCGAGGGCAAGCGCCGACAGATCCAGTACATCGGCAAGCTGATGCGCAAGATCGATCCCGAGCCGATCCGGGAAGCGGTGGCCGCTTTCAAGCTCGGCCATGCGCAGGACAGCCTGAAGCTGCATCAGTCCGAGCGCTGGCGCGAACGCCTGCTGGCCAGCGACGACGCGCTGCAGGAGTTCCTCGCCGAGCACGCCGACGTCGACATCCAGCAACTGCGCAGCCTCGTGCGCGCGGCACGCAAGGACGCGGCCAACGAGCCGGAGAAACGCAGCGGCCGCGCCTTCCGCGAGCTGTTCCAGTTCATCAAGGCTTCCGAAGCCGCGGCCGAAGATGAGTGAGCAGGTCCGCATCGGTGTCGTGTCCATCAGCGACCGGGCATCAGCCGGTGTCTACGAAGACAAGGGCCTGCCTGCCCTCAAGGACTGGCTGACGGGCGCGCTGCACAACCCCATCGAGTTCGTGTCCCGCCTGATTCCTGACGAGCAGGCCGACATCTCGGCGGCGTTGACCGAGCTGGTCGACACCGAGCGCTGCGACCTCGTGCTGACGACCGGCGGCACCGGCCCCGCACCGCGTGACGTCACGCCCGAGGCGACGCTGGCCGTGGCTGACCGCGTGATGCCGGGCTTTGGCGAGCAGATGCGCCAGATCTCGCTGCATTTCGTGCCCACGGCCATCCTGTCGCGCCAGGTCGCCGTCATCCGCGGCAAGAGTCTGATCATCAACCTGCCCGGCCAGCCCAAGGCCATCGCCGAAACTCTGGCTGGCCACGAGAAGGCCAGCGGCATCTTCGCCGCCGTACCCTATTGCATCGACCTGATCGGCGGGCCCTACATCGAGACCCGCGACGAGGTCTGCAAGGCTTTCAGACCCAAGAGCGCACAACGCCCCGTCTAGCCTTCGACCGTTCCTGGCTCGGCCAGCGCCGCAGCCACGTCATCCAGGCTGCGATTGCTGCTGAGGCCGAACCCGCCCACGACGCGCTGACCGGTGGCGCCGCGCCCCTTGGCGGTGTGCACACCAACCCAGGCATTGCGGCCGGCGCGCTTGGCGGCATAGAGCCCCAGGTCGGCCAGGTTGACGACCTGCTGCCAGCTGCGTGCCTGTGGCCGCTCCGGCTCGAAGGGCACGCAGGCAAAGCCGACGGAACAGCTGACATCGAGGCGGCCGCCGTCGTCGAGCTCAAACGGCGTGGCGGCGATGACGGCGCGCATGCGCTCGGCCAGCTCCTCAGCGCGCAGGCGATCGGTGTCGCGCGCCACGGCCAGGAATTCCTCGCCACCCCAGCGCACCAGGTAATCGGACTCGCGCATCACCGAACGCAGCCGGGCGCCGAACTGCACCAGCACCGCGTCGCCCGCGGCATGACCGTGCCGGTCGTTGATGCGCTTGAAGGCATCGATGTCGAGCAGCAGGAAGACGTTGTCCGTATCCAGCGGCTGCCCCCCGGCGGCAAGCGTCTCCTGTGATCGGCGCAGGCTGGCTGCCAGGTCCTGCTCGATGTGGTCACTCAGGAAGCGGCGGTTGTGCAGGCCCGTCAGCGGGTCGGTCACGCTGCTCAACTGAAGCTGCTCTGATTTCTCTTGCAAAGCGTGGTGCATCGCCCGCAACTCGACCGTGCGCTCGCGCACCTTGTGCTCCAGCTCGAGCTGACGGTGGCGCAGCAGCCGCGTGCGCCCGGCCACCGCCGCGAGCACGAGCAGGCATAGCGCAAACACCAGGGCAGCGCGGAACCACCAGGTCTGGTGCCAGGCAGGCCTCACCGTCACCGCCAGGGCCAGTTCGCGCTCGCCCCATTGGCCGTCGCGGTTGGAGGCGCGCAGGCGCAGCCGGTAGTCACCCGGTGGCAGGTTGGTATAGGCGGCCACCCGGCGCGCCGCGTCGGCCGCCATCCAGCTGGCATCGAAGCCTTCGAGCTTGTAGGCATAGCGATTGCGTTCCGGCGCCGAGAAGTCGGTGGACGCGAACTCCACGGCCAGGCTGTTGCCGTCGGCCGGCACGTCCAGCAGCGCCGTACCACCCGGGGGCAGCGCCACAGAGCGCCCGCCGATCTGCACGTCCGCCACCAGCACGTCGGGCCGGTAGGTCCAGGCCTGCAGCTTCTCGGGCAGCACCACGGTCATGCCGCCGGCACCGCCGAACAGCAGCTCGCCGCGCTCGGTGCGCGCCGCGGACCCGGTCCAGTAAGTCGGGAAGACGACGCCCTCGGCCCGGCGCAGCGCGCGCGCCGTCATGCGGGCGGGGTCGATGCGCGCCAGGCCGTTGTCGGTGCTGGCCCAGACCTGGCCCTGCAGGTCCGGCAGCAGCGCGTTGACAGTGCCGTCCGGCAGGCCCTGGGCAACGCCCACGCGCAGGATGGCTTCACCCTGGCCCGGCGCAGGCAGCACATCGATGCCGCCGCCATAGCTGCCCACCCAGAGCCGGCCTTCGGCATCCAGCATCAGCGCCGTGACGAAGCCGGCCGACAGGCCGCGCGCCAGCGTCGGGCCGGCCGGGTATTGCACGACACCACCGCTCAGGGGATCGACCCGATTGAGGCCGTTGCGCGTTCCGACCCACAGCTCACCCGCCGCGCCGCGGGCCAGCACCATGATGCGCTGGTCGGTCAAGCCCGGTGCCGGGAGGGTGACGGGCGCGGCGCTGCCGCTGGCAATGTCCAACCGCCACAGGCCGTCGAACTGGCCGCCTATCCACAGCGTGCCGCCATCGACCAGCAGGGCCCAGGTGGATGCGGCAGGGTTGCGGCCCGCCAGGCTCACGCGACGCAAATGGCGCCCATTCGCATCGCAGCGATAAAGACCGCGCTTGGTGGCGATGAAGACGCTGCCATCCGCCACGCGCGCCATGCCCAGCACGATGTCGGGCGGCAGCGCGGCCTCGGGCCGGCTCGCGTCGGGCCGCAGTGCACCGGCGCGGGCACCGGTGGCGTCGAGGATGTCGATGCCGCTCTTGTGCGTGGCCAGCCACAGGCGGCCCTCGGGCATCGGCAGGATCCAGCTGATCTCGGCGCTGATGAAACGGGAGTCAAGTGCATCGCCAACCTCGGCGCTGGCGCCCAGGCGGGTCAGCACCCCGCCCTGGCGGGGGTCGTGGCGACTCAGGCCGCGGTTCGATGCAGCCCAGATCAGCCCGGACCGGTCGCGGTAGAGGGTGCGCAGCGCGTTGTCCGCCAGGCTGACCGGCCAGGCCGGCACGTGGCGGATGCGCCGGCTGTCGCGCCGCTCGACGTCGACGGCCACGACACCCTGCCCCAGGGTCGCCACCCACATCTCCCCCGGCTGTGTCTCGAGCAGGCTGGTGATCTGGCTGTTGCCCAGCAGGTCCTCGTTCGCGGCGACGCCGGCCTCCCGCATTTCGACGGCTGGCGCCTCGCCGTTGTCGGCGAGCACGAAGACGCCATCGTGCTTGCCGCCGGCCCAGATGCGCCCGGCGCTGTCCTGGGCCAGGGCCTGGGGCTGGACGACGCGGCCCACCGCCAGTGGCACGGCCTGCAGCGGCGCGCCCGCGGCCGCGCGGCGGAACAGGCCCGCGGCGCTACCGATCCAGAGCTGGCCGCGGCGATCAAGCAGCAGGGTCCAGACCTGGGTGCCGGCACCGGCCGCCCAGCCGCCCACGGTGCTGGCACGCTCGATGCGCCCGCTGTCGGGATCCAGGTGGTCCAGGCCGCCGTCGGTCACGACCCACAGCCCACCCGCGCCGTCGTCGGCAATCTGCCGCACGCTGACATGGCTCAGGCCCGCGGCGCCACCGACCGGGATGGCGACGAAACGGTCCGTCGTCGGGTCATGCCGAAGCAGCCCTGCCGCGCTCGTGCCCACCCAGAGCCGCCCCTTGGCATCGCCATGCAAGGACTGCACATAGTTGTCCGGCAGGGCGCCGGGGCGCTGCGCATCGGCCTTGTAGACCTTGAAGTGGTAGCCGTCCCAGCGCGCCAGACCGCCGAGCGTGCCCACCCACAGAAAACCCTGGCCATCTTCGGCCACGGCCGTCGCGATGGCGTTGGGCAAGCCCTGCTCCTGGCTGAGATGCTGGAAGCTGATGTCGGCGAGGCTGGACCAGCGCTTGGGCGCCGGTGCCGCAGTTGCCTCAGCCAGGCAGAGGGCCATGACCAGGCACAGCGCCATGCGCCAGCCAGTGGAAAGCCGCAGTCGTAACTCGCGCAGGAACACAGCAGGCCGACACAGGGCGGGCCATCGCGGCCCGGAACCGGCGATTCTCATTCACGCCGGGCCGGCCGGCGGCAAAGACGTAGCCGGCTGACGGTCTATTTCGCCGGCGCGGCCGCTACTTGACCAGCCGGTTCATCTGCGCCGCATCGAAGGCCTCGTCGCGCTGGGCGTCATCGGGCACGCAGTCACCGATCGGCCGGCCGGCCTGGGTCGACAGCTTGCAGACCGCGCTCCAAAGCAGCGCGATCTGGTGCTCGTGGCCCGAGGCGCTGTCGATGAGGCCGCGCATGGCCATCGCGACCGGGTCGTCACCCTGGGTCACGCCATAGGCCGAGAAACCCATCTTGGCGGCCGCCTCCTCGCGGGCCTGTTCGCTGGCGGCCTCGATGATGCGCGCCGGGTTGCCCACGGCTGTCGCACCTGCCGGCACCGGCTTGGTGACGACGGCACCTGAGCCGATGCGCGCACCGGCGCCGACCGTGAAGCCGCCCAGCACGCTGGCATTGGCGCCGACGATGACGCCCGGGCCCAGGGTCGGATGGCGTTTGGCGCCTTTCACGAGCGAGGTGCCGCCGAGCGTGACGCCCTGGTAGATGGTGCAGCCCTCGCCGATCTCGGCCATCTCGCCAATGACGATGCCCATGCCATGGTCGATGAAGACCTTGCGGCCGATGCGCGCGCCGGGGTGGATCTCGATGCCCGTCAGAAAGCGGCTCCAGTGCGAGACCCAGCGCGCCAGCCACTTGAAGCCACGCTGCCAGAACCAGTGAGCACGGCGGTGGAACATCAGCGCATGCAGGCCCGGGTAACAGGTCAGCACCTCCCACGCCGACCGGGCGGCCGGGTCGCGTTCGAGGATCAGGGCGATGTCTTCGCGCAGGCGCTGGAACATGGTGCAGCCAGGGGAGAAAGGCAGGCCAGTTTAGGTGGGGCTACTTTGAGCCTGCTGGCACTACGGTCTTCTGCATCTGTCGCGCAATGCCGCGCAGGATGTGGATTTCCTCGTTCGTGAGCCCGGCGCGGTTGAAGAGCTGGTTCAGGCGGGGCATCAGCTTCTTGGGCGCCGCGGGGTCGAGGTAGTCGATGTGCACCAGCGCTGCCTGTAGATGATCCAGCAGGCCCTGCACGGCACGCGCGTCGGCCAGTTGCGGGTCAGGCGTGCGCGCCTGCACGCCGAAGCCGCCGAGGGCCTGGCGCAGGTCGTAGGCCAGCAACTGCACGGCCTGGGCAAGGTTGAGCGAGCCGTAGTCCGGATGGGTCGGGATGCTCAGCACCGCATGACAGCGGTAGACGTCCTCGTTGCTCATGCCGTAGCGCTCGGAGCCGAACACCAGCGCCAGGCGGGGCGCGGCCTCACGCGCGGCCAGCTCGCCGAACAGTGCACGTGGCTCACGCGTCGGCGGGCCAAAGTCGCGCGGCGTCATCGCGGTGGCGCAGGCGAAGTCCACGTCGTCCAGCGCCTCGGCCAGCGTGGGCACGACGCGGGCGCGTGCCAGGATGTCGGCCGCGCCGCTGGCCATGGCCACCGCCTCTTCGTGGCAGAGCACGTCGGCAAAGCGCGGCGCCACCAGCACCAGGTCCTGGAAACCCATCACCTTCATCGCCCGCGCCGTCGCGCCGACGTTGCCGGCGTGGCTGGTGTTGATGAGAACGAAGCGTGTGGATTCCACGGGTTTGTACGGAGGCTGCGGCTAGAATCGCGCGATTATCCGGGCCGCCTCCATGGGTCCCGCCGCTCTTTCCTCCCGTCAGCCCCTTCTTCCCAGCGAGTGCCACGCATGCTGCAAACGTCTCACCATCCCATGCTCAATGTCGCCATCAAGGCGGCGCGTGCGGCTGGCGCCATCATCAACCGCGCCTCGCTGGACCTCGAAGCTCTGCGCATCAACACCAAGAGCCCGAACGACTTCGTCACCGAGGTCGACCACGCCGCAGAAGGGGTGATCATCGAGACGCTGCTGGGCGCCTACCCGGACCACGGCATCCTCGCCGAAGAGTCGGGCCGCACCCACGGCGCTAAGCATTCCGAGTTCGTCTGGATCATCGATCCGCTGGACGGCACCACCAACTTCATCCACGGCCTGCCGATGTACTGCGTGTCCATCGCGCTGGCGCATCGCGGCGTCGTGCAGCAGGCCGTCGTCTACGACCCGACCCGCAACGACCTCTTCTACGCCAGCAAGGGCCGCGGCGCCTTCTGCAACGACCGCCGCCTGCGCGTGTCCAAGCGCACCCGCATGAGCGACGCGCTGATCGGCACCGGCTTCCCCTTCCGCCGTGGCGACAATTTCAAGCGCTACGTGAAGATGTTCGAAGAGGTCATGCAGCACTGCGCCGGCCTGCGCCGCCCAGGTGCCGCGGCGCTGGACCTCTGCTACGTCGCAGCCGGCTATTACGACGCCTTCTTCGAGACCGGCCTGCAGCCCTGGGACGTGGCGGCGGGCTCGCTCATCATCACGGAAGCCGGTGGCCTGATCGGCAACTTCACGGGCGAGGCCGACTTCCTGCACCAGCGTGAAGTGGTGGCCGGCAACCCCAAGATCTACGCGCAGCTGGTGACGATGCTGGCGCCCTACACCCGCGTCATCAAGGAAGAAGAGGCCGCAGCGCCCACGCTCAATGGTGATGCAGCGCCTGCGCCGGCCGAGCCGAAGAAGCGTGGCGCCGTGCGTATCAAGAAGGATGAAAGCGGCGACGCAGCACCCTGATCAGCGCCACCAGTCCCCTTCGAAGCCCTCCTCGCGAGGGCTTTGTCATTTCCTGGCCGTGAAGGAGTTGGCGACAGCGGTGACCAAGGGCTAACCCGGTCATGCGTGCGTGACTTCTGCACGGCCGCACCCCTTACCCGTGGGGGGCGGACTCGCCAGAATGCGTGCTGCAACGCGGCCAGAGCCGCTCTGTTCCCCCAATCAAACCGCCCGAAAGACGCTACTGATGTTTGCCCGCTCCGCTGTCGCTCTCGCCCTCGTCGCCGCTGCCTCCCTGGCCCACGCCGATGCCAAGGTTCTGAAGAAGGTCGCTCCCGAGTACCCCAATGAGGCCGTCAAGAAGAACATCAGCGCCGGCAGCGTGCGCGCCAAGATGACCATTGCCGGCGACGGCAAGGTCTCGGATGTCGCCATCGTCGAAGCCGAACCCAAGCGCGTGTTCGACCGTGCCGCCACCGAAGCCCTGAGCCAGTGGAAGTTCGAAGGCACCGGCGCCGCCCAGACCCACGAAGTCAAGTTGGTGTTCAAGTCGGAAGATTAATTAGACGCTTCGCTAGCCAAGCGCTTCGCTGAATCAACAAGGCCCGCGTTGCGGGCCTTGCTCTTTATGGGTGTTTCTTGCGCCGCTCAGAAGCTGTGGCGAACGCCGAATTCGGCACCGCTGCAGTTGCCGCCCGGCACCGTCGTCGCCATACCCACGTTGAAGCGCACGCCAGTGCCCTTGTTGTCGGCGCGGGCGGCGTTGCCATACAGCGCGGTGCGCTTGGACAGATCGTGCACATAGCCGAGCGCGATATGACTCGCGTCGCTGGCCACCCCCTTGGCCCTCAAGGTCGTGTAGGCAAAGCGGACTTCGCCCTGCGGGCCTACCTGCCAGCGCGCGCCCGCCATGCGCGCCGTCGTCTTCGTCGTGCCGACCTTGTTCTCGCCCCACAGTCCCATCAGCTTGACCGGGCCCAACTGCCAGGCCGCACCGACATTGCTCTGCTTGTAGTCGCCCGTCGCATAACGGGTGCGCGTAATCGCGACCGCGGCGTTGAAGGCCTCGTTGCGCCAGCCGATGCGCATGCCCTGCAACTGGCCGTCCCTTTGCGTCGGGCCATCGCCCTGCTCGCCCAAGGCCAGCATCACGTGGGCATAGACACCACCCAGGCCCGGCGGCAGGAAGTAGCCGATGGAGTTGGACGCCCGCGCATTGGTGCGCGGCGTCGTGCCATTGGCGGGCGCGGGATAGAACAACAGCCCCGAACTGGCGACGCCATTGGGGCCGAAGGGATGCATGGTCATCGTCAGGTTGATGAAGGACGGCACATAGTCGCGGCCCAGGCGCAGTTCGCCCCAGTCACCGGACAACTGCACCGTCGCGCGGCGCGCCCAGGTCAGGCCGCCGCTGATGGAGTCCTTGTTGTTGGTGCTCGTCGCACCGCTGCTGCCGTCGTCCACCAACAGGGCCGACTCCAGCCAGAAGCCAACCTTCAGCCCGCCGCCCAGATCCTCGCTGCCACGCACGCCCAAGCGGCTGGAGGCGTTGCCGTCGCTGGTGACCAGGTGGCGCTTGCCGACACCGTCGGCCTTCAGCTGCTGTACGCCGATGTCCATCAGGCCAAAGAGCTGCACGCTCCCCGCCTGCTGCGCCTGCACGCCCACAGCCGCAGTGGCCAGGGCCACAAAGCCCACCCTCCAACGTCCTGTCTTCATGGCGGTCTCCATGTGTTGTTGTGCAGGATCCGGGGCCCACCCTGGTGGGACGGGTATTCATAGCACCAAATACACCGCCACAGCAACATAAAACATATCGGTAGGCATCGTTCGCCAGCGCTCGTTCCGTGGGTGACTGATGGCGCTTTGTCCGTCGCGAAGGCCGATTCCAGCGCTCCAGCGGTTCGCCCTTGTCCAGACGGAGGTTGGCAGCCGGCGCGCCTCGTCGGCAAGCCAGGAGCACAGCGAAGGCTCCGTGGCCGTCGGCCGCTCAACCGACGGGGCAGCCTACTTGGCCGCCGCGTAAACTGTCGCCCATTCTGAAGCCCTCCGCCGGGGGGCTTTGTTATTTGCTCGACGCCGATGACCCAGCCCGCTGACTTCAGCGCCCACACGCCCATGATGGCCCAGTACCTGGGCCTGAAAGCCGACTTCCCGGACACGCTGCTGCTGTACCGGATGGGCGATTTCTACGAAGTCTTCTTTGATGACGCGCGCAAGTGCAACGCGCTGCTGGACATCACGCTGACGCAGCGCGGCCAGAGCGCGGGGCAGCCCGTCGTCATGGCCGGCGTGCCGGTGCACGCGCTGGAGAGTTATCTCGCCAAGCTGATCAAGCTGGGCGAGGCCGTGGCGATTGCCGAACAGGTCGGCGAGGTCGGCGCGAGCAAGGGGCCGGTCGAACGCAAGGTCGTGCGCGTCGTCACGCCCGGCACCATCACCGACACCGAGTTGCTGGCCGACAAGCAGGACGCCGTGCTGCTGGCCGTCTCCGGCCACGGCCGCCGCCATGGGCTTGCATGGCTGTCGCTGACCCAGGGCGAGATCGGCCTGGCCGAATGCAGCGACGTGGAGCTGCCCGCCTGGTTGGCCCGCCTGTCGCCAGCCGAGGTGCTGGTGAACCGCGAGCAGCAGCCGTCGGGCGTCATGAAGGCGCGCTTCCCGGTCACGAACCGGCCGAGCTGGCAGTTCGACGCCGCTTTGGGCCAGCGCAAGCTGTGCGAACAACTGGCCGTGGCCGGCCTGCAGGGCTTCAACGCGCATGAGCTGACGCTGGCTCACGCGGCCGGCAGTGCCTTGCTGGCGTTTGCCGAACACACCCAGGGCCGGGCTCTCGCCCACGTGCGCTCCCTGTGCGTGCAGCGCAGCGGCGAGCTGCTGGACCTGCCGCCCGCCACCCAGCGCAACCTGGAGTTGACGCAGACGCTGCGCGGCGAGCCGAGTCCCACCCTCTTCTCGCTGCTGGACACCTGCAAGAGCGGCATGGGCAGCCGCACGCTGCGCCAGTGGCTGCTGCATCCCAAGCGTGACCGGGCGGAAGCCGTCTCGCGCCACGACGCCATCGCCGCCCTGCACGACGAAGGCTTCGAGCCCCTGCGCGAAGCGCTGAAATCGGTCAGCGACGTGGAACGCATCTCCGCCCGCATCGCCTTGCGCCAGGTGCGCCCGCGCGAGCTGACCGGCTTGCGCGCGACGCTTCAGGTGCTGCCGCAACTGCGCGCTGTGACACCCGCCGCGTTGCGCGACGCCAGCCTGAACCCGCCCGCCGACATCCAGGAGCTGCTGGAGCGCGCCATCGCGCTGGAGCCGGCCATCCTGACGCGCGACGGCGGCGTCATCGCCGACGGCTTCGACGCCGACCTTGACGAGCTGCGCGGCATCCAGCAGAACTGCGACGGCTTCCTTCTCGACCTCGAAACCCGCGAGCGCGCCCGCACGGGCATCGCCAACCTGCGCGTGCAGTTCAACCGCGTGCATGGCTTCTACATCGAGGTGACGCAGGGCCAGGTCGACAAGGTGCCGATGGACTACCAGCGCCGCCAGACGCTGAAGAACGCCGAGCGCTACATCACGCCGGAGCTGAAGGCCTTTGAGGACAAGGCCCTGTCCGCCAACGAGCGGGCGCTGGCGCGCGAGAAGCTGCTGTACGAGCAGGTCATCGACGCCCTGATCAGCCGCCTTGAGCCGCTGACGGCGCTGGGCCGCACGCTGGCCGGCCTGGACGCGCTGGCGGCGCTGGCCGAACGCGCCGTCACGCTGAACTGGTGCCGGCCGGAGTTCGTCACCCAGCCCTGCCTGGAGATCGAAGCCGGCCGCCACCCCGTCGTGCAGGCCCGCCTGCACGAGACCGGCGGCACGGAGTTCATGCCCAACGACTGCAAGCTCGATGCGCGTACCAAGCTGCTCGTCATCACCGGCCCGAACATGGGCGGCAAGAGCACGTTCATGCGCCAGGTGGCGCTGATCGCGTTGCTGGGATCAATAGGCAGCTATGTGCCGGCGACGAGCTGTCGCCTGGGGCCGATGGACGCCATCCACACCCGCATCGGCGCGGCGGACGACCTCGCCAACGCTCAATCCACCTTCATGCTGGAGATGACCGAAGGTGCGGCCATCCTGCATTCGGCCACCGACCAATCCCTGGTGCTGATGGACGAGATCGGCCGCGGCACGTCCACCTTCGACGGCCTGGCACTGGCGTCGGCCATCGCCAGCCACCTGCACGACAAGACGCGCGCGTTCACGCTGTTCGCCACGCACTACTTCGAGCTGACCGAGTTCCCCGCCAAGCATGCGCAGGCGCAGAACTGGCACGTGTCGGCCGTGGAGAGCGGTGAGGACATCGTCTTCCTGCACGAGCTGCAGCCCGGCCCGGCCAGCCGCAGCTATGGCGTGCAGGTCGCCAAGCTGGCCGGCATGCCCGCCAGCCTCGTGCGCCAGGCTCGCGCGACGCTGGAGGCCCTGGAGGCCCGCCAGAACGCGGCCGACGACCAGTTCGACCTCTTCGCCGCCCCGCCCGCGCCGCCGCCCCTGCCCGAGCCCAGCGAGCTGCTGCAGGCGCTGGCCAAGGTCGACCCCGACGCGCTGTCGCCGCGCGAGGCACTGGAAGCGCTGTACCAACTCAAGCGCCTGGCGGCCAGCTGAACGCCATGAACCGGCGCCGCGCCGCATTGGCGCTGTTGTCCACGATGGGCCCCTCCGCCGCCCTGGCTGCGGAGCCCCTGCGCGTCACCATCCCGCAGTTGTCGCCCAGCTCGCAGGAGCACGCAAGCTATTTCCCGCAACTGCTGCGCCTGGCGTTGGAGAAGACGCAGGCCAGCGACGGGGCCTTCGAGATCCAGCACTACGAGCAGCCGATGAGCGGCCAGCGCCAGTTCGTCGAGCTGAAGAACAATGGCGCCATCAACGTCATCTGGGATGGCAGCAACACCAGGCGCGAGGCCGAGCTCCTTCCCGTGCGCTTCTCGCTGCTGCGCGAACTCAACGACTACCGCGTCTTCCTGATCCGCAGGGGCGACCAGGCGCGTTTCCGGGCCGTGCGCACGCTGACCGACCTGAGCCGCTTCACGGCCGGGGCCGGCGAGGGCTGGCCATCGACCGACGTGCTGCGCGCCAACGGCCTGCCCGTGGTCACGTCCGTCAATTACGAACAGCTCTTCGCGATGCTGGGCGCCAGGCGCTTCGACTACATGCCGCGCGGCGTTTATGAGGCCTGGTACGAGCAGCAACAGCACAGCGGCCTGGCCATCGAGCAGACCCTGTTCCTGCACTACGGCGTGCCCTTCTACTTTTTCACCAGCCGCGACAACCCGGCCCTGGCCGACCGCATCGAGCGCGGCCTGCGCGCAGCCCTGGCGGACGGCAGCTTCGACCGCCTGTTCCGCAGCATTCCCGGCTTCAGGCGCAGTCTTGACGAGATCCACGCCGGCAGGCGCCGCGTGCTGGAGCTTGAGCTGCCGCCCGACTGACGGCCACGTCTGGACTCGGCACTCCAGAACTGACGCTGAACAGGTCGCCCGACGCAGGCAAACTGCGCGCCCATGACAACTCGCACGCTGGTCTTCTCTCACGCCAACAGCTATCCCGCCGGCTGCTACCGCGTGCTGTTCGAGCGTTGGCGCGCCGCCGGCTGGCACGTCGAGGCGCTGGATCGCTTTGGCCACGACCCGCGCTTCCCCGTGACTGGCGACTGGCGCCGCCTGCGTGACCAGCTGCTGCATTTCATCGAGCATGAAGTGCGCCCGCAAGGCCAGGTCGCCCTTGTCGGCCACTCGCTGGGCGGCATGCTGAGTTTGATGGCCACCTGCCGCCGACCCGATCTCGTCAGCCGCCTTGTCATGCTGGACTCACCCGTCGTGTCGGGCATGAAGGCCGCGGTCGTTGCGATGGCCAAGACGACGGGACTCATCCACCGCTACGGCCCGTCCAAGATCGCCCGCGAGCGTCGCCATGTCTGGCCGGATCGCGAGGCCGTCTACAAGCATTTCTCAGCCAAGAAGCTTTTCGCCCGTTGGGACCCACGGGTGCTGGCCGACTACATCGACGCCGGTTTCGAAGAGTCGGAAGACGGCCAGGTCAGGCTGCGCTTCACGCGCGAGGTCGAGGCCCACATCTACCGTACCTTGCCCCACCACCTGCCCCTGCTGCTGCGTCTGCGCCCGCCACAGTGCCCGGTGGCTTTCGTCGGCGGTACGCGCTCGGTCGAGCTGCGCCAGGCCGGTGCCGCGGCGTCCAGGAAACTGGCTGGGGAGAACTGGCGCTGGATGGAGGGCTCGCACCTGTTCCCTTTCGAGAAACCTGAGGAAACGGCCGACTTGGCGCTGGAGTTGCTGGGGCCCAATTGACGGGTCTCGTACAATCGCAATTTCCCACCTCAGCATGCTGTTCTGCGTGCTGCAAGACATGACCAAATTCGTCTTCGTCACCGGCGGTGTGGTGTCCTCCCTGGGCAAGGGCATCGCGTCGGCCTCCCTGGCTGCCATCCTCGAATCGCGCGGCCTCAAAGTCACCCTGATCAAGCTGGACCCCTACATCAACGTCGACCCCGGCACGATGTCGCCCTTCCAGCACGGTGAAGTCTTCGTCACCGACGACGGCGCCGAAACCGACCTCGACCTCGGCCACTACGAGCGCTTCATCACCACGCGGATGAAGAAGGCCAACAACTTCACGACCGGCCAGATCTACAAGACCGTGCTCGAGAAGGAACGCCGCGGCGACTACCTCGGCAAGACGGTGCAGGTGATCCCGCACATCACCAACGAGATCCAGGAATACATCAAGCGCGGCGCCGAGGGCGTTGACGTGGCCATCGTCGAGATCGGCGGCACGGTGGGCGACATCGAGTCCCTGCCCTTCCTCGAAGCCGTGCGCCAGATGAGCCTGCGCGCCGGCCCGACCAACACGGCCTATGTGCACCTGACCTATGTGCCCTGGATCGCCGCCGCTGGCGAGCTGAAGACCAAGCCGACCCAGCACACGGTGCAGAAGCTGCGCGAGATCGGCATCCAGCCCGACGCGCTGCTGTGCCGCGCCGACCGCCGCATCCCCGACGACGAGCGCGAGAAGATCTCGCTGTTCACCAACGTCGCCGAGTACGGCGTGATCTCGATGTGGGACGTGAACACCATCTACAAGGTGCCGCGCATGCTGCATGAGCAGGGCCTGGACCAGCTCATCTGCACCAAGCTCCAGCTCAACACCAAGAGCACGGACCTGAGGCGCTGGGACACGCTGGTCTACGAGGTCGAAAACCCCAAGACCGAGATCACCATCGCCATGTGCGGCAAGTACACCGACCTGTCGGACTCGTACAAGTCGCTCAACGAGGCGCTGCGCCACGCCGGCATCCACAACCATGCCGGCGTCAAGATCGAGTACGTCGACAGCGAGACGCTGACGCCCGAGACGGTCGACACGCTGGCCAAGTTCGACGCCATCCTCGTGCCCGGCGGCTTCGGCAAGCGCGGCGTGGAAGGCAAGATCCTGGCCGCCCAGTACGCCCGTGAGCACAAGCTGCCTTACCTGGGCATCTGCCTGGGCATGCAGGTCGCGACCATCGAGTACGCCCGCCACATGGCCGGCCTCGAGAACGCCAACTCCACCGAGTTCGATCCCGACACGCCCCACCCCGTCATCGCGCTGATCGACGAGTGGCAGGACGCCGACGGCAGCATCCAGAAGCGTGACGAGAAGAGCGACCTCGGCGGCACGATGCGCCTGGGCGCGCAGAGCTCCGACGTCAAGGACGGCACGCTGGCCCGTGACATCTATGGCCCGATCGTCACCGAGCGCCACCGCCATCGCTACGAGGCCAACGAGCACTACCTCGACCGCCTGCAGAAGGCCGGCCTCGTCATCTCGGCCATCACCCAGCGCGAGAAGCTGACCGAGATGGTCGAGCTGCCGCGCGAGGTGCACCCCTGGTTCGTGGGCGTGCAGTTCCACCCCGAATTCAAGTCCACGCCCTGGGGCGGCCACCCGCTGTTCACGGCCTTCATCAAGGCCGCGCTGGAACACCATCAAAAGGCCTGATCCATGAAGCTTTGCGGATTCGATGTCGGTATCGACCAACCCTTCTTCCTGATCGCCGGGACCTGCTCGATCGAGGGGCTGCAGATGTCGCTCGACGTCGCCGGCCTGCTGAAGGAAGCGTGCACGGCCCTCGGCATTCCGCTGATCTACAAGGGCTCGTTCGACAAGGCCAACCGGTCGTCCGGCACCACCAAGCGCGGTGTCGGCATGGAAGCCGGCCTGAAGATCCTCGACGAGGTGCGCCGCCAGACCGGCCTGCCGGTGCTGACCGACGTGCACGATGCCTCGCAGGTGGCCGAGGTCGCCAGCGTCGTGGACGTGCTGCAGACCCCGGCCTTCCTGTGCCGCCAGACGGATTTCATCCGCGCGGTCGCGCAAAGTGGCAAGCCGGTCAACATCAAGAAGGGCCAGTTCCTCGCGCCCTGGGACATGAAGAACGTCATCGACAAGGCCCGCGCCGCCGCGCGCGAGGTGGGCCTGTCCGAAGACCTCTTCCTCGCCTGCGAGCGCGGCGTCAGTTTTGGCTACAACAACCTGGTCGCCGACATGACCAGCCTGGCCGAAATGCGCAACACCGGCGCCCCGGTGGTCTTCGACGTCACCCACTCGGTGCAGAAGCCCGGTGGCCTGGGTGGCTCGAGCGGCGGCGCCCGCGAGATGGTGCCCGTGCTGGCCCGGGCTGGTGTGGGCGTCGGCGTGGCAGGTCTCTTCATGGAGACCCACCCGAACCCGGCCGAGGCCTTCAGCGACGGCCCGAATGCCGTGCCGCTCAAGCACATGAAGACGCTGCTGGAGCAGTTGGTGGCGCTGGATCGCGTCGTCAAGCAGCAGCCGCTGCTTGAAAATGATTTCTCCTGCTAAGGGGAAATCATTTCGACGAACTGGCATGCATTGACTTGCGCTTTCGTCAAAACGATTTCAGCTGCTGAGAGATAAATGGCTGCCTACATCCTCGCCAACGTCAAGGTCACCAACCCAGCGCAATACGAGGACTACCGGCGGCTCTCGACGCTGGCCATGAAGCAGCATGGCGCCGAGGTGCTGGTGCGCGGCGGCAAGACCACGGTGCTCGAAGGCGACTGGACACCCGAGCGTGTCGTGCTGCTGAAGTTCCCCACGCCGGAAGCCGCACAGGCTTTCTATGACTCGCCCGAGTACGGTGTGGCGCGTGAGGCCCGCGAGGGCATCGCCGTCATGCGCATGGTGTTGATCGAAGGCGTTTGAGCCCCGTGGCCGTCGTTGCATTGCTGCTGGGCGCGCTGTTCGGCGGCTTCGCCTCGGAGAGTCTGATCGGCGCGTTTCTCGGCGCCGCGGTGGGCTGGCTGGGCTGGCAGCAGATGCAACAGGGGCGGCGCATCGCCGACCTGGAAAAGCAGCTCACAGCCCGCGGACCGGCGCCGGCGCCGCTGCCCGCTCAACCACCCGCTTCAACGCCCCCTGTGGCCGTGCCTCAGCGGACCGAAGCGGTTGTCGCGCCGTTGCCACCTAACGTCGCGACGCCGGTTGCTGCACCGTCGCCGCCCAGGCCGGCACCCCAACCACCGGCCCCGGCGCCCGTCCCGCGCCGTCCCATCCCCATGCCCGCCTGGGCCCAGCGCCTTGCCGCGGCCAACACCATCGTCAAGGTGGGGCTGGCGATGCTCTTCCTCGGCCTCGTCTTCCTCGCGCGTTTCGCGGCAGAGAACGTCACGGTGCCACTGGAAGTGCGCCTGGCCGGCATCGGTGCCACCGGTATTGCGCTGCTGGTCATTGGCTGGCGCTTGAGGCTGCGCTCGCGCGGCTACGGGCTGCTGCTGCAAGGCGGCGGCGTGGCCGTTGTCTACCTGACGCTGTTTGCCGCCGTGAAGCTGGCCGGCCTGGAGCCGCTCGCACTCGTGTTCGCGCTGATGCTGGCCGTCTCGCTGCTGGCGGCACTGCTGGCCGTCAAGCAGGACGCGCAGGCGCTGGCCGTCGTCGCCGCCCTGGGCGGCTATGCCACGCCGCTGCTGCTGTCCACCGGCGGCGGCGCCATCGCCATGCTGCTCGGCTATGACTTCGTGCTGGGCCTGGGCGTGGCGCTCGTCGCCTGGTTCAAGCACTGGCCGCGCCTGAACCTGATCGCCTTCAGCTTCACCGCCCTCATCGCGAGTGCCTGGGGACTGACGGCCTATACGCCCGCCGACTACGCCGTCGCCCAGGGCTTCCTGATCGCCTTCTGGCTGCTGTTCACCGCCGTGCTGCTGATGCCGGGCCGCCGCGCACAAGCACCCGAGGTCTGGCTGCAAGCCACGCTGTTGTTCGGCGTGCCGGTCTTCGCTTCGGCGATGCAGTACGCGCTGCTCAAGCCCGACTCGATGGCCATCGCCTTTGCTGCGCTGCTGATCGGCGCGGCCTACGCGGGCCTGGCCGCCTGGGTGCGGCGCCGCCCGGCCCATGCCCTGGTGTTCGAGGCTTTCATCGCGCTCGGCGCCGTGTTCGGCACGCTGGTCATTCCATTCGCGCTCAGCGCCGAGGCCACCGCCGGTGCCTGGGCACTGGAAGGTGTCGGCGCCGTCTGGCTGGGCTTGCGCCAAGGCCGGCTGCGCGTACTCGCCAGCGGCCTGGCACTGATGGCGCTGGGCGGCTTCACGCTGCTGTGGTCGATGTCCCGCGGCGACCCCGACGGCCTCCATGCGCCATCGCAGCTGTTGAATGCGCTCTTGATCGCCGCCGCCGGGCTGGGCGCCTCGCGCTTCCTGGGCCGTGACGACAGCCGACCGTGGCATGCAGGCATCGCGTTCGCGCTGGTCGGCTGGGGCACGGCGTGGCTCGCAGTCGCGGCGGGCATCGTGCTCGACCAATGGGTGTCGGCATCGCACGAGTGGGCCGTCAGCGTCGCACTGATCGCTGCCGTCAGCGCCGTGCTGCTGAGCCTGCAGGCACTGTGGCGCTGGCCCACGGCCGCGTGGCCGACCGCGCTGCTGCTGCCGGCTTGGGGCCTGCTCGGTATCTTGGGCACGGTGCTGCACGGCGCGCCGCTGTCGGCAGGCGGCGTGTGGGCACTGCCGCTGGCCTGGGTTGCGCAGGCACTCGTGCTGCAACGCACGGCGTCGCACTGGCCCGCGCTGCTGCGCAACGCCACGCATGCCGGCAGCCTGCTGGCATTTGCGCTGCTCGGCGCTCTGCAAGGCCGCCACTGGACGGCCGACCTCGGCGACCCCGGCAGCGCCTGGGGTTGGCTGGGCTGGCTGCTGGTGCCGGCGCTGCTGCTGGCTGCCGTGCTGCGCCAGCAGCGTCGCCCTGCCGATCAACAGGCCTGGCCACTGCGCCTGGCGCCTGCGGCCTATGCCCAGGTGGGCGCTGCCGTGCTGAGCCTGGCACTTTCGGCCTGGGTGCTGATCGCCAACTGGGCCAGCCCCGGCACTGCCCAGCCTCTGCCCTACATCCCGGTGCTGAATCCACTCGATCTCGGCATCGCCGCGGCGCTGCTGGCCGTCGTTGCCTGGTTGCGCAGCCCGGCTGCTGCCGCGCTCAAGCTGCCGCCTTCCTCGCTGGCTGTGCCGGCAGCCCTGGCCTTCCTTTGGCTCAACGGCATGCTGATCCGCTGCTTCCATCACTGGGGCGATGTGCCCTATCACGTCGACGGCTGGCTCGAGTCCCGCGGCGTGCAAACCGGCCTGGCACTGCTGTGGAGCGCCCTGGCCCTGGTGCTGATGCTGCTGGGCACGCGCCGCCACCAGCGCGCGCCCTGGCTGGCCGGCGCCGTGCTGCTGGGCGCCGTCGTGCTGAAGCTGCTGATCTTCGACCTGCAGGGCAGCGGCACCGTGCTGCGCATCGTCTCCTTCATCGGCGTGGGCGTGTTGATGCTGGTCATCGGCTATATCGCGCCTTTGCCGGGCTCTACACAAGATGAGAAAAAGCCTTCTTGAGCTGTTGGTGCTGCTGGCCGCCACATCGGCCACAGCCAGCCCGCACCGCGCGCCGGTGCAGATCACCCAACCCGCGCCCTTCCTGACGCTGGATGCCACGGCCGAAGCCTGGCAGCACAGCCTGGGCAGCGACCTGCGCGACTGGCAGCTGCTCGACGCCCAGGGCCGCCGCGTGCCCTTCGCGCTGCTGCCGGACGACCTGCTGACCATGCCCGAGCGCGAGCTGAAGCTGGCCGCGCTGCCGCCGGCGCCGGTCGCCGCGTCGGCACCACGTCATCGGCTTCCCGCCGGCTGGCTGTTGGACCTGGGCGAGCCGGCCCAATGGCCGGCCGAGCCCCGCCAACTGCGGCTGCGCTGGCCCACCGACGCCGCAGCTTTCCAGGCCGGCTACCGGCTGGAGACCAGCCCCGACCTGCAAGCCTGGCAAGTGCTGGGAACCGGTCAGTTGCTGGGCCTGCGCACGACCGACGGCGCGCCGCTGGCCCAGCCGCTGGTCACCCTGCCAGGCCGTCCGCAACGCTATCTGCGCCTGGTGTGGGACGACGCCACGCGCGCCGTGCAGCCCGAGGCCGCCACCCTGCTGGCCCAACCCGCTGGCGCAGCGCCGCAGCAGCTGGTTCGCAGCTCGCCCTTGCCCGCGCAAGATGCCGATGGCGGCTGGGTCATCCCGCTGGGCGGCCCACAGCCCCTGCTGAGCCTGAGCTTGGCCGGCACGCGGGGCACCTGGGTCCTGCCCGTGCAGGTGCAGACGCGCTCGGGCCCGAAAGCGCCCTGGCAGACCATCGCCCGCAGCGTGTTCTACCGCGTGGAGCGAGGCGATGCCCCCGCCGACATCGCCCCTGCGTTACCGCTGGGCATCGGTGCCAGCGAGTTGCGTCTGCTGCCGCCGCGCGGCACCGCATTGCCGCCCGCCGACAGCCTGCGCCTGGACTGGGCCGTGCGCGTCACCCGCCTCGTGTGGGCTGCCCAGGGCGAACCGCCTTTCAGCCTGCAGGTGGGCGCCGCAGCGCCAGAGACCGGCCCGCACTCGCTGGCCGAAGTGGTGCCCGACTGGCAGCGTGAGCAGGCCCGCCTGGGCCGAGCCCAGCTTGGCGCCTTCACACCCCAGGCCATGCCAGCCGCGGAACCCGCTCTACCCCCGCGCCGCCTGCTGCTGTGGGCCGTGCTGGGCGTGGGCGTCGTGCTGCTCGCGGCCGTCACCTGGCGGCTATGGCGCCAGGGACCGACGCAGCCCAGCACTTAAACTCCCGCCCCAACGCACCGGCCGCTTGTTGTGACACGGTAACGCCCGCTTGGCACACTTGCGCCCGCCCGAATTTTTCACTTCCTGGAGACAACCCCATGAGCGCAATCGTTGACATCGTCGGTCGAGAAATCCTCGACAGCCGCGGCAATCCCACCGTCGAATGCGACGTGCTGCTGGAGTCCGGCGTCATGGGCCGCGCGGCCGTGCCGTCGGGTGCGTCCACCGGTTCGCGCGAGGCCATCGAGCTGCGCGACGGCGACAAGAGCCGTTACCTGGGCAAGGGCGTGCTGAAGGCCGTCGAGCACATCAACACCGAAATCTCCGAGGCCGTGCTGGGCCTGGACGCCTCCGAGCAGGCCTTCCTGGACAAGACCCTGATCGACCTGGACGGCACCGAGAACAAGAGCCGCCTGGGCGCCAACGCCATGCTGGCCGTGTCAATGGCCGTGGCCCGCGCCGCGGCCGAAGAGTCCGGCCTGCCGCTGTACCGCTACTTCGGCGGCATGAACGGCTGCCAGCTGCCGGTGCCGATGATGAACGTCATCAACGGCGGCGCCCACGCCAACAACTCGCTGGACCTGCAGGAGCTGATGATCGTCCCCGTGGGCGCGCCGAGCTTCCGTGAAGCGCTGCGCTGGGGTGCCGAGGTCTTCCACGCGCTGAAGAAGATCCTGCACGACAAGGGCATCTCCACCGCCGTCGGCGATGAAGGCGGTTTCGCGCCCAGCGTCGAGAGCCATGAAGCAGCCATCCAGCTGATCCTGCAGGCCATCGACAAGGCCGGCTACCGCGCCGGCGACCAGATTGCCATCGCCCTGGACTGCGCTGCCAGCGAGTTCTACAAGGACGGCAAGTACGTGCTCGAAGGCGAAGGCGGCATCCAGCTGACCGCGCAGGAATGGACCGACATGCTGGCCACCTGGGTCGACAAGTACCCCATCATCTCCATCGAAGACGGCATGGCCGAAGGCGACTGGGACGGCTGGAAGATCCTGACGGACCGCCTGGGCAAGAACGTGCAGATCGTTGGCGACGACCTGTTCGTCACCAACACCAAGATCCTGCAGGAAGGCATTTCCAAGGGCATCGCCAACTCCATCCTGATCAAGATCAACCAGATCGGCACGCTGACCGAGACCTTCGCCGCCATCGAGATGGCCAAGCGCGCCGGCTACACGGCCGTCATCTCGCACCGCTCGGGCGAGACCGAGGACAGCACCATCTCCGACATCGCCGTCGGCCTGAATGCCGGCCAGATCAAGACCGGTTCGCTGTCGCGCTCGGACCGCATGGCCAAGTACAACCAGCTGCTGCGCATCGAAGAAGACCTGGGCGACGTCGCCTTCTATCCCGGCCGTGCCGCCTTCTACAACCTCAAGTAAAGCTTGAAGGCGCTTGCCGCGGTCCTGGCGATCTTCCTGATCGCCATCCAAGCCCAGCTCTGGGTGGGCCGGGGCAGCATTCCGCACGTCGCTCAGCTCCGGGAGGAGCTGAGCCAGGCCCAGGCCGACAACGACAAGGCCCGGGCCCGCAACGCCCAGTTGCAGGCCGAACTGCGTGATCTGCGCGAAGGCCTGGAGATGGTCGAGGAGAAGGCCCGCTTCGAGCTGGGCATGATCAAGTCCGACGAAGTTTTCGTGCCGCTGGCGCCGGCTGCAGCGTCTTCCATCAAGCGCTGATGCTCGCCACCACCTGGGCGGCGCTTCTTGCGCCGGCCTTCTCAGCATTCGGCAGCCCCATTTCCTGGCTGGAGCTGGTCGCCTTCGTGCTGGCCGTCTGGATGGTCGTGTGCAATATGCGCGTCCACCTGCTGGCCTGGCCGCTGGCCCTCATCAGCTCGCTGATGTATTTCGCGCTGTTCTGGGACGGCAAGCTCTATGGCGAGGCCGCACTGCAACTGGTGTTCGCCGCACTGGCGCTGTGGGGTTGGTGGCAATGGCGCTTTGGCCGCACGCGCGAGGGCGAGGCGCTGAAGGTACGCCGCCTCGGCCTGCAAGGCCTCGTCAAGCCCGCGCTGCTGACGCTGGCCGCCTGGCCCTTGCTCGGCGTCTTTCTCGCGAAGAACACCGACAGCCCCCTTCCCTACTGGGATGCTTTCCCCACCGTCGCCAGCCTGCTTGGCCAATGGCTGCTGGCGCGCAAGTACGAAGAGAACTGGCCGACCTGGATCGTCGTCAACGTGGTCAGCGTCGTGCTCTTTGGCCTCAAGGGCTACTGGTTGACCGTCATCCTCTACGCGGGCTTCATCCCGATGAGCGTGATCGGCTGGCGCGCCTGGAGAAAATGAGCTCACCCCCTACGCGCTGCGCGCGCCCCCTTCGAGGGGGCACTGCCAGTGGCCCGGCAAAGCCGGTTCCACGGCAGTCGCTTGGCCAGCCACCACACGGCGAACTTGGCCACGCACAATTTGCGGAGCCTTCATGGCAAGGATGATTGCCTTGTTGGGTGCCGAATGCACCGGCAAGTCCACGCTGGCCGAGGCATTGGCACGGCAATTCAATGCCGGGCTCGTCAGCGAATACCTGCGCGAATGGTGCGACGCCCATGGCCGCACACCGCTGCAGCACGAGCAGGCCCACATCGCTGCCGAGCAGGCCGCGCGCATCGAGGCCGCGGCGCGGGCGCATGAACTGGTCTTCTGCGACACCACGCCGCTGATCACGGCACTGTGCAGCCAGCACTACTTCGGCGACGACAGCCTGCTCGTCCCCGCGCTGGCCTTCCAGCGCCGCTGCGCGCTGACGCTGCTGTGCGCGCCTGACCTCCCCTGGCTGGCCGACGGCATCCAGCGCGACGGCCCCGAGGTGCGGTCGCGTTTCGACGGCCGGTTGCGCGCAGCACTGTCGACCCAGGGCCTGCCCTGGGTCGACATCTGCGGCGACGAAGCGAGCCGTCTCGCTCAGGCCGCGCAGGCCGTGGGCGCACCGGCCCGCTGAGCTTCACTTCGCCTGCAACTGCGACAGCGCGTCGACGGATCGATTGACGGCGCGGTCCAGCGTGGCGGCCAGTGGCGTGCCGGCATTTTCGGCGGAGATCGCCGACAGCTTGGCCGCAAAGCCCAGGTGCAGCTCGGCCAGCCAGTTCGGATGCGGATCGGGCTCGGGCACGGGCGGCCAACCAACGGGGAACTTGATCTTGCGCGGTTGCGTGGGGCACCAGTCGTCCAGATCCTGGCCCATGGTCTTCCAGTTCAGGCCCAGTCGGTCGCTCACCCAGGCCATGTGGGCGAACTCCTGCGCCAGCGCCGCGCCAATGTGCTCGGGCGGCAGCGGCTGGGGATTCAATGCCACGGCGCTGACGCGATCATGCACGGACAAGCCCTGGGGCCCGCGTGGGATGACGTCGAAGATGGCCGGTAGTCGGCGGCCGATCAGGGCCAGCAGTCGTTGATCGGATGTCATGCTTCACTCCAGTGACCGGCATGGAACGGCGATGCCGGGAGCGCCCGACGGGGGCCTCGAATCGGGGCGGCCGCTCTAACAGGCTAGTCGCCCTGACAGCAAACACCATCGTATGGAGGGGGGAAGTGCAGACCGGTCGGCCCGCGGTTCTAGGGCTTGAAATTGCCGGATCGCATCAGCGCGGCTGTTCTAGCGGCCGAGCAGCAGGTAGTCGAACAGCTGCGTGCCGCCCGCCCCCCCCAGGGGCACGAGGATGGCCTTGAGCAGGGGCTGGTCGAAGAAGGAGGCGAACGCACCGCACTGCTCGTTCTCGACCGACGCGATCAGCCGCTTGTAGGGCTCGACGAGGTCGGACAGCGGTTTGCCGCTGCCCGCCAGCCAGCGCAGATCGGCCTGCATGGACGCCAGCGCCCGGCGGCGCGTCGTCTCGGCGGCACGCTTGAGCAGCAGCGTCAGGCCGATCAGCGCGGCGATGTAGAAGCTGACGCCGACGGCGATGGCCGGCGTTAGCGACCAGTTGTCGAACAGCCGGCTGCGCGCGACGACCAGCAACGCCAGCACGACGAACGGACCTATGACGAGGCGGGCCACCGGCGTGCTGCGCCGAGCCACGACCTGGATGTCGATCCAGTCGTCGAGCAGCGTGTGCACCGCGAAGCCGCCGCCGTCCTTGCTGCGGTCCTCGGGCCGGGCGCTGAAGCGCTGCGCCCACAAGGCCCTGTGCTCCTCGCCCAGGGACTTGGCAAACATCTCGATAGTGCTTTCGGGATAGAAAGTGCGCCCGGCATTCATGTGATGCACGAAGCGCACCAGCAGCACCGTCGCGTCGGCCACCGCGACGATGAGCAGCGGCAGCAGCAGCAGGATGGCGTAGAGCGTGGCACTCACCATCTGGCGGTGCTCGTCGCCGCGCACGGGCACCTCGGGAATCTGCCCTTCGGACAGGCACAGGAAGAGCAGCCCGACGCAGCTCAGCGTGAGCCCGTACCAGACCAGGGTGCGTGCGGCGCGCGGGCGGGCCTCGCCGCGCTCGCCGTACTCCTGCCAGAGCTCGTCAAAGTCGCAGCTGTAGCCGACGCCGGGCTTCCAGAACAACACGCTGACATGCTCGAACCAGCCGCGCAACAGCTGGCGCATGTCGCTGCGCACGACGGGCTTGGGCACGGGCCGCGGCAGCCGCAGCCAGTCGGAGTCGTGGCGGAGCTGGTTGAGCGAGTCGGCCCAGGCCCAGTCCAGCGTCCACAGGATGGCGAACAGCGCCAGCAGGTGGATGAGATGCGAAGGCCAGGCGCTGACGCCTTCCAGCCAGGCCACCGGCTCGCAGCTGTCGCAGACGCCGGCCTGGTTCCATCCGCCGGCCGGCCAGGCCAGCCACAGCCAGACCCCCACCACCAGCAGCACGACGACGAGATGCAGGCGGTCGACGCCAGCGCGCTGGTCGGGCGGCGCTGGCTGCTCGCGCCGCGCCAGCAGCAAAGCCGGCAGCACGGCCAGCAGTGCCCCGAAAGCAGCCAGGCTGGCCAGCAGCAGGGCATGAACGAAACCGAGCTGGCTGGGCAGCAGGAATTCGATGAGGCTGGCCAGCACGTAGGCGAACACGCCGGCATGCAGGGCCACCAGCACGATGGACGTCATGTCCATCTGCGGCTGGTTGTCCATCGTCGGCTCGCGCAGGAAGACACGGCGCGCCTGCCGGATCGCCGGCGTGGACGGCCAGACAAGCAGCGCGCAACTCATCACGACCACCATCAGCACGGCCAGGCCGTGGCGCCCCGCGCTCGGTGGCGTCGGCTGGGCCTCCAGCGCATAGCCAGCCAGCGGCACTGCGCTGGAACGGCCCACCTCGTACAGCGAGGGCTTCTGCAGGGCCGGCTCCAGCGACAGCCTCTCGTCGCGCTTGCAGCTCTCGCTGCGGCAGCCGGCCCGGCGGGCGGCGGCATAGGTGCTGGCCTGGTAGATGTCGCGCAGCGGCGGCGTGCCGGCCTGCAGGTCGACGGCGCCGTGCGGTGCCCCTGCCGCGGGCGGGTAGAAGGCCAGCGGCAGGCTGCTGGCAACGACCAGGTTGCGCGTGAAGGCCTGGGTGCGGGGGTGCAGATAGCGCGCATCCATGTCCGTCGTGAAGAACATGCGGTCGGAGAAATCCTCGTGCAGGGCCTGCAGAACGAGCAGCTTGTCGTGCACGTCGTTGGCAAAGATGCCGATGGCACCGATGGGCAGGCGGCTTGAGTCGGCCTCGCTGCGCTTGAGCCCGGCCCCGAGGCGGCGCAGATAGTCGAGCTGGTCACGGCTCTCGGGCCATTCCAGCGGCGCGCTCTTGGCCGCCGGCCCGGCTGCGGCGGCGGTGCCGGCCTCGCGCGTCGTGATGCCGTCGATGCCACGGAAGAAATAGATGACCTCGATCTTCAGCGGCTGGCTCTGCGGCCGCCCCTCGGGCAGGCGGTAGCGCAGCTCGCTGACCAGGGACTGGGCATAGAGGGAATCCCGCTCGGCAACGATGACGACGCGCCGGCCCTCATGCGGCAGGCGCAGGCCGAGCTCGGCGACGATGCGCTTGATGAGCTCGGCGTCGGTGCCGATGGTGCGCACCATCTGCACCGGCCGCACCGGGTTGACGCCGGTGATGCGGTTGAACTGGTCGGTGACGAAGGACTCGAGCTTCTGGTCGCTGAGCTCCGCGATCATGCTGTTGGGCGCCGTCGAGGCCGAGTTGTAGAACTCGGCACGCGACAGCAGCTCGTAGCCCTCCTGCAGGTCGGGCGCGAGACCCCGCACGGCACCCGCCACGCCCGAGCTGCAGCGTGCGGCCGCCGCGCTGGCCGCAGGGCTGAGGGCATCGGCGGCGGCGTTCTTGCGGTCGGCCGCGCAGCGCAGGTCCATCAGTGCGGCGCGCAGCGCGTCGGTCGACGAAGGGCCGATGACGGCCAGGCTGGGCAGGCGCTGCCCGTCTGATCCACCCGGTGCCGCAAGGTCGCGGGCCGGCCTGCCCATCAGCTGCTGGGTCAGCCGGGCCAGGGCATCCAGCTTGCGGTTGGGCAGGGAATTCTCGTCCACCCACAGCAAGGCGATCTGGCCATAGCGGCGCGGCTTGTCGGCCTTGGCATCGCCCTCGCCGTCGGGCTTGCGGCGGTGCTCCGAGCGCGCCGACAGCAGCTCGTAGGGCACGACGAAGTTGTCCTTGGCCGCGCGCGCCTGCTTGTCGGCGGCAGCGGGCCGGGAGGCCGCTGATGCTGCTGAAGCCACTGACGCCGCCTCGGCCGGAGCGGCCGCCTCCAGCAGGTTGAACTCCAGCAGGCTGAGCCGCTCCGCGTTGTCGGGCACATAGTCCTGGGCCAGCAGGCCGGCCAGCGTCGCGTAGCGCACACGCCGCCGCGCCTCCTCGGCACCCACGAAATCGGCGCCGGGCAGCAGGCCCATGATGATCAGCGTGTCATCCAGGCGCTGGTCGTGGTCGCGGTCCAGCTTGGCCAGCATGCGCTGCGGGTCACGCACCTCGGCCACGCGGTCGCGGCAGTCGATGTCCAGGGTTTGCGAGGTTTGCTTGCGCACGCGCTCGCAGCGCTCCGCCCGTTCCGTCTCGTAGCGGCGCAGCGCCGTGAAGGGGTCTTCCCACAGGCGGGCGTTGACGTCCAGATCCGGGTCCAGCGGCGCCTGGGCGCGGGCCTTCTCGGCGGGCCGCAGCGGTTCGAAGGCATGGGGCACGAGCTGGGTGCTGGCCACGAAGGCCACCAGCACCGCGGCACTTGCCCACGGGAAGCTGCCAAATCCGCCCTTGTCGGCCACTGTCGCCTCCTGGCCCTTTCAAGAAGGGGCCAAAAGGCGAAAGTCTCAGCTCGGGGCAGTGGCGTCAATCACTAGGCTGCCGGGCATCCTCAGAAGGCATGAGGCCCGTTGCGCAATGGAAACGCTGAACGACCTCAGAACTATTGAAGCGTGCCTTCGGCGCCGTCCGGCTGGCGTCCGGCGGGCGTGAACAGCGCGCCGACATCCACCGCGTCGAAGCGGTAGTGCCGGCCGCAGAAGTCGCAGCCGATCTCGATCTCGCCGCGCTCGGCCAGCACGCTGTCGGCCTCGTCGCGGCCCAGGCCGCGAAGCATCTGGCTCACACGCTCCCGCGAGCAGGTGCAGGAGAAATGCGGCGCCTGGGGCTCGAAACGGGTCACCGTCTCCTCCCAGAACAGGCGGCGCAGGATGGTGTCGGCGTCCAGCGTCAGCAGCTCTTCGGCGGTCAGCGTGCCCGCGAGGATGGCGACGCGGTTGAAGCCCTCGGACAGCCCGATGTCATCCTCGTTGCGTTTTCCTTCGAGGTTGCCCTCGCCTTCGACCGGCAGCCGCTGGATCAACAGGCCGGCGGCGATGTCGCCATTGGCGGCCAGCACCAGCCGGGTGTCGAGCTGCTCGGACTGCAGCATGTAGTGCTCCAGCACTTCAGAGAGCTTGTACAGCGGCTCGCGGTGGTCGCCGTGCAGGGGCACGACGCCCTGGTAGGGCTGCTGGCCGGGGAACTTGTCCTTGGGATCCAGCGTGATCGCGCAGCGGCCCTGGCCGTGCACGTTCAGCATGCTGGGCAGGTCGGCCCCGGGCGCGAGCTCGCCGATGCACTTGGCCGTCGCGCGAAAGCTCAGGTCGGGCTGAGCCTCGGCCACGGCGAGCTTGACCGGGCCGTCGCCAAAGATCTGCAGCACCAGCGCGCCGTTGAACTTGATGTTGGCCTGCATCAACACCGCTGCGGCGCTCATCTGGCCGAGCAGGTCGCGCAGTTCGGGCGGGTACTCCTGGCCGGGCTCACGGCGGCTCAGCAGTTCGCGCCAGCCCTCGGTCAGGCGCACGAGCATGCCGCGCACCGGCAGGCCGTCGAACAGGAATTTGTGCAGTTCACTCATCGGATTCTTTTCAGGCCGGCCGCATAACGGCGGCCGTTGTTGACGTAATGGGCCGCGCTGGCCTTGAGCCCGGCGACCTGCGCCTCGCTCAGTTCACGCACGACCTTGGCCGGCGCACCGACGATCAGCGAGCCATCCGGAAATTCCTTGCCTTCGGTCACCAGCGCGCCGGCGCCGACGATGCAATTGCGGCCGATGCGCGCGCCATTCAAGACCACGGCGCCGATGCCGATGAGGCTTTCGTCGCCGACCGTGCAGCCATGCAGCATGACCTGGTGGCCCACGGTGACGTTCTCGCCGAGGACGAGCGGGAAGCCGTGGTCGGCATGCAGCACCGAGCCGTCCTGGACGTTGCTGCCCGCGCCAATCGTCAGCGTGTCGCTGTCGCCGCGCAGCACCGCGTTGAACCAGATGCTGACGCCCTCACCCAAGGTCACGCGGCCGATGACCTCGGCGCTGTCGGCCACCCAGGCGGAATCAGCCACGTCGGGGAGGTGCTCGTCGAGCTGGTAAATCGCCATCGCGGCCTCGCGCAAAACGCGCAAAAGGGCGGATTTTAGAATCCCGGGCAATGTCCGACCTCCGCCTGGCCACGCTCGGCCCCCTCCTGATTGCCGATGCGCCCGCCAAGGCCGCCGCCACGCTGGCGCTTGACGCCGCCCTGCCCGTCGATACCGGCGCGCTGATTCCCGAGCCCGGCGGCATTCCGGGGCGCCCCGCGCGCCCGCGCCTGGTCGAGCACATCACGCTCAAAGGCCCGTCGCTGCGCACGCCGGCCGGCATCGCGGCCCTGGTGCACGCCATCGCCCACATCGAGCTGAACGCCATCGACCTGGCCCTGGACATCTGCTGGCGCTTCCCCGGCATGCCCGAGGCCTTCTACCGCGATTGGCTGCGCATCGCCCAGGAAGAAGCCAAGCACTTCACGCTGCTGCGCGAGCATCTGCTGACGCTGGGCTTCGACTACGGCGACTTCGACGCCCACAACGCGCTGTGGGACATGGCCGAGCGGACGAAACACGATTTGCTCGCCCGCATTGCCCTCGTGCCGCGCACGCTGGAGGCACGCGGGCTGGATGCCTCGCCCGCCGTCAAGCGCAAGCTCGTCGGTGCCGGCGACAAACGCGCCGGCGAGATCCTCGACGTCATCCTGCACGACGAGATCGGCCATGTGCTGGCCGGCAACCGCTGGTACCGCTTCCTGTGCGAGCAACGTGGGCTGGACCCGATCGCGACCTACGCCGAACTCGCCACCCTTCATCAGGCGCCCAAGCTGCGCGCGCCCTTCAACCTCGAAGCTCGTCGCGCAGCCGGCTTCGACGAAGCGGAACTCGCCGCGCTGGCTCGCCCATGACGCGGTTCCAGGCCAATCTGCTGCTCACCTTCGTCGCGCTGATCTGGGGCTCGGCATTCGTCGCCCAGAACAAGGCCATGGCCGACGTCGGCCCACTGCTGTTCACGGGCGTGCGCTTCCTGATCGGTGCCCTCGTCGTGCTGCCATTGGCCCTGCTGGAGTGGCGCCGCCTGGGCCGCGCAGGCCGGCCGCTGGTGAAGCTGGACGGCATTCACATTGCCGGCCTGGGTCTCCTGATGACGCTGGGCGCCGTCATGCAGCAGGTCGGCATACAGTTCACCAGCGTGACCCATGCGGGCTTCCTGACGGCCATCTATGTGCCACTGGTGCCCGTGCTGGCCTGGCTGCTGCTTCGCCAGCGCTCGCACTGGTCGGTCTGGCCGGCGGCGGCGGGCTGCCTGGTCGGCGCCTTCCTGCTGTCCGGCGCGCATGAGATGACCATCGGCTTCGGCGACATCTGCGTCGCCGCCTCGGCCATTCCCTGGGCCGTGCACGTCTTGATGGTGGGCCGTTGGGCCGACCGCATGGGCGCGCCCTTCCTTGTCGCGAGTGGGCAGTTCGCCGTCTGCGGCCTGCTGTCGCTGGCCGCTGCGTCCGGGCTGGAGGCGGTGCACTGGGCCGGACTCGCGGCGGCCGCCTGGCCCATTGCCTACACCGGCATCGTCTCGGTCGGCATCGCCTTCACGGCCCAGGTGGTGGCCCAGCGCTACGCCCACGCGGCGGACGCGGCCATCATCCTGTCGGCCGAGACCCTGTTCGCCGCCGCCTTCGGCTATGTGCTGCTCGGCGAGCGGCTCAACACCGCCGGGCTGATTGGCTGCGGCCTGATGCTCGCCTGCATCCTGCTCGTGCAGCTGCTGCCGCTGGTGGGAACCCTAACGTTGCGCAAACTAAACTGCTAGCTGCCGCTGGCGGTGAGTCAGCCGCGCAGACCTGACTACGGCGTCGTACGTTATGTCGTTCGTTCAGCCACCTGCGGAACCCGCTCCTACCCCATCCCCGGTTGCGCTCGCGGTAGAGGGGGGCGCGCAAAAGGGCAGCGGCAAGAACGTCTCCCGCTATCGCAACGCCGCCACCGGCGAGACGTGGTCGGGCCGCGGGCTGCAGCCGAGGTGGCTCAAGGCCGCGATCGCCGCCGGCGGCAAGCTGACCGACCACGAGGTCAAAGAAGAAAAGAGCAAGGCCGCCTCCGGCGGCAAGGCCAAGAAGAAGCCGGCTTCGCCGGCCGCCGACGCCACGGGTGAGCTGTTTGGAACCGAGGTCTGACGCCGCGCCCCCGTGTCCCCACGTTGCCCCCATGCACGCAGATCCGCTTTGTCGACGGCGAGCTGGAGAAGCTCTGCGGCGCCTGCTTCAGCTGGTGGCCAGCCACCCGCGAGTTCTATCCCAACCGCAAGGACCGGCCTGGCCTGCCCAGAAGCCACTGCAGGGCCTGCGGGCAGGACTACCAGCGCAGCGCGCACTACTAGCGCGTTGGCGTGTGGTCTACCGCCTCTCCTTCCATGCAGGTCCTCGCCGGCGTCCGTGGCTCAGCGTCACGGTACTACCGCCCACCCTGCTCCATCTGTCCACCAACAGGAGCCCAACATGATCGGCACCCAGCCTATCGGCGCCATCGAAGACGTCGTTATCACGGCCGTTGCGCACGAGGGCCTGTCGGTCCTCGTCGACGGCACGCCCGGCCGCCTGGCCATCGTCGACAAAGACGGCCACGCGGTCACCTCCAGCCCCCTCGTCGCCCGCGAGGCCGAGGCCGTCGCCCTCAACAGCTACCCCCCGGATGCTCAAGGGCCAGGGCCACCTGTGTGTGCTCAGCAAGCCGCTGCAGAAAGCGGCGGCAGCTGAGTTGCCCAAGCTCGGGTGAGGACCAAATCGTTACTTTGCGGCAGACGCCGCAATGCCTGATGGTTGCGCGGTCCATGCGCTAGATAGAGGCAACGCTCCGCTTACATGCACGCAAACTAATCCCAATACCAGAGCGACTACGGCGTAAGCGCTTAGGGGAATTTTGTCTCTAAAAAATGAAAACGGTCGACCTTCATTAATCCAGTCCGTCTGCATCTGCCAAAAAAACTTGTAGTGTGCATACCAGTCCGAAAGGAATATTTGTTTGCCGATACATATCGCGTTTGTTTCCAATCTAATCTTCTCCACACTAGGCAGAAAGGCTGTCGCATCGGAAGCTGCGGGCAACGATTCCACCCGGCGATATAGCACATGAAGCTCATGGAATGCTAGAGTTAACTTGCGGCCGACCTCTTCATATTTCACCTTATCGGCTCCGTAAAAGCCGATGTACAGGGCGGCAACGCCAAATACAACAAAAGCTGCGGCAGCATGTTGAGAGGACCAAATCGGCACAAATAGACTATAGATGCCACCAACGAGCGACACAAAACCAAGCCATCCAGGGCCTTTCTCGACGATGTCGAATGTTGCGAAATGCGTCTTGGCCCCAAACCCGATGTCGTAGCCTGCAACAGCTATCAACTTTAAAAGCTGCTCTCGATTCACTACGATTCCTTAAGCCGGAAAACACGGACCAAATATGGTACGAAACTTTTGCGAAGCGGCCCAGTAGTGCTGCTTCTCCAAGCTCTCGATGGCCGCGAGTGCCAGGCCGTAGGCCGCCGCCGCTTGTTGCACGAACCCTCCTGACTTCCAAGCATAAGCTCCACTGCCGGGCACTCGCCAATAATTCTGCGAGCGATCTCTCTCAGACAACCATAAAAAGAAATCTCGCGTCAGGTAATCGTAATAGAGGAAGGACTTGTCCTTATATGCCCAGGCTTCGATGAATTGATAAGTAAGCGTGTCGATCAGCATTCCGCTAATACTGATACCGTGATGATCTCGCCAAGACCTCACTATGCGCCCTAACACGACCAGATTGCAGTTCGCTTCTTTATTCCGACTATAAAACTCGTTGATTTCCTCCTTCGGTCGACATACCTGCCAACTGCCGCCACCATTTGTGTCCGCATACACGTAACCGCCGCCGGTGTTATTGAATACAGGCACAACCTCGAAAGTGATCCCATCTGTATACGGAATTTTGACTATCTGTCCATCCACATAGATGTTCGAGCCAGGATATGTTCGTAGCAACGAGGTCTTAACCGCCTGTAGCAGCGCACTCTGCCTAGCACTGGTGTAAGCATTGAACCTTTCATAGGTTGCATACGGCAGTACGTAGAGCAAATCCACATCACTTAATGAGTCCACGGCCGTGTTTCTGCCATAGGACCCGCCATAGAACCGATTGGCAACTTCCGAATCGGTATTTCTGAAATCCCGATTTAGCCGCCTAGTAATTGCAGCAGTGCGCCGAGCAATTGAAGCCTTTTTGGCTTCCGGGATTTTCAGAGCCCCGGCGAACGACGAGAAAATCTCCGCAACTGACATCCCCCATCCTCCTCCGCTTAATAGGCGAGATGACTCTCGCGGGCGTTTTTTTCGTCAAATCCTGCGCGGGTCGCCAAACGCAATTTGTCCCTTCTGCGTCAATGAATATCGGCCCCCAACTAGGTTTAGGTAGCCAACGTCGTGCATGAGTTGGACGAGTCGGTTAACTAAGGATGGCTCCATGTTCAATTTGAGCGCTACCACTTTGGAGTTCATGCCTTCTGACATCGGCGTCGTCAAAACGTCAACGACGCGCTGCGCAGACTTGGAGTCATGCAACCACTCCTCTTTAAGGGCCCGGACTTCCACATTTAGCTCAGCCACGAGTGCGTCGCTGCTACTTTTTAGCTCGTTGATGCTACGGTCTGCTTCCGCCATCCGAAGAGCGTACTGGTCCACGTTGCTGCTCAGCGCGTCCCGATCCGCCTTTAGCTTTGACTCCCTAGCGTCTGCGCTGTTTGCAATTTCTCGGTAATGCGCCGCTTCGCCCTCTGCCTTGCGCAGACCCTCTTCCTGCTCGCGATAGCGCGCCCTGAACTCGGCACGGAGAAGGTTGGACTCCTCAAGCGTTAAAGGGGTCTCTTCTTCGATCTTCGACCGCTGCTGGTTGTTGGCCTTCTGCTGCCGAAGGACGAACCCGTTCACCCATCGAGCTGGGTAGGGGTAGCCGAGGATGTACAGCAGCGCCGAGACCAACGGCAAGACGGCGCCTCTGACGACAATGGTCTGCCAGTCCGGGAAGGCCAGTCGCTGTATCAGGTCAAGAGTCGTCGTGACCGTATTCGACGACAGAACGATCATGACGAACTTGTAGTTCCAACCGGCCCAAGCAATCAAAAAGCTGCTTAACAACGGACTGGAAAACCGCTCGACCAGCGTCTGTTGAAACGCCTTGAAGGCCTCTTCCATGGCTCACTCCCTTGGCCCCTGACTGTCCGCCTTCAGCGGCACCAGCCAATCGGGAGAGACGCTAGTTCTCAACGGTACAAATGCCGTTGGTACGCGCAACCTGTGGAGGCCGGCGACTTAGTGCAGACGTCTGCACCAACGACAAGGCCTGCATCAGCGGGCCTTTTTACGTCGATCATGTAATGCGGGTGACGCCGGCGCAGGCAAGACGTTGATTTAGAGCAACGTACGGGAGCCCTGAGGTGCCGCCAGATTCTGACCACCCCGTCAAATTAGCTTTTAGACTTTGGGGTCCTTTCCCAGGAGCCTCGCATGAGCGCAGACGTTTCCAAGCTTGACGCCTATTGGATGCCCTTCACTGCCAACCGGCAGTTCAAGCAGGCGCCGCGTCTGCTGACGCATGCCGATGGCATGTATTTCCGCGACGACAAGGGTCGCGAGATCCTCGATGGCATCGCGGGCCTGTGGTGCGTCAACGCGGGCCACAACCGCAGCAAGATCGTCAAGGCCATCCAGGACCAGGCCGCCGAGCTGGACTTCGCGCCGCCCTTCCAGATGGGCCACCCCAAAGCCTTCGAGCTGGCCGAGCGGCTGGCGGCCATCGCGCCCACGGGCATGAACCGCGTGTTCTTCACCAACTCGGGCTCCGAGTCGGTCGACACCGCGCTCAAGATGGCCATCGCCTACCACCGCGTGCGCGGCGAAGGCGCCCGCACCCGCCTGATCGGCCGTGAGCGCGGCTACCACGGCGTCAACTTCGGCGGCATCTCGGTGGGCGGCATGGTGGCCAACCGCAAGATGTTCGGCAGCCTGCTGGCCGGCGTCGACCACATCCGCCACACCCACGACCCGGCGCGCAACGCCTTCTCGGTCGGCGTCCCGCCGCATGGCGCCGAGTTCGCCGACGACCTGGAGCGCCTGGTTGCCCTGCATGACGCGTCGACGATTGCCGCGGTCATCGTCGAGCCCGTGGCCGGCTCCACCGGTGTGCTGCTCCCGCCCCTGGGCTATCTGCAGCGCCTGCGCGAGATCTGCGACAAGCACGGCATCCTGCTGATCTTCGACGAGGTCATCACCGGCTTTGGCCGCACCGGCAGCCCGTTTGCCGCCCAGACCTTTGGCGTCACGCCCGACCTGATGACGGTGGCCAAGGGCATCACCAACGGCTGCGTGCCGATGGGCGCCGTGTTCGCGCAGCAGAAGATCCACGACGCCTTCATGACCGGACCCGAGCACCTCATCGAGTTCTTCCACGGCTACACCTACTCGGCCCACCCGCTGGCCTGCGCCGCCGGCATCGCCACGCTGGACACCTACGCCGACGACGACCTGCTGACCCGCGCCGCGCGCATGGAAGGCGAGTTCGCCAAGGCGCTGCACTCGCTGCGCGAGGAGCCCAATGTCATCGACGTGCGCAATATCGGCCTGGTCGGCGGCATCGAGTTGAAGCCGCTGGACGGCCAGCCGGCCAAGCGCGCCTTCAACGTCTTCCTGGACTGCTGGGACAAGGGCCTGCTGATCCGCACGACCGGTGACACCGTGGCGCTGTCGCCGCCGCTCATCATCGAGAGTGGCCACATCGAACGCATCGTCGACACGCTCAGAGGCGCCCTGCGTCGCGCCGCATAATCCGCGCCCCGTGGCGGCAGTACCGGCGCCGCGGCCCCGCCCTGGAGTTTTCCCAATGAAATGGCTACTCGCCCTGCTACTTGCAGGGTCCGCCCACGCACAGACCCTGAACTACATCGGCCAGCAGATCGTGCCGACGAGTGCAAGCTTCCGCGGGGTGCCGGTCGGTGGCCTGTCCAGCATCGACTATGTGCCCGCCACCGGCCGCTACCTGGCCATCTGCGATGACCGCAGCGACCGCGCGCCGGCGCGCTACTACGAGCTGAGCCTGGACCTGTCCAAGTTCCGCCGCAGCGCCAACCCCGGTGAGGCCGGCGTGGCCTGGGTCGGCATGACCACCATCCTCGACCTCGACGGCCAGCCCTTTGGCCGCAACCAGGTCGACCCCGAGAGCCTGCGCCTGGACGCCAGGCGCAACCTCATCTACTGGGCCAACGAGGGCCAGCGCGTCTCCAGTTCCTTGCAGAACCCGACCGTGCGCCGCATGAGCCCCGACGGCAAGCCGGCCGGCGAATTCCCGGTGCCGGGCTACTACAACCCCCTGGGCAGCGCCGGCGGCATCACGCCCGGCGACGTGGGCGTCTATAACAACCTCGCCTTCGAGAGCATCGCCATCACGCCCGACGGCAAGACGCTGTGGACCATGAGCGAGAACGGCCTGGCCCAGGACAGCCTGCCCACGGCCGTGGGCCGCGGCAGCCGCGCGCGCATGCTGTCCTTCGACCTGGACAGTGGCAAGGCCGGCGCCGAATACATCTACGACGTCGGCCCGGTGCCCTTCCCGCCGGCGCGCCAGGGCGATTTCGCCACCAACGGCGTGCCCGACATGCTGGCCCTGTCGGCCCATGAGTTCATCGTCATCGAGCGCGCCTTCGCCGTCGGCGCCGTGACGCCGGGCATCGCGGCGCTGACCAAGCAGCCCACCAGCAACACCATCAAGCTCTACCTGATCGACACACGCGGCGCGACCGATGTGTCGGGTTGGTCCAGCATCAAGGGCCACGAGGTCGTGCCCGTCAAGCGCACCATGCTGCTGGACCTGTCGTCGCTGAAGAACGACGACGGCAGCGTGCTGGCCCTGGACAACATCGAAGGCATCACGTTCGGTCCGATGCTGGACGGCAAGCGCACGCTGATCCTGGTGTCCGACAACAACTTCAATCCCGCGCAGTTCACGCAGTTCCTGGCCTTCACCATCGACGGCAACTTGCCGTGATGGTGCCCTGGCGGGCGTATGCCCTGCTGGCGGCCAGCACCAGCCTGGTCGGCAGCTATGTCGGCCTGTCCAAGCTGCTGGTCGCGGCCTTCCCGGTCTTCCTGCTGGCCGGCCTGCGCTTCGGCTTCGCGGCCGTGCTGATGCTGCCCTGGCTGAAAAAGCCCGCCCACGAAGCGCCGCTGGATGCGCGTTCGCGCTGGTTGCTCTTCCTCGAGTCCTTCCTCGGCAACTTCCTGTTCTCCATCTGCATGCTGTTCGGGCTGCGGCAGAGTTCGGCCGTGGTCGCTGGCGTCATCATGGCCGGCATCCCGGCGGCCGTCGCGCTGCTGAGCTGGGCCTTCCTGCGTGAGCGCCTCGGCGGCCGCGTGCTGGCCGGCATCGCCTGCGCGGTCGGCGGCATTGCGCTGGTGGCCAGCGGCAAACAGGGTGGCGGCGCTGAGACGACGCCGGTGGGCGCGCTGCTGCTGCTCGCGGCCGTGTTCTGCGAGGGCTGCTATGTCGTCATCGGCAAGAAGCTGACCGCCGGCCTGGGCCCGAAGCGCATCAGCGCCCTGATCAACCTCTGGGGCCTGGTGCTCGTCGCGCCACTGGCCATCTGGCAGGCCCTGAGCTTCGATTTCGGCGCGCCGCGCATGCTGGACTGGGCGCTGCTGGGCTACTACGCCGCCACGGCCAGCGTCATCACCGTCTGGCTGTGGATGGCTGGCCTGAAGGGGTTGCCGGCGGCCAAGGCGGGAGTCTTCATGGTCTTTCTGCCAATCAGCACGGCCCTGATCGGCCTGGCTCTCGGTGAATCCATCTCCGCCCTTCAGGCCCTGGCCTATGGCCTGGCCTTATTGGGTGTGCTGCTGGCGACATGGCCGGCCAAGGAGCCAGCGAGGCCGTGAGCGCGGCCCGCGCCGGGGCGAGTTGCGGTGGCCGGCAAGGCGCAGGTGACGCCGCGTGGCGGGCGCCACGCAAGGAGCCGGCAACGCCGCCGGGTGCCGCAAATCGCCCCGGCGCGGGCCACGCTCACGGCCTCGCTGGCTCCTACTCTCTGTAGGATGCCGGCATGTCCCTGGATGCAGACCTCGCGCGCTGGCGTGAGCACCTTTCCCGCTTTGCCGAGCTGTTGGGCAACCCGCCCGACCGCGTGACCGCACCCGGCCGCGAGCCAAGCCCCGGCCATTGCCTGATCTTCGCGCCCCACCCCGACGATGAATGCATCGTCGGCGCCCTGCCACTGCGGCTTCAGCAGGAGGCCGGCTGGCGGGTCGGCAATGTCGCCGTGACCCTGGGCAGCAACCCCGAACGCCGCGAGTCGCGCTGGGTCGAGTTGCAGGACGCCTGCGGCGTGCTGGGCTTCGACTGCATCCGCGTTGGCGAGGCCGGCCTGTCGGACGTGCGCGCCGACACGGCCGAACGCGAGCCGCAGCTGTGGCAGGCCCATGTCGACACCATCGCCGCGCTGCTGGCCCGCCATCGCCCGGCCCTTGTGCTGGCACCGCATGCGCTGGACGACAACCCCAGCCACCGCGGCGTCTACCGTCTCGTCGCCGAAGCGCTGGCCGCCGCACGCCTGGACGCGGTGCTGGCCCACACCGAGTTCTGGTCCACGCAGTCGGCACCCAATGCGCTGGTGCAGACCAATATCGCTGACACCGCCCGCCTCATCGCCGCGCTGGAGCGCCACACCGGCGAGATCGAGCGCAACCCGTATCACCTGCGCCTGCCCGCCTTCCTGGCCGACGCCGTGCGCCGCGGTGGCGAGCTGGTGCTGGGCGCCGGCGAGGAGCCGCCCGACTTCGCATTCGCCACCCTCTATCGCCTCGTTGCCTACCGCGCCGGCCAGCCCGCCGCCGAACTGCCGCGCCGCGTCTTCTCCGCCGACAAGGCCCTGTCTTCCGCCCTGCTCCAGTCATGAACCAGCCCACCCACATCCGTGTCCACCAGTTCGCCGGCCTGCAACCTGGCCCGCGTTTCCTCGTCACCGGCGCTGTGCATGGCAACGAAATCCATGGCACCAAAGCCATGGCCGAGATCATTCGCCAGCTCGATGCCGGCGAGCTGACGCTGCTGCGCGGCACGCTGACCCTGGTGCCCATCGTCAACCCGCTGGCCCACCAGCTGAACCGCCGCGAAGGCGACCGCAACCTCAACCGCAACCTGCGCCCGCCGGTCATCGCGCATGATTTCGAGGACCGCATCGCCCGCCAGCTCTGTGCCTTGATCGCGCAGCACGACGGCATCCTCGACCTGCACAGCTTCCAGGGCCAGGGCCCGGCCTTCGCGATGATCGGCCCGCGCAACAACAGCGGCGAGCTGGAGCCCTTCTCTCAGGAGGCGACCGAATCGGCGCTGGCCGCGCGCCTGGGCGTGGGCCGCATCGTCGAGGGCTGGCTGTCGACCTATGCCCTGGGCCTGCAGCGCCGCCAGCAGCGCGAGCACGACGGCTCGCGCCGCGCCTCGCTGATCTCCGACCCGCACTACGGCGTCGGCACCACCGAGTACATGCGCTCCACCGGCGGCTGGGCCATCACGCTGGAATGCGGCCAGCATCTGGACCCGAACGGCCCCGAGGTCGCGCGCCTGGCCATCCTGCGCTCGCTGGTGTTCCTGGGCATGCTGGACGCAAGCGCCGTCGAGCCACACCGCCCCACTCAGGCGCCTGAGTTGCTGCAGCTCTACGACGTCATCGACCGCGAAGCCGAGGGCGACCAGTTCGAGCAGGGCTGGGCCAGCTTCGACGCCATCGCGAAGGGTCAGCAGATTGGCACCCGCGCCAGCGGCGAGGCCGTGCTGGCGCCGAGCGAGGGGCGCATCGTGTTCCCGAACACCAAGTCCGCGCCGGGAACCGAGTGGTTCTACCTGGCGCGGCCCAGCGACCGCAAACTCGGTTGAACGCGGGGCAGCTCCGCCATCGAGGCCGCCTGCTGTATGCCGGCCTTGCGTCCCCACTCAAGGCGTGGCAAGCGCGGCCAGGGGCAGCTTGACGATGAACTCGCTGCCCTTGTCATGGCCCGCGCTGACGGCCACGACTGTGCCGCCATGGGCCTCTACGAGCTCGCGCACCACCGCCAGGCCAATGCCTAGGCCGCCGTGGTGCATGGCCATCGCGTGCTCGTTTTGCACGAACAAGTCGAATACATGCGGCAGCGCCTCAGCCACGATGCCGATGCCGTTGTCCGACACGGTGACCGAGATCACGCGATCGATCACGGCAGCCGTGAGGGCGATGTGGCCCCGGTCACGCGTGTACTTGACCGCGTTGTCGAGCAGATTCCGAAAAACTTGCTCGAGCCGCACGGGATCGCCATGCACGTTCAGCGGGCCTTGTGGCAGAGAAACGCGCAGGCGCTGATGCTTCTCGTCCATCGCCGGTTGGCAGGACTGGGCCACCCCGCCAAGGATCGCCACCAAGTCAACATTGCCGCAGACCAGATGGAACTTGCCCGTCTCGGCGCGAGATCCATCCAGCAGGTCGTCGATGATTCGGGTCATGTGCGCCACCTGCCGCTTGATGACCTCCTGCAGCCACGCATGCCGGCTTTCATCACCGCGGGATCGGCTCAGCAATTCCGCGGCATTGCTCAGTGGTGCGAGTGGGCTGCGCAATTCGTGCGCGACCATCGCCAAATGGATGACGTGCTGCTGATGCGCGCCCGTGGCCCGCTCCGCCGATACCCTGGATGCGAGCGCTGACAGAAGCAATTGCTCGTTGGCGTCACGCAAAGCATGACGGTGGGGATTCGGGCTGGGCGTTGCATCCAGCGGCACAGGCTGCGTCCCCAGGCCGTGCGTGTCGCCGAAGTCCGGCACGTGCCCGCTGTCAGGCACGTCTTCAGCGCCGTGGAACTGGAACATGGCACCGCCCATCTTCTTGGCGCGGTACATGGCCGAATCGGCCTTGTCGATGAGCTGCATGGCCGTACGACCGTCATCGGGGTAGATCGCGATGCCGATGCTGGCACTGACCCTGAACGCGGGCAGGCTGTCGATGCGGATGGCAGCAATCAAGTGCAACATCTTCAGCGCGATCTGGGCGGCGTCAGCGGCTTTCGAGATCTCGGCAAGGAGCACCAGGAACTCGTCACCGCTGTGGCGACTGACGGTGTCCGAATCGCGCACGGCCGTCCCAAGATTCAGGGCGACCAGCTTGAGCGCCTCGTCGCCGATCAGATGGCCGAAGTTGTCGTTGATTTGCTTGAAACGATCGATGTCGACAAACAGCACCGCACTGCGTGTGTGCCGGCGCTTGGCCATCGACAACGCCGTCTGCAACCGGTCCAGCATCAGCGCACGGTTGGGCGTGTCGGTCAGGGCATCGCGCTGGGTGATGCGCGTCATCGCCATCAACTTGTCCGTCGCCGCCTCGGCAATCGCCTCGGCCTGCATGACGGCCAGCACCAGTTGCTCGTTGGCCTCCCGCAGTTGCGCGGCCCGCGTGGCGTTGAACTGCTGCTGCACCTGTTCCAGGTCTTGCCGCAGGCGCAGGAGCTCCGCACGGATGGCACCGACGTCTTCGTCAGGCTGCTGTGCTTGGGCAGGTGGCGCCCGCGGCGGATGGGCGTCGTCGCTCACGGCGGCTTCGGTGCTCGAAATGACGCAGGAGGCGCCGGAGCCCCTGCCTGGCGGGTTGGCCGGCCGGCCAGCTGGCCTTCATAGCCCTCCAGCATTGCGCCGATCTGGATGCCCTCGTCGTTGACGTGGAACAGGCGCAGCTCGTTGGAGTGCGCGCTGGCGCGGACCTTGACGACGGCCAGCACGCGTTGCAGGCGGCTGTCCACCTCGATATACCGCTGCACGATGATGGCGTCGGTCAGGAAGGCCGTGCCATAGGGACTGAAGCGCAGGTCGTCATAGCGGTCTTCCAGCTCCGACGTCATCAACACCGTGGCGCCGGTGCTGGCCAGTGCGGTGACCATGCGCGCGAGCGACTCGCGGAAATCCTCGCGGAAGGTTGGCGCGAGCGCCAGCTCGAAGCCCGACAGCGAATCGATGACCACGCGGCTCGCGCCCAGGCGTTGGATCTCCGCGATCAGCAAAATCGACAGTTCGTCGACCGACATGCCGGCCGCCTGCGTGTCCACAAGCCCGACGCGGCCGCTCCCGACCAGCTCGGCCACCGCCGGCGTGCGCGAGAGACTTGAGCCCTGCTCGAAGGAGGCGATGACGCCCGTCTCGCCGCGCCGTGCGCCTTCTGCAAGAAAGGCCGAGGCCAGGATGGTCTTGCCCGAACCCGAGGGCCCCGCCACCAGCAGTGAGTAGCCGCGTGGCAGGCCGCCGCCCATCAAGGCGTCAAGGTCGGGCACGCCGATGCTGAGCCGCCCGCCTGTTTCAGCGACCGCATTGATGGGCGGAAACGACTGCAGCACGGGCGGAAAGACGGTGATGCCGTCAGAACCGATGCGGAAGGTGTGCAGGCCGGGCGAAGTCGCCTGACCGCGCAACTTCATGACTTCCATGTTGCGCACGACGGAGTTGCGCTTGGTGCTCTGGCGCAGCCAGATCAGACCATCGGCAACGGTGAAGACGGGGTTGGGATCGGCGTCGGTGAAGTACTCGCCGATCAGGAAGGTCGTTGCCTGCCAGCTGGTCATCAACATGCCAAGCTGTTGCACGAAATGCTGCAAGGTGATGTAGCTGTTGCCGTTGCCCTGGCTGGCCAGCATGACCGATCGGAAGGAGTCGACGAAGACCAGGCCGGGGCGATGTTGCTCGACGGCGGCAACGATCTTTTCGAGCACCTTGTCCAGATCCCCGGCGGCGGTGTCGTCGGCCAGGTTGATGAAGTAGATCGAACGGTTGACCTCGTCGCTGTCGAAAAACTCGAACTGCTGCATGTAGCGCAGCATCTTCAGCGGCGGTTCGCCAAGCACGGTGAAGTACAGCGCCGGTCGTTCGGGCGTGGCCAGCGCGAACATCATCTGGTGCGCCAACGTTGTCTTCCCGCAGCCCGGCGGGCCGGCAATGATGTTGAAGGAGAACTCCGGCAGGCCACCGCCCAGCACCTGGTCCAAGCCCTGCACGCCTGTGGCCAGGCGGTTGATGGTTGCTTTGGCGGTGGTCATGTCTGGGAGTCCTGTGCGGGCGCGTCGGTGGAAGGGGGTGCCCATACGGGATCCAGCAGCCGCTCCGTGAGCGTGGCGCCGATCAGGCTGGACAGGAGGTCGTAGAAGGTACCCAGCAACGCGGCATTCAGCGCGGCGGCTTCGGCGCTGGCCTGACCCGCCAGGACCGCGCGCAATGCACGGAAATCGCCGGGGCGGGCATCCGCATTTGCAGCGGCGGCCAGCGCAGGATGAGCGGTTCGCGTGAGGTGCAGGCTGCGCTTGAGCAGCGCTGAGACGCCATGGCGCCCGACGATGGGTGACAAGGCGGCGTCGATCCGGCGCCAGACCTCACAGGATGCGTCGGCAATCACCGCCGCACTGGCGCCCTCTGCGAGCTGACGTGCCAGGACCGCTTCGATATGTTGCGGTCCAGTTGACATGCACGACCCCGTCAGTTGCCGCAATGCGGACTGACGGATAGTACCCCCCCCCGCGTGGCTAGTACTGACCGATGAACTGGAAGTGAAGCTCGGGCGACTGCGGAAAGTCCGCCGCCCTCAGCTTGGCCATGACGTTAGCGGCGAGAGAAGAGAGCTGCTCGACGGATTGCGTCACGTACTGATCATGCTCGATGCCCAGTGAGGCCAGCCTTGTGCCGATGTACAGGAAGTAGTCTTCACCGTCCGTCATGCGTCCCGTGTAGGCTTCCAGCCCGACCGACCTCGCCTTCTGGCAACGGACATCGCTGCCCGTATCGCAGGCGTCAAGCCCCTCCTCGTCGTCAGGGTCGAGCTCGAACTTGATGCCGTAGAAGGCGATGAATGCGTCCGCTCCCATGGTGCTGCCTTTCAATGTCTGACGGTGATCGATGGCCTACGCCATCGTGCCTCTCATCTCCATCGCCGCTCGCCAGCGCCGCAGATGGGGATGCTCGTCACCGGGCTTGACCTTGACGACCCGCGCAAAGTCCACCGCCACCACGGCCGTGATGTCGGCAATGCTGAACTGGCCAGCGGCGATGAAGTCGCGCTCCGCCAGATGCGCGTTCAGCATCGCAAAGAAGGCCTGCACCCGCGCCTGCCCGCGCTCGGCCAGCGCGGGGATCTGCGCGTAGTCCAGCGGCCCCGCCAGCGCGCGGTTGACCATGGCGGGGCTGCTGTTGCGGAATGCCTCGGCAATCGCCAGCAGGCCCTCGAACTCGACGCGCCACTGCCAGCCCGCGATCTCGGCCTTGTCGAGCGGGCTGCGGCCGAGCAGCGGCGGCTCGGGGAAACGCGCCTCGATGTAGGCCGCAATCGCGGCGTTGTCAGTCAGCACAACGCCCTCCTCCGTCACCAGCGCCGGCACCGTGCACTGCGGGTTGATGCGCCGGAACGCCTCGCCCATCTGCTCGCCATTGCGCAGGTCGACCTGCACCGTTTCGTGCGGCGCCCCCTTCTCGGCCAACAGGATGCGCGCGCGGCGCGGGCTGGGCGCGGTGGCGCAGTCGTAGAGGGTGATCATGGCGCCACCAGCTTGTCTTGCGTCTTGGTATCGAAGTCGCTGGCTTCGTGGCGCTCGTGAAGCTGGCTGCCGGGTTCACCCCAGGTGCGGTTGACCTTGCGGCCGCGCTTGACGGCCGGGCGCTGGGCGACCTCGTCAGCCCAGCGGATGACATGGGTGTACTCGTGCACCGACAGGAACTCACCCGCGCCGTAGAGCTGCCCCTTGGCGAGCGCGCCATACCAGGGCCAGATGGCCATGTCGGCAATGCTGTAGGACTCGCCCGCCAGATAGGGCGCTTCAGCCAGCCGGCGGTTCAGCACATCGAGCTGGCGCTTGACCTCCATGGCATAGCGGTCGATGGGGTACTCCTGCTTGGTGGGCGCATAGGCGTAGAAGTGCCCGAAGCCGCCGCCAAGGAAGGGCGCGCTGCCCATCTGCCAGAACAGCCAGCTCAGCGCCTCGGCGCGCGCCGCACCACCTTCGGGCAAGAAGGCGCCGCCGAACTTTTCCGACAGGTAGACAAGGATGGCGCCCGACTCGAACACCCGCACCGGTTCTGGCCCGCTGTGGTCCACCAGGGCCGGAATCTTGGAATTGGGATTGGCCTCGACAAAGCCGCTGCCGAACTGTTCGCCCTCGTTGATGCGCACCAGCCAGGCGTCGTACTCGGCGCCGGTGTGGCCCAGCGCCAGCAGTTCCTCCAGCATCACGGTGACCTTGACGCCATTGGGCGTGCCCAGCGAATACAGCTGCAGCGGATGGCGGCCAACGGGCAGCGCCTTGTCATGGGTGGCGCCGGCGATAGGGCGATTGATGCTGGCGAACTGGCCGCCGCTGGCCTTGTCCCAGGTCCAGACCTGGGGCGGGATGTAGTCGGTCGTTGTCGGATCGGTCATGCAGGCGTTCCAGGATGCAAACCCGGCAACGCTAGCGCAAAAGCCGGTCACACCTCGGTCAAGCCTGCAAACCTGAGGGGCATCTCGATGCCCGCGAAAATGCCACCCATGCGCATCGACTTCATTTCCGACATCGTCTGCCCCTGGTGTGCCATCGGCCTGTATTCGCTGGAAGCGGCGGCGGCCCGCATTCCCGGGCTGGAACTGGACCTGCACTTCCACCCCTTCGAGCTCAACCCCGGCATGAAACCCGAGGGCCAGGACATCGAGGAGCATCTGGCCGAAAAATACGGTGCCAGCCCGGCGGCGCTGGCCGGCACGCGACAGGCGATCCGTGAGCGCGGTGCGGCGCTGGGCTTCGAGTTCCGCATGGAGGCGCGCGGCCGCATCTACAACACGCGCGACGCCCATCGCCTGCTGCACTGGGCGGACGAAGCCTTTGGCGGCGCCGTGCAGCGCACGCTGAAGGTGGCAATGCTGAAGGCTTATTTCACCGATGGCCGTGATGTGTCCAATCACGAAGTGCTGCTGAGCCTGGCCACCGCCGCCGGCCTGCCCGAGGCCGAGGCGCGCGAGCTGCTGGCGGGCAAGCGCTACGCCGAAGAGGTGGCTGCCGCCGAGGCCGAGGTGCACGCCCAGGGCATCCATGCCGTGCCGGCCGTCATCGTCAACCAGCGCCACCTGATCCAGGGCGGCCAATCGGTCGAGGTGTTCGAGAAGCTGCTGCGCCAGGTCATGGACGAACCGCACCTGGCCTGACCCACCCCTCGCCGGCGCCGCCGCGCGACCTGAGACAATCGCGGCCTGATCGCTGCCTATTTGCGAAGCCCGCCGCTGGCGGGTTTCTTGTTTGTATCGAGCCCATGTTCAAGAACCTCATCGTCTACCGCATCGGCGAGGGCTGGCAGCCCGACGCCACCCAACTGGCCGACAAGCTGGCCAAGGAACCCTTCCTGTCCTGCGCCCCGACGCAACCCCTGGCCGTCGGCTGGGCCCCGCCGCGGGACATCGAGCACGCGCCCCTGGTCGAAGTCATCGACGGCCACTGGCTGCTCAAGCTCAAGCGCGAGCAGCGCCTGCTGCCCTCCTCCGTCGTGCAGGAGCGCATCGACGAGCTCGCCGAGCAGATCGAGGCCCAGACCGGCCGCAAACCCGGCAAGAAGGCCAAGAAGGACATGAAGGAGCAGGCCACGCACGAGCTGCTGCCGCGCGCCTTCACCAAGACCTCGGCCACGCGCGTCTGGATCGCGCCGGAGCAGCGTCTGCTGTTCGTCGATGCCGGCTCCGCCAGCCGCGCCGACGAGGTCGTCACGCTGCTGATCCAGGCCGCCGACGGCCTGTCGTTGCAGCTGGTGCAGACGGCCGAAAGCCCCGCCGCCTGCATGGCCGCCTGGCTGCTGGACGGCGTGACGCCCGAGGGCTTCCAGATCGAGCGCGAATGCGAACTCAAGGGCAGCGATGACGAGAAGCCCGTCGTGCGCTATGCCCGCCACCCGCTGGACATCGACGAGGTCCGCGCCCACCTGACCAGCGGCAAGATGCCGACCCGCCTGGCCCTGAGCTGGAACGACCGCGTCGCCTTCACGTTGACCGAGGGCTTCGCGATCAAGAAGATCAGCTTCCTGGACCTGGCTTTTGAAGGCCGGCCCGAAGCCAGCGGCGACGAGGCCTTCGACGCCGACGCGGCCCTGGCGACCGGCGAACTGGGCCGGCTGATCCCGGCGCTCATCGAAGGCCTGGGCGGCGAGCATGACTTCGCCGCAGCCGGTGCGCCCGCCTCAGCGCCCGCGCCCGCCATCGCCTCTCTGCCGGCGAACGTGCCTGAGGACGCGCTCAGTGAGTCACCGCCCTGGTGACACCCCAGGCGTCGGATCGCTTGGGTAGCTTGGCGCGGCACCGGCAGGCACGCCACAACGGTGCCGTCAGCCGCGAAGCTCTCGGCACGCTCCGCTAGATCAATATTCCCAGAAGATCCGCTGCAGCTCAGCGGTGGTCTGCGGCTTGGTGAGGGCCACGGCGGCCAGGATCTTGGCCTTCTGGGGGTTCAGGTCGTGGGCCACCACCCAGTCGTACTTGTCGTCGGGCTGTTCGGCGTTGCGCAGCACGATGCCGTCAGCCACGCGGCTGGAGCGGATGACCAGCACGCCCTTGCTGCGGATGGACTTGAGCTTGTCCACCGCGTAGTCGGGCACCGAGCCATTGCCCGTGCCGGCGTTGATGATGGCCTTGACGCCCGGCGTGGCCGCCGCGTCGTACAGCGCCATGTTCATGCTGCCCGAGCCATAGACGATGGACACGTCCGGCAGCGCGTCGATGGTGTCGATGTCGAACTCGGAGTTCGCGGTATGGCGCTTGGCCAGGCTGCGGAACCAGAAGGTCTTGCCCTCGACCACCATGCCCAGCGAACCCCATTGGCTGCCAAAGGCGCTGGTCTTGATGTTCACGCGCTTGGCTGCGTCACGGCCGGACAGGATGTCGTCGGCCATGGTGATCAGCACGCCCTTGCCCTTGGCGCTGGGCGAAGCCGCCACCACCACCGCGTTGTACAGGTTCAGCATGCCGTCGGCCGACATCGCGCTGCCCGGCCGCATCGAGCCGACAACCACGATGGGCTTGTCGCTCTTGATCACCAGGTTCAGGAAGAAGGCTGTCTCTTCCAGCGTGTCGGTGCCGTGGGTGACGACCACACCGCCCACTTCCGGGTCCTTCAGCAGCGCGGAAACGCGCTTGCCCAGCGTCACCAGCTTGTCGTTGGTGAAGCTCTCGGAAGCGATCTGGAAGGCTTGCTCGCCGCGCACGTTGGCCACGCTGGCCAGTTCGGGCACACCGGCGATCAGCTTGTCCACCGGCACCTTGGCGGCCTGGTAGGTGGCGCTGTTCAACGCCGAGGCGCCAGCACCGGCGATGGTGCCGCCGGTGGCGACGATCACCACGGTGGGTTTGGCGGTCTGGGCCAGCGCCGGCAAGCCGGCGAAGGCGCTGGCCGCCAGCAGCGCGGCGCAGGCGGCGCGCAGGCCGAAGGTCATGGATTGCATGCGGAGTTCTCCTCTGGTTGTAAAGAAACCAGCGCGAGTAGATGCGAGAAACGGGCTCGCATGAATACCGATCCGGCATTCACGCTTTCAGAAGGCGCATGACTCCAGTGCATTGCCCGGGCCGGGCCGCGTGCAAAAGCGTCGTCTCTTCAGAACCCCATCTTCAGCGTCACCCGCACCGTGCGCGGCTCGGCCGGGTGGACGTGACGGTCGGCCACCGACGCCGCCTCGCCGGGCAGTTGCGACTCGTAGAAGTACTCGATGTCGTTGAGCTTGCGGTCCATCAGGTTGAACACGTCCACCGTCAGCTCGGCCTTGTCCCACAGCTTGCGGCTGACGCGCAGATTCGTCGTCAGCGACGAGCGCGAGCGCACGCTGTTGTCCTCGACCAGCGAGCCCGAGCCGAGGTAACGCCACTGCAGGCTGGCCGACCAGGGACCAAGGTCGCGCAGCGTGACGGCGATCGATCCGACCTTGTCGACGGCATTGGGAATGCGGTTGCCCGCGGGGTCGAAATCGGCAAAACGGGCACGCGTCCAGGCCAGGTCGGCGTCGATGAGCAACCAGGGCACAGGGACATAGCGGTTGTTCCACTCAAGCCCATGACGTTTGCTGGGCCGGGTGGCCTCGGTCGCGCCCGCGTCGCCCACATAGACGAGTTCGGAGTCGAAGTCCAGCTTCCAGATCGCGACCGAACTCTGCAGGCCCGGCACCCATTCGGTCCGTGCACCCAGCTCCAGGCCACGCGCCGCGACAAGACCCGGCACCTTGTCGACCGCGTCTCCGGTCTTGGGGTCGATGGTGGCCGTCGTGCCACGCGCGTCATTGCTGTGAAAGCCACGGCCCGCGTTGAAGAAGAACTCAGTCTTGGCCCACGGCCCGGCGATCAGCGAGAACTTGGGCGACAGCAGGTGGGCCGAGGCGCTGCCGGAGTTGGCGGCGTTGCTGTAGCTATGCACCTTGAAGCGCGCCTCGTCCGCGCGCAGGCCGATGACGCCGCGCAGCCAGGGCGTCAGCTCGACGGAGGTCTGGCCGTAGACGCCAAGCTCGGTCTCGCGTACCTCGTCGTCGCGCGTCGTTGCGGTGATGCGGCGCTCCACGGTGTCGTAAAGGCCGACGCGGATGCGGTCATGGCGCAGCTGCAGGCCGATCTCGCTGCGGGCCGGCAGGTCGCCCAGGCGGTGGTCGACGGCGTGGCTGGCATTGGCGCCGTAGACGCTGCGCCTGTCCTGCTGCAGGAACTGGTCGCCGTCGTCGGGCCGCTCCAGCGCGTAGGTGAAGTTGGAGAAGAGCTTGAGCCGGTAGTTCATCGCATAGGCCGCGACGTTGGTGGTCTCTGTGCCGGTATTGCGATGCCATTCACCGGACAGGCTGCTGCGGCGCGTCTCGCCGCCGTCGCTCTTGTCGATGGCATCGAAGCGGCCGAACGGCTGGCCGTTGAAGCTGCCGGCTGTGATGAGACGCTCGGGCACCTGGTCGGTCGAGGTCCACCGGGCGTCATAGGTCATCAGGCTCGTGCTCCAGCCCTCGGCGCGCGTGCCACCCGAAAGAATCAGCACACCGTTTGTCTTGCGCAGGTGTTCGGGCAACTGCCACGGCCCGTCGTTGTGCTGCACCTCGATGGCGCCCAGCAGATGCATCTCGCCCAGCTGCGTGAAGCCGACGCCAACAAAGCGCTGGAACTGGCGCTGGCCCAGCGTCAATGCGGCGAAGCTTTCGTCCAGCGTGTTGCGGTAGGCGATGTCGGCCGAGCCGGCGGCGGCGAAGTCGCTGTTCTTCGCAAAGTACGGGCCCTTGCGGTACTCGATGCGGTCGACGAGCTCGGGGATCAGGAAGTTCAGGTCCGAGTAGCCCTGACCGTGGCCGTGAGACGGCATGTTGACCGGCAGGCCATTGACCGTGGTGGCGAAGTCGGTGCCATGGTCAAGGTTGAAGCCGCGCAGGAAGTACTGGTTGGCCTTGCCGTCACCCGAATGCTGCGTGACGATGAGGCCGGGCACGAACTCCAGCACCTCGCCCGGGCGCAGCGCGGGGCGGCTCTTCAGCAGCTCGGCGCGGATGGTGCCTTGGGACGCGGCGTCGGTGCTGCCGATGGCGTTGTCGTAATGGCGGCCGGTGATCTCGACCTTTTCAAGCACGGCTGAGGGTTCGGCCCGGGCTGCGGAGGCGGCGAGCAGGCAGGCGACGGCCAGCAGCGTCGGCTGGAAGCGGCAATGTTTGGGCATGGGTGCTCTCGGCAAGCCTGCGCGCGTGCGCAGGCACCGCAAATCCAGTCAGGACGGGCGGAAGTCAGGGGGTCGGACTGACGCAGCAAGCGCCATGGCACGCGAAGGCGCCTGTCGATCAGCCGCGAGGAGGGGTCAACGGCGGCGCGACGACACGGTCGCGCCAATCGAGGCGAGTCGCGGCAGGGTGATCGCCGCCCTCGCCCATCGGCAAGGTCAAGCCTGCCGGCAGCCAGGCGAGGAAGGCCGTCACAGCGCCCTGGGCGGTGTCGTCAGCCGGATCGCCGACCTCGAGCACGTCGGCGTCGTGCTGGGAGTGATTGTGAAAGACACCCCCATGCTCGTGCATTTCCGCGCCATGCCCATTGCTCAGCACCTGAGAGCGCTTGGAGCCCTGCAGCCGCGGGTCCTGTGCGGCGTGCAGATGGTCCAGCAGGGCGCGCAGTGGCTGAGTCAGGCCCGCCAGCACGGCGTCATGCCGAGTCGCCGTGCCGATATGCACATGCCTGTGGCCTTGGAGGCCCGCAACGAGTTGCACCACGCCCTGGAGCGGCAACACGACGAGCAGCAGCACCAGGACGGCAGCACGCGTTCGATGGAGCAGTGATGACAGGGTGGGTGGCACGGGCGTGATGACAAAGGAACCGAGGCGGGCGCAGGCCAGGCGACGCATCTTCGGTCACCAGCATTGCCCGCGTATGACATTCGCTTGCTTGTCCTACGTGGGCCATCGGTGGCCGGATTCACTGAAGGCGTCGCCGCAGCCTGGCAATGACGATCACGCGGCCTGCGCGGTCTCACTCTCGACGGCCCGGAGCTCGTCGACGACCTTGTCGAGGTGGCTCGCCACGTCATGCACCATGGCGTCCACCTCGGCGTCGCGCGCGCCATGCAGGCACCCCCGCTCCAACGCAGCGGCAGCGGCCTGCACCGCATGCATGCCGAGCGTTCCGGACAGGCCCTTGAGGTCGTGCGCGGCGCGCATGGCGGCGTCGGCGTCGCCTGCACGGCGTGCGGCGTTGAAACGCTGCGCGAAATCGGCCTCGCGGTCGCGGAACATGCTCAGCACACGGCGGTACAGCACGCCGTTGCCGCCGACATTGGCCAAGCCGCAATGCGCGTCGATGCCGTTCAGCGCCTGCAACGCGTCGGCGCTGCCGTCGTTGCCCACCACCACCAAACCGCTCGGTTTGACCCATTTCGCGAGGGTGGCGAACATCTCATCGACCTTGATCGGTTTGGCGATGTGATCGTTCATGCCCGCCGCGATGACGGCTTCGCGGTCGCCGACCATCGCATTGGCGGTCATGGCGATCACGGGCAGCGCCTGCAGCGCCGGCTGCTGGCGCAACGCCCGCGTCGCTGCATAACCGTCCATGACGGGCATCTGGCAGTCCATGAGCACTGCATCAAAACGCTCGCTGGCCAGCTTGCGCAGCGCTTCCTCGCCATTGCCGGCGACGCTGACGACGATACCGGCGCGGCTGAGCAGGTCGACGGCCAGTTCCTGGTTGATCGCGTTGTCCTCCACCAGCAGCACATGGGCACCGGCCAGCGCCTTTCGATGGTCGAGCTGTGCTTCTTCGCGCCGCGCATTGCGCGTGGGGACGGCAAGCGAGCGTCCGAGTGCGGCAGCGCAGGCATCCAGCAAGGTCGAGGGCGTGACCGGCTTGGTCAGCAGCGCGCCGGCCCGCAGCTTGCGCTCGGCCAGGCGCTGCCTCACCTCTTCGCGGCTGAAGGCCGTGGCCAGCATGACCAGGGGTGCCGGGTGGCGCAGCTCGGTCTGCTGGGCCAGCGCCTGCGCGCAGGCCACGCCGTCCATGCCCGGCATCTTCCAGTCGAGCAGCAGCAGTTGGAAGGGTGCGTCGCCCGCGTCGGCCTGCATCACCAGGCGCAGCGCTTCTTCGCCACCTGCGGCGGTATCGACCTGCAGGCCCAGCGTGCCGCACATCGTCGCGAGCAGCTCGCGCGCGGCGGCGTTGTCGTCGACGACCAGCACACGCGTGCCGCGCAGGCTGGTGTCCATGGCCGCGTCCGCAGCGCCAGGCTGCAACCCGAAATGCAGCTCGAAGTGCAGACGGCTGCCGCGGCCCAGCTCGCTCTCGACGGTGAGCTCGCCGCCCATCAGTTTCACCAGGTGGCGGCTGATCGCCAGCCCGAGGCCGGTGCCGCCATAGCGCCGGCTGGTCGAGGCATCGGCCTGCGTGAAGGGCTGGAACAGGCGTTGCAGTTGTTCAGGGCTCATGCCGATGCCGGAATCACCCACGGTGAAGCGCAGCCGGGCCGATTCGCCGTCCCGTTCCACCATCTTCACGGCGACGATGACCTCGCCACTGTCGCTGAACTTGACGGCGTTGTTGCCCAGGTTGAGCAACACCTGGCCCAGGCGCGATGGGTCGCCCACCAGTGCCCGGGGGACCGCGAGCGGCAAGTCCAGCAGCAGCTCCAGGCCCTTCTCGTCGGCCTTCAGGCCCACAACATTGCTCAGGTTGTCCAGCACGTCGCCAAGGCTGAACGGGATCGTCTCGATGTCGAGCTTGCCGGCCTCGATCTTGGAGAAGTCGAGGATGTCATTGATGATGACCAGCAGCGATTCCGCCGCCGCATGCGCCTTCTGGATGTAGTTGTGCTGCTGCGGGTTGAGGCCGCTTTGCAGCGCCAGGTGGGACATGCCCAGGATCGCGTTCATCGGCGTGCGGATCTCATGGCTCATGTTGGCCAGGAAGCTGCTCTTGGCCTGGTTGGCAAGCTCGGCAACATTCTTGGCCTGCTGCGCTTCGCTGTAGGCGGCTTCCAGGTCGGCAATCGTGTGGGCCAGGCGGGCCGTCATCGAATTGAAGCTGGTGGCCAGCATGCCGGTCTCATCGCGCGCTTCGACGGGCGCCTGGGCGGTGAGGTCGCCAGCGGCGATCCGTGCCGCCACCTGGGTCAGGCGCTGCACCGGCCCGACGATGCTGCGCCGAAGCAGGAACGCCAAGGCTGCACCGAATGCCAGCGCGGCCAGGCCACCGACAGCCGTTTGGGCACGCGAGCGGGCCAGGCTGTCCCGAGCCCGCGACAGCTCGGTCTGCAGTTGCGCCTGCTGCTCGGCGGTGATCTGGTGCAGCAGGTCGAGAAGCCCTTGCGCCTGCGGCACGACCTCGGTCCGATACAGGTAGAGGTCCTCGTAGGCACGCGCGCTGTCCTGGATCGTGCGGATGCGCAGGGTCAGCTCGGTCAGCGCGGCCCGCGCCGCTGCGATGCGGTCCAGGTGGGCGCGCTGCGCAGCCGTGAGCAAGGGGCGACGGGCGTAGAGCCCGTCCCACAAGGCCGCATTGGTGACCAGCTGCGAGCTGTACGTCAGCCTGAAGTTGCCTTCGCCCGAGGCGCCGAACGCCATCACGTTGGTGGCCAGCACATCGAACGAACTCTGGAAGGTAAGCATCTCCGCCAGCACTTCGCGGTTCACCGCGTCGGCAGGGCGCGAATTCTGCAACTTGATCATGGCCTCGGTCTCGGCCAGCACACGCACCCGCTGCGCCTGCACGTCCATGCTCGACAGTCGCAGCGCCGGCCGGTTGCGCAAGGTGTCCTCGTGCAGCTCGAACAGCTGTGGCGGCAGGCGTTTCCAGCGCGCGTAACGCTCGTTCAAGGCCTGCACCTGCTTGCGCTCGCCCTCCTCCCAGCCGTCGGCCAATTCCTCCAGCGATGTCAGCGCACTCTCGAACGCCCCGCGTGCCGCGTGGTAGTGCCCGATGTCTTCGCGGTCAGAGAGCACCAGGAAGCCGCGCAGGTGCAGCTGCATGCTCAGCAGCGCCTCCTGCGCCTGGGCCGACGCCCGCGAGGCCGGCGCCCGCAGGCCTTCGCTGATTTCGATGTCCCGGCTGGCGTTGCGGCCCGCCAGGATGGCGAGTGCCACCACCAGCAGCGTCAGCCCGACGAGGACCCCGACGCCGACGGTCAGCTTGGTGCCGATGCCCAGTGACGCTACCCGGAAATTCCAGCGCATGCCCGTGATCAATAGCCCAGTGAAGTTCGATACGCCTCTCGTTGCCGCTCGCGGCCGAGCCGGATCGTGATCTCTTCGAAATCGACGGCAGCGGCCTCGAGCGCTTCTGCCGGACTCAATTGACCGGCCGCCGCCTGCATGAGGCGCAGATCCAGCGCCAGCACATAGCTGTAGGTTCCAGGGATTCGCAGGTAGGGGATCTGCTGCTTGTTGCTGAAAGTGCGTTCGAACGCGCTGAGATAGTCGCGGACGTCGGCCGGGTCCCAGTTCGCTCGCAGATACGGCGCCAGGCTGCCCGTGCCTTCAGGCGGCAGCATCTGGGATTTGCGCCCCGGATCGACGCCGTCCCAGCCCCGCGCCGCATAGACCTGCGACTTCTCCTTCGCCGCCAGCAGCGCCAGCAGGAAGTACGCGGCCTCGGGCACCTTCGAATACTTGGAAATCACGCCGGCCCAGGAGGCACCGCTGGTGTTGCCGACCTGGTTGACGCCTGCGGTGCTGGTCCATTTGCCCCGCGCGATGTCGTAGTACGCGTGCGTTCCGGGCGCCGGCGCAGCGCCGGTCTTGCCCCTGACCTTGCTGCCCTGTTGTTGAGCCAGCGCGCCGAGGTCGCCCCAGGTGAGCGCAAACGCCGCGCGGCCCGCCAGGAAATGGTCCCAGCCACGGCCATGGTTCCAGGTCAGCATCTCGCGCGGGCCGAACTTCACCAGTTCAACGAACAACTCGAGGGCGCGCACGTGGCCGGGGCTCTTGATCAGCGGCTCCATCGTCTGCGGGTCGAACCAGTACAGCCGCGCATTGGTGGGGCCGATGACGAACGACGCCGACAGCGTCATGTAATTGAACATGCCCTGGCTGCCCGGCTGCAGCGCCAGCACGATGCCGTGATCCGGCGTGCCGTCGCCATTCATGTCCTGGCCGTTGAAGTACTCGACCTCATCGCGCAACTGCGCCCAGGTCTGCGGCACCGCCAGCGGGTAGCCGTACTTCTGCCTGAACGCCGCCTGGTGCCGCGGGTGGTTCAGCAAGTCGCGACGGTAGTACAGCACCTGGCCGTCGTGGTCGTAGGCGACCATGTACTTCTTGCCGCCGTAGGACAGCAGGGTGCGCGGGCCGGGCAGTACGTCGTCGATGTCCCACTTCGGAAATCGCGGGTCGTTGTAGAACTTCTCATACGACAGCAGGTGCCCGCCAGCCACCATGTCGCCGACCCACCAGGCAGCGGCAATCGACGCGTCGTACTTGCCGGTGTGGGTGGTCATGTCCGAGATGATGGTCGGGTAGTGCTCCACACCGGCCAAGCGCACGATGTCGAGTTGAGCACCGGTGGCCGCCTCGAACTCCTGCTTCACTTCGAGCAGCGCCACGCTGATCGCGCTCTTGGTGGCGATCACCGTCACCTTCTGACCCGCAAACAGGCACGTACCCGGCGCGCAGGCTGGCAGCACACGCGGCACGGGGACATCGTTGGCCTGGCCAACCGTGACGGTGGTGCTCTCGGGCCTGACGGGCGCGTTGGCCTCCGGGCCGTCAGCGGCCTGTGCCAGCGGGATCCAGCCGGTCAACAGCACCAGGCATGCACCCATGAGCCTGCTCAGAGTCATGTCGCCTCCATGAGGCCGGGGGTGCGTCGATATCGGAGGGCCTTGCGCAACCCACCGAATCGAGCCAAGCCGTGCTCACCAACCTCGATCCCACTCTATTCCACATCTCCAGTCCGCGGATTGGTGTTTGGCCGTACCGGCCCCTGTGCCGCTCGAGTCACCATTCCTGGGTCAGCGTCAGGCGAACATTGCGGCCAAACAGCGGTCGGCCATAGATGGCATCGGCCGAACCCTGCCCGGCCACCGCATCGGCGCGCGGGTTGCCTTCGGTCAGGCCCTTGGCGTTGGTGGCGTTGTCCACCATCAGCTGCACGGTGGTGCCGCCCCTGCTGGCCGACGTGCCCAGCGCCAGGGTCTGGTAGGCCGGCAGCGCCGTCGTGTTCTGCAGATCGACGTAGCGCCTTCCAGTGAAGTTGAAGCGGGCGTAGGCGCTGGCCTGCCAGTCCGCCACGGCGAAGTGGACGGTGGGACGGATATTGCCCCAGGCCTTGGGCTGGCGGATGGGCAACTTGCCTTCGGTCGTCAGCGACTGGTTGCCGGCGGCGCTGACCATGTTGCCGGACTTGGCCGGGCTGTAGGTCGCCGCGCCGTCCAACGTGAAACTTGAAATGAGGCGCCACGAGAATTCGAACTCCACGCCAGGGCTCTTCACGTCGCCGATGAAGACCTGATTCGTGATGGTTCCAGTGGCGGGGTTGATTTCGGCCACCGTCGTCGCAAAGGGCTTGAACTGGCTCAGGAAGACGGTGGCGAAAGCCGAGAACGGCTCGGTCGAGTACTTCAAGCCGGCCTCGTACTGCTTGGCCTTGGTCGTCGTCGGCGCAGCGAATGTGTAGACGTTGATTTCCCCCGGCAGACGGTAGGCCACGGAGGCGCGCGCATACACGCCCATGGCTCGCGTGAGCTCCTGATTGACACCGACGGTCCAGGAAGTCGGGTGGCCGTCAATCGGGCGCGGGGCGTTGACGCCGGTGTAACCCAGCGTCGAGTTGTCGGCCAGGGTGGCGGCGTTGCCCAGGTCGTACCGGGCCGTGTTCTTGCTGTAGCCGTCGCCCTTGTAGCCGCTGCGCCGGACACCGAAATCCAGCGCAGTCTGCGGCGCCGGCTTCCAGGTGTCGGCAAGGTAGACCGAGGTCTGGGTGACCGTGGACTCGCCGCCGATCAGCGTGGATGAGTAGCGCAGCACGCCGTTGTCGGTGACGCGGCCCAGCACGGCGCCGCTGGCGTCATAGGCGACCAGGTCCAGCGGCCGGGGCTTGCCGGCCAACTCCAGCAGCAAGTCCTGGAAGCGCAGGTTCATCGTGGACTTGTAGCGCGACAGCAGCAGGCCGCCGGTCAGGCTGTGCCGGCCGGCAAGTTCAAAGTCGCGGGTCACGCGCAGGTCGTTGGAAATGGTGTTGAAGTCGTTCTGGATCGAGCGGTAGCCCGCCTGCGCGACCAGGCCCGATGCGCCGTACGGGTCGTAGGCCCCGGACTGGCCGGCGTAGGTGTAGCCCAGGCGGTTGACGCCGGCACCGAACGCCGTGCGTGAGGCAGTCAGGAAGCTGGCGGCAAAGGTGTTGGCGTCCGCCGGGTTGACGGTCGAGTACAAGGCATCGAAGTCGAGTTTGCCTTTCGTCAGCCTCAGCTTCTCGCTGAGCTGCCATCCACCCAGGTTGAGGTTGAGATCCACGCCGGTGTTGAAGTAGCGCAGGTGCCGGCCGTTGGACAGGTCACGCGATTCGGTGGCACTGCCCGCGCCGCCCACGGTCGGGTAGATGAACTTGACGTTGCGCAGATACGGCGAATTCAGCGTGCCCTTGAAGTAGTCGATGTAGGGGTTCAGCGACTTGGACGGATCGCGCGGGTCTGCCACGGGAATAGGCAGCAGGAACACATTGCTGTCGTCGAAGACTTTGGCAAAAAACCTGGCCTCACCGTTGTCCAGCCTGTGCCGGATGTTCAGCCGCAACTGGCCGCCGGTGTCGCTGGGAAAGCCGTTGTCGCGGTAGCCCTGATGCCTGCGGTAGAAGCCGCCGACGGCGTAGTAGGTCCGGTCGGCCAGCTTGCCGGAGGCGAAGCCGTCGAAGCGATACAGGCCGGTGTCGCCCAGCGTGAGCCGGGCGCCGTGCTCCGCCACTTCACCGCCCTGGCGCGTGATCAGGTTGAGGATGGCGGCCGCGTTGTCCGCAAATATCGGCGCTGGCCCGCCACGGACGACTTCGACGTTCTGGGTCATCAGGTCCGGGCGCAGCATGACGTCGCCCTTGAAGAAGTACCCGTCGTTCTCCCCGTAGATGAGCATGCCGTCTTCCTGGAACGTGAAGAAGTTCGACTCGTTCGGAATGCCACGCACGCGATAGATGTTCTGGGCCTCGCCGCCGGTAGCTTCGGCCTGCACACCCGGCACCTGACCGAGGAGATCCGCCGTGTTCAGCGGTCCGAGCTTGTCGATGTCCGAAGACGACAGGCTCGAAACGACGTAAGACGTGTCGAACTTGCGGCGGGCCACACCCGTGCCGGTGACCACCATCCGGTCCAGGCTCAGGCGGTTGGCCGCCGGGGGCGTCGACGGGGCTGTCGCTGCGGACGAGGGGGCGCTGGCGGCAGGTCCAGCGCTCAAGGGCGTGTCCTGCGCGTGTGCGGCGACGACCATCGCTAGAGTGGCTAGCGCGACTACTGTCTGCGGGAGCCTCGGGCGGAGCGTTGGAGCGTGTTTCACGTTGTCTCCAGATGTATCGCCGAACTCTTGCAGTGTAGGCAGGCGAGAGGCGAGGCGCCAGACGAGGATGAGCGTCCGCTTTGACCTGCGTCATGGCCCGGCGCGGGCCATGGGTGTCGAACTCGCCGTGTTACGAGTCCGCGGCCCGGCCGGCCGGCCAGCGCGTGAACGGGTTCACCGCCAGGTTGGCATTGACGTAACGGCCATCGCCGGTCACTTCGGCACCCAGCCAGTCCGGCCGGGCAAAGACCTGGCCCTCGGCCGCCAGCTCGATTTCCGCGACCACGAGGCCGGCGTTGGCTCCCAGGAATTCGTCAACCTCCCAGGTCATGCCCTCATGCGGGCACAGGTGGCGGATCTTCTCGACGAGCGGGCCATCGCACAGCGCCAGCAGCTGTCGGGCGTCAGTGAGCGGAATCTCATATTCAAACTCGGCCCGCGTGGCCCCCTGGGTCGCACCCTTGATGGTCAGGAAGGCCTGTTCACCGGCGATGCGCACGCGCACCGTGCGCGCCGGGTCACGGCTCAGATAGCCCTGGCTGAAGCGGGTCTGCGCCGCGGCCGGCTGGCGCCAGCCGTCGCCGGTGACGAGGAATTTGCGTTCGATCTCAATGCCCATCGCTCATTCCCCACGCGCCGCGGCCTCGCGCAGCTTGTCCTTCTTGCTCTTGCGCGTCGTGCTCTTGATGCCGCCGATGGCCTGGGCTTCGGTGGCGACTGCCTCGGGCTCGAAGCCCTCCAGCCGCTCGCGTGGCACGCGCTGGCCCTGGCGCTTCTCGATGAGGCGGAAGTGGCTCTCGGCGTTCTCGGCGCTGTCTGCGCAGATGAAGCTGACTGCCACGCCGGTGGCGCCGGCGCGGCCGGTGCGACCGATGCGGTGGGTGTAGTCGGCGGCCGAGCGCGGCAGCTCGTAGTTGACGACCGCGTCCAGCGCATCGACGTGCAGGCCGCGGGCGGCGACGTCGGTCGCGACAAGCACCTTGACGCTGCCGTTCTTCAGCGCCGCCAGCACGTCGCTGCGCGCACCCTGGCTCAGCTCGCCATGCAAGGCGCCGGCCTTGAAGCCATGGGCGAAAAGCTTGTCCGATACGAGCTCGGCCGTGTAGCGGCTGGCGACGAAGACCAGCGCGCGATCCCAGGCCTCTTCCTTGAGCAGTTGCCGCAGTGCGGGCAGGCGCTGGGCGCGGTCGAGCTGGATGGCACGCTGCGTGATCTGCGGCGGCGCCTCCTGGATGTCGATGCGCACGGGCTCGCGCAGCAACTGCTCGGCCAGCCCCTGCACGGCCGGCGGGCAGGTGGCGGAGAACAGCAGGGTCTGGCGCCGTGCGGGCACCAGCGCCAGCACGCGCTGCAACTCGTCGGCAAAGCCGGCGTTGAGCAGCCGGTCGGCTTCGTCCAGCACCAGGCATTCCACGCCGGCCAGCGTCAGGCCGTTGTGGTCGATCAAGTCCAGCAGGCGGCCCGGCGTGGCCACCATCACGTCGCAGCCGCCGCGCAGCGCCATCAGCTGAGGGTTGATGGACACGCCGCCAAAGGCCAGCGCCACCTTGGGCCGGTGCATCAGCAGCGCGGCGACGTTGCGCATCAGCTCGGCCGTCTGGGCGGCCAGCTCACGCGTCGGCGCCAGCACCAACGCACGCGGGCCTGGGCGAGGCGGCGCGGCGACCAGGCGTTGCAGCAGCGGCAGCACAAAGGCAGCGGTCTTGCCGGAGCCGGTCTGCGCCAGCGCGAGCACGTCGGCGCCGGCCAGAATGGGAGGCAACGCAGCCGACTGCACGGCGGTCGGCGCGTGATAGCCCTGTTCGCGCACGGCGCGCAGCAGGGCGGGCGACAGGCCCAGGGAAGAAAAGGACATGCGCGATTGTCGCGGTCAGAACAACTTCTGCTGATCGCCCGCGAGCTGACCCACGGCGCGGGCCTCGATGAGCAGCATGCGCCGCTTGGTCTCGACGCCGCCCGGCGCCGAGAAGCCCGTGGGCTCACCGCCCGCACCCATCACGCGGTGGCACGGCACGATGGGTGGAAACGGGTTGTCGCCCTCGGCGCGGCCGACCGCGCGCGCCGCACCGGGCTGGCCGAGGGCCGTGGCGATCTCGCCGTAGGTGCGGGTCTGCCCGGGCGGGATGGCGCGGGTCAGCGCATGCACCTGGCGGCGGAACTCGGGGATGCCGCGCTCGTCCAAGGTGATTTCGCTCAGGTCTCGCACCTCGCCGGCCAGCAGCGCGCGAATGCCATCGACGGCATGGGCGATGTGGGCGGGCAGCTCCGTCGTCAGTTCGGCGGTGGGATGTCGGCGCTTCAGTCGCGCCGGGCTGGCTTCAGGCAATAGCGAGGCGACGATGCCCCGCTCGCTCCAGACAACGCCGCAGCGGCCCAGTGCCGTGTCGAAGCTGTGAGCCCAAAGCGGCTCGCCGGCCGGCAGCACCGGGCCGATGTCAGGGTCGTCGACAAAATCGCTCACGTTGTTCGGTCGGTGCTTGCAGCAGGGTCTTGAAATAGTAGCCAAGCATGCCATTGACGCGGGTTCGGCCGGCATCGTCCAGCCAGCTGTCCACACGCGAGCGCCAGACGGCGGCGCAGGCTCCGGGATGCAGGCCCTGGTCGGCGCAGTCCAGCAGGGCCTCGAAGCCGCCACGCCAGCGCTCGAAATCGGCGCGGCTCATGACCGGACCATGGCCAGGTACCAGGCGCTGGAAAGGCTGGGCGGAGAGGCGTGCCAGCGCCTCGCGCCAGGCGGGTGGGCAGGCGGTGTCCATGAAGGGCACCGGCAGCGTGACAAGGTCGCCAGCGGCCAGTGTGCCGGTGGCCGCGTCCAACACCCACAAGTCGCCACCGCTGACGGCGGTTTCGATGCCGATCTGCAGGCGGCGGCCGGCGATGGTCCGGGCCGAGGCTGTCCCAATCTCACGATCGGGGCGCAGGGCCGCAGCCTGGTTCAGCAGTTCGAGGTCAACGCGCATGACGGCCGCCTGATCGGGCGGTGCCGTGGGAATGGCCTCCATCAGCTGGCGGCGGTAGCGGTCCAGCCAGCCATCGGCCGCCAGCGCCTTCGCTACCGCGGGCGACGCCCAGGCTTCAAGCCCAGGCCTTTGCGAACGCAACCAGGCGTTGCCGCCGAGGTGGTCGAGGTGCCAATGCGTGTTCAGCACCGCCCTCACCTGCCCGCCCGCCGCCGCGAGCGCCGCTTCGGCATGAGCGCGGTGGCGGCCGCTGTCGATCAGCAGCCAGCCCTGATCGCCCTGCAGCAGCAGGCTGTTGCCGTCGGGCTGGCGGCCAGCCTCGAAACCACCGGGCACCAGGACGACGCCGAGCGCGAGCGGCTGCGCCGTCACCGCCGCCGCGGCGGCCAGGCACAGCACGGCGGCCCACGCGCGCCGCAGTTTCGTCATGGCGAGTTCTCGCGCACGCCCTGGTCGCCATAGAGCTGCATCGTCACCGCGCCGGCCTCACCGCGCTGGAAGCCAACGCGCACGCCGGTGGGATGGATGAACTGCAGCGGCACGCCATCGGCGGCGATGGGCGTCAGCGCAAGGCGGTCACCGTTGGGAAACACCAGGGTCAGTTGCGCCTTGGCCTGTTCAACCTGCACGCGCACCCCCATGGCGGCGAACAGGTAGCGCCCAGCGAGGCCTTGCAGAGCCGCCTCGTCCACGGCAGCCCGGCGCACGCGCGTCTCGCGGAACTGCGTCCAGCCATAGGCGCGTGACACGGCCGCCAGCAGTTCAGCGCTCAGCGCCCGGCCCGCATCGGCGTTAGCCAGGTAGACGACACCATCACCCGTGTGCAGGTTGATGGCCATGCCGGCGTTGTAGCCCGTCGTGCCGCCGTAGTGGACGAGGACCTGCTGTTCCCCTTCGCCGATAAGCCGGAAGCCGTAGAGATGCCCCTCGACAGGCGTGCCAAGCAGCGTGCGCACGCCGGGTTGGCGGAACACCTGGCTGCGGCCCTGCCAGCCCTTGCGCAGTTCCGTCAGCAGCGTGGCGAGGTCGCCCGCGTCGGACCAAAGGCCGGCCGCGGCGCTTTCGGGCAGGTGCAGCCAGCCGCCCGGTACCGGCGCGGCGTCGCCCTGGTGGCCGGCCGCCACATCGCCACCGGCGCTTTGGCGCTGCAGTGCGAACGTGGCATGGCGCAGGCCGAGCGGCTGGAACAGCCAGCGCTGCATCAGCGGCTCGAAGGCCAGCTTCTGGCTATCCTGCAGAGCGATCTGGGCCAGCGTGTAGCCGCCGCCGGAATAGCGCAGCTGCTCGCCGGGCGGCAGCACGACCTCGGGCCGCGGCGTGTTCGTGCCCGGTGCCGCGGTCGCCACCTCCAACACTGTCGGCACGGGGCCGGCCTGGGCGTAGCCGGGGTAGCCCCCCGGCGTGATGCCCGCGGTGTGCGCGAGCAGCCCACGCAACGTGACGGGGTAATCGGGCGCCTGCCGGCCCGCAGGCAGGCGCAGCGACGTGAGCAGGCCGTTGACGTCGCGGTCCCAGTCCAGCCGGCCGGCGTCCTGCAGGCGCAGCGCGGCAAGCACCGTGACGGGCTTGGCCAGCGAGCCGGCCTGGAACAGCGTGTCGCAACTGACAGCCGGCGCCTGCATCGCACGGCGGCCGTACACGGCCACCCAGTCCACCTCGCCGCCGCGCAGCACCGCCACGGCCAGGCCGGGCACGCCGTGCTCGGCCATGCGGGCGGCCAGCGTCCGCGGCTGCTCTTCGCCGTCGAACACCACCGCAGGCAGCAGGCCCTGCTCGACGGCTTGCCGGCGGGCGGCAGCGCCCGGCTGTTCTTTGCAGGGTGCGGCATGGGCACTGCCCGCCACGGCGAGGCACAGCGCCAGGGCGGCGGTTCGGGTCATGGAGGGATGCATGCTCACATGCTCGCCGAGGGCCGCGCCGCGGCCGGTCGTCATGCCGCGACCGAGGCGCCTTGCACACGCGCCGCGTTGGCGCGCTCGGCCACCTCACGCGGCGGCAGGGTCTTCAGGCGATGGTCGCTCCAGACCTGGCGCCAGCGGCGTGCGCCGGGCGTGCCGTTCCACAGGCCGAGCGCGTGGCGCATCGCATGGGACCAGGAGCGGCCAGCGGCATGCACGCGATCCAGGTAATCCAGCCAGGCGTCTTCGACCTGCTCGCGCGACGCCGCCGGGTCACGTTGGCCGAAAAAGCGCGAGTCCCACTGCGCCATGCTCCAGGGCTCGTGATACGCCTCGCGGCCGATCATGACGCCGTCCAGCACGGCCAGCTGCTCGGCGATCTGGTCCGGCGTCTTCAGGCCGCCGTTGATGGCGATGGTCAGCTGCGGGAATTCGCGCTTGAGCTGCTCCACCAGCTCGTAGCGCAGCGGTGGGATCTCGCGGTTTTCCTTCGGTGAAAGGCCCTGCAGCCAGGCATTGCGGGCATGCACGATGAAGACTTCGCAGCCGGCCTCGGCGACCGTGGCGACGAAGTCGCGGACGAAGTCGTAGCTCTCAATCTTGTCGATGCCGATGCGGTGCTTGACGGTGACCGGCAGCGAGGTGGCATCGCGCATGGCCTTGACGCAGTCGGCCACCAACTGGGGTTCGGCCATCAGGCAGGCCCCGAAGGCGCCCTTCTGCACTCGCTCGCTGGGGCAGCCGCAGTTCAGGTTGACCTCGTCGTAGCCCCAGCGCTCGGCAAGCCTGGCGCAGGCGGCCAAGTCGGCGGGATCGCTGCCACCCAGCTGCAGCGCGACCGGGTGCTCGGTGTCGTTGAAGTCGAGATGACGGGGTTGGTCGCCATGCAGCAAGGCGCCAGTCGTCACCATCTCGGTGTAGAGCAGCGCGCGGCGGGTGATGAGCCGATGGAAATGGCGGCAATGGCGATCGGTCCAGTCCATCATCGGCGCGACGGACAGGCGCCAGGGAGAAAAAGCAGTCACGCAGCGGATTATCCCGGCCCGCAAATGGCAACGCCCGCGTCGGGCTGACGCGGGCGTTGAGAAATGCTGAACCGTGAGGGCTTAGCGGTTGCGGCGGCGGGACACGCCAACGCCCGCCAGGGCGGCCGCCATCACCAGGGCCAGGCTGGCCGGCTCGGGCACGGTGCCGGGGGCGGCGCTGAACTCGACCAGATAGCCGTTGATCTGGCCAGCATTGCCCGGGCCGCCGTGGTCGTTCCAGCCCATGACGGCGCCGAAGTTGGTCTGCAGGTAGTTCTCGCCACCGCAGCAGTTGTTCGGCTCGCCCGGATTCCAGCTGGTGTAGGTCAAGGCCTGGCCGTTCTCGGGACCATCACGCCAGGTGAAAGTGCCTTCATTGCCGGCGTCCGAAGCGCCCAGCCATGCCAGGATGCCACCGGCCACGGTGACGGAAGCGAAGCGGTTTTCGCCGGCGCTGGTGATGGTGGCCAGGTAGCCGGTCATGCCCAGATAGCTCGCGCTCTGGGCCGCCGTGAAGGCATCGTCCCAGCTGACGTTGGCGTCGAAGAACTCGTAGTAGTGGTCATTGCCGCCGGAGGCGGAATCCCACAGCACCGGCGAGGCTTGGGCAGCCTGGCCGAACAGGCCGGTGGCCAGCAAGGCCGTCATGAGCACTTTGCGCATTGTTGTCTCCGTCGAACGTGAAAAATTTTCGCGAGTGTGTGGAGATGCCCGCGCCAGGCCAACCCCCGATCCAGGGGGCGACAGCTTCAGCTCAGGTCGCGCAACGGATGCTCGTTCGCAGGCCAGGGACTGACGAAGAAGGCGGCCACCTCACCCGCGTCCAGATCGGCGACCGAGGCTGGGCTCCAGCGCGGTGCGTGATCCTTGTCGACCGCCAGCGCGCGAATGCCTTCGACGGTCTCGCTGCGGGCCGCGCCGCGCAAATGGAAGGCGTGGTGCACCAGATCACGCTCCAGGCGCAGATCGTCGGCCAGGCCGAGCTTGCGGCCGCGGCGCACAAGCTCCAGCGTCACCGCCATCATGGTTGGCGAGCGGGTCAACAGCGTCTCGCGGGTCTGGTGCGCCCAGTCGTCATCGGCCGCGGCCAGGGATGCCAGGATGCCGGCCAGTGTCGGCTCGCCAAAATGGCGGTCGATGCGTTCGGCGGCGGCCTTGGGGTCGGCGGTGGGGGCGAGATCGGCACACTCCATGACGGTCGCGATGACGTGCTCGGCGCTGGGCTGGGGGCTGGCCCTCAGCGCTTCGACAAGGTCGGCCCATTGCGCCGCCGGCACATAGACGTCGCCCAGGCCCCATTCGATGGCGTCGCCGGCCGCAATGGCCTGGCCGGTCAGTGCCAACCATTCGCCGACGTGGCCGGGGCATTGGGCGAGGAAGTAGCCACCACCGACATCGGGAAAGAGGCCGATGCCGGTCTCGGGCATCGCCAGCTTGGAGCGCTCGGACAGCACGCGCAGCTTGGCGCCCTGGCTGATACCCATGCCGCCGCCCATGACGATGCCATCCATCAGCGCGATATAGGGCTTGGGGTAGTGGTGGATCAGGTGGTTGAGGCGGTATTCCTCAGTGAAGAAGTCTTCCAGCGCCGGGTCACCGGCATGAGCGGCCTGGTGGAAGAAGCGGATGTCGCCGCCCGCGCAGAAGGCCGGCGCCTTGCCTTCGCGGCCCGCGCCGAGCACTGCGACGGCCTGGATCTCCGGTCGAGACGCCCAGTGGCGCAGCAGCGCCGTCATGTCGCGGATCATGGCCAGCGACAGCGCATTCAGCGCTTGCGGGCGGTTCAGCGTGATGAGGCCGAGACAGCCGTTGACGTCGGCCAGGATATGGCCGTCAGACACCAGGGTCGGGATCAGGTCACTCATGCGTTATTCAAGGAGGCGGGTTTGACAGTAGGAGGCGCCAGCGCTTCGTTGGCGATCAGCGCCGCAAGCACGAGGCTACCGCCGATCAGGGCCGCGCTGCCTGGGTGTTCGCCCGCAAAAGCCCAGGCCCAAAGCACGCCGAGCAGGGTTTCCGCCTGGCCGAGCAGGGCCAGTTCGTGGCCCGGCAGCTCGCGCGCCAGGCGCACGGCCAGCAGACAGGGAACGGCAAGCTGGAAGACGCCCAGAAAACCCAGCAGGGACAGGTCGTGCGCACTGGCCTGCAACGGCCAGGCCAGCGGCAGTGTGGCGGCCATGGAGATGAAGGCGCCAATGAGGACGGCAGGGAGCATGTCACCGCCCTGCCCCACCTTCTGCAACAGGCACCAGTTCGATGCAGCGGCCAGCGGCACGCCCAACGCGACGAAGACACCCAGTAGCGGCCCGCCAAGCTGGCCGCCAAACATCCACGCGATGCCCGCGCCAGCCACGGCAATGGCCCACCAGGTGCGGGCCGGAATCGGCTGATGCAAAAAGAGCCGCGCAAATATCGCCGTGAACAGCGGTGACAGCGACATCGTGACCAGCACATTGGCCACCGTCGTCAGCGACAGCGCGACCATGAAGGCCGTGAACATGACAGCCCAGCACAGGCCTGAGGCCCAGACCGCGCGGCCCTTCAGGCTGCCGAACAGCGCCCTGCCCCGCATCACGCCAAGGATGAGCACCAGCGCCAGCGCATTGAACGCACTGCGCCAGAACGTGATCTCGAAGCCCCGCGCCGCATCTAGATGCCGCGTGACCACGCCCGCCGAACTCCACATCAGCGTGACCAGCAGCATCAGCAAAACAGCAGACCGGTGGCTCATCAACGAAGAGCGCCCCTTTCGGGGCGCGGGCAATCAACTGACTAGAACCCCCTCCTGGAGGGGGGCTGGGGGGAGCTCAAGGCGCCGCACCAGCGAAAGCGTGTCAGCTCCGCTGAGCACGCTTTCGCTCGTTCTCGGACAAGAAGCGTTTGCGAACCCGCACGCTCTTGGGCGTGATCTCGACCAGTTCGTCGTCGTCGATGAAGTCGACGCCGTACTCCAGCGTCAGCTCGATCGGCGGCGTGACCTTGATCGCATCTTCCTTGCCGGAGACGCGGAAGTTGGTCAGCTGCTTGGTGCGGGTCGCGTTGACGACCAGGTCGTTGTCGCGGTTGTGGATGCCAACGATCATGCCTTCGTAGACCGGGTCGTTGGGCTTGACGAACATGCGGCCGCGATCGTCCAGCTTGCCCAGGGCGTAGGTGAAGATTTCGCCGTCGTCCATGGAGATCAGTACGCCGTTCTTGCGGCCGCCGATGTCACCCTTGTGGGCCTCGTAGCCGTCGAAGATCGACGAGATCAGGCCCGAGCCGCGGGTCAGGTTCATGAACTCGTTGCTGAAGCCGATCAGGCCACGGGCCGGGATGCGGTACTCCAGGCGCACGCGGCCATGGCCGTCCGGCTCCATGTTGAGCATTTCGCCCTTGCGCAGGCCCAGCGCCTGCATGACGCCGCCCTGGTGGATTTCTTCCACGTCGGCGGTCACCAGCTCCATCGGCTCCTGCTTTTCGCCGTCGACGTCCTTGAACATCACGCGCGGCTTGGAGACGGCCAGCTCATAGCCTTCACGGCGCATGTTTTCCAGCAGGATGGTCAGGTGCAGTTCACCGCGGCCGCAGACCTCGAAGATGCCGTCTTCGTCGGTCTCCTTCACGCGCAGAGCCACGTTGTGCTGCAGTTCCTTCTGCAGGCGGTCCCAGATCTGGCGGCTGGTGACGAACTTGCCTTCGCGGCCGGCCAGCGGGCTGGTGTTGACGCAGAAGTTCATCGTCAGCGTCGGCTCGTCGACCTTCAGCATGGGCAGCGGCGACGGGTTGGCCGGGTCGGTCACGGTCACGCCGATGCCGATGTCCTCGATGCCGTTGATCAGCACGATGTTGCCCGGGCCGGCGTCGGTGACCTGCACGCGATCCAGGCCGTGGAAGGTCAACACCTGGTTGATGCGGCCGTTGACGGCCTTGCCGTCCGGACCTTCCATCACGACGACCTGCATGCCGGTCTTGATGGTGCCCTGGCTGATGCGGCCCACGCCGATGCGGCCGACGAAGGTGGAGAAGTCCAGCGCCGAGATCTGCAGTTGCAGGGGTGCAGCGGGATCACCCGACTGGGCGGGCACGTGCTTCAGCACCGTGTCGAACAGGGCCGACATGTCGGGGCCCCACTGCTCGCCAGGCGCGCCTTCGGTCAGCGAGGTCCAGCCGTTGATGCCGGAGGCGTAGACGACCGGGAAGTCGAGCTGCTCGTCGGTGGCGCCCAGCTTGTCGAACAGGTCGAAAGCGGCATTGATGACGGCGTCGGGCTTGGCGCCCGGCTTGTCGACCTTGTTGACCACGACGATGGGCTTGAGACCCAGCGCCAGCGCCTTCTTGGTCACGAAGCGCGTCTGCGGCATCGGGCCTTCCTGGGCATCGATCAGCAGCACCACGCCATCGACCATGGACAGGGCGCGCTCGACTTCGCCGCCGAAGTCCGCGTGTCCGGGCGTGTCGACGATGTTGATGTGCGTGCCGCCCCACGACACCGCGCAGTTCTTGGCCAGGATGGTGATGCCACGCTCGCGTTCGATGGCGTTGCTGTCCATGACGGTGTCGACGACCTTTTCGTGGTCGGCGAAGGTACCGCTCTGGCGCAGGAGCTGGTCGACCATGGTGGTTTTGCCGTGGTCGACGTGGGCAATGATGGCAATGTTGCGGATCGGGGTGGTCATGGTGATGCTTGGAAGAAAACCGGGTCAGGCGGAAAGCAGAGCCTGGACCTCCGGCGGGGTCAACAGGCGGTCGGCGATCAGTTCGCCAGAGGAGATGTGGGCGCTGCCGAGGAAGGCGCGGGGTTCGGGGCCGTAGACGCGCACGCGCTCGGCGTCGGCGGCCGTCACGCGACGGCGCAGCCCAGACAGGAAGCGTGCGGCCTCGTCGGCAGGCAGACGAAGCTCGGGGGCTTCGGCCAGCAGGCGGTCGGGTGAGGTCAGCAGCGCGGCGCGTTGTTCTTCGGGCAGGGCTTCCAGGCCGCTGAGCGTGATGCTGCCGTCCAGCGTCAGGCTGCCGGAGCCCGTGCGGCGCAGTGCGGCAAGTGAAGCGCCACAACCGAGTGCAGTGCCAATGTCCTCGGCCAGCGTGCGGATGTAGGTGCCTTTGGTGCAACGGACATCGAGGGTCACGGTACCAGCCTGCACGCTGACGATGTCGATGGCATGAATCGTCACGCGACGGCTCTTGCGCTCGATCTCGATGCCGGCGCGGGCGTATTCGTACAGCGCCTTGCCCTCGTGCTTGAGCGCCGAGTACATCGGCGGCATCTGGTCGATCTCGCCGGTGAAGGCGGCACAGGCGGCAGCGATCTGCGCTTGCGTGATGCCGTCGGCGTCACGGCGCTCCAGCACCTCGCCTTCGGCGTCGCCGGTGGTCGTGCGGATGCCCAGCGCCAGGGTTGCGAGATAGCGCTTGTCGGCATCCAGGCTGACCTGGCTGAACTTGGTGGCCGCGCCAAAGCACAGCGGCAACAAGCCCGTCGCCAGGGGATCCAGCGTGCCGGTGTGGCCGGCCTTCTCGGCGCGCAGCAGCCACTTGGCTTTCTGCAACGCGTCGTTGCTCGACAAGCCCAGCGGCTTGTCGAGCAACAACACGCCATGCAGCGGGCGACGCTGGATGCGTACCCGAGCAGGCCTCGCAGTGACGACAGCCTCAGTCATTCGGCTCCTCGTCTTCTATTGCGCGTGTCGCGTTGGCCCTGTTGATCAGCGCACTCATCTCGGCGGCACGCTCGATGGTGCGGTCGAACTGAAAGTGCAGCGTCGGCACCGTGTGGATCTGCAGGCGCTTGAACAGGCCGTTGCGCAGGAAACCCGCGGCCTCGTTCAGCGCTTCCTGCGTTTCCTTCGGGTCACCGACCAGTACCGAGAAGAACACCTTGGCATGGGCGTAGTCGGGCGTGACCTCGATCGCATTGATCGTCGCCATGCCGATGCGCGGATCCTTGAGCTCGCGGATCAGCTCCGCCAGATCACGCTGGATCTGGTCGGCGACTCGGAAAGCTCGGTTGGGGATGGCGCGTTTGTGTCTCATGGCAGGTTTCCTGATCAGGCTGTTTGCGCGGTTCACGCGCGGACAGCCAACAAAGAACAAACCCCGCCCCGAGGGGCGGGGTTAACCCTCGGGATTGGAGGTCAGAGCGTGCGGGCCACTTCCTTGATCTCGAAGAATTCGAGCTGATCACCTTCCTTGATGTCGCTGTAGTTCTTGAGCTTGATACCGCACTCGAAGCCTTCCTTGACTTCGCGGACGTCGTCCTTCTCGCGACGCACCGAGTCCACCTCGCCCGTGTAGACGACGGTGTTCTCGCGCAGCAGTCGGAAGCGAGCGCCACGGCGAACCAAACCGCTGGTAACCATGGAGCCGGCCACCGTGCCGATCTTGGAAGCGACGAACACGACGCGGATCTCGGCGGTACCCAGCGCTTCTTCGCGCTGCTCGGGCGCCAGCATGCCGGACATCGCCTTGGTCACGTCATCCACAGCGTCGTAAATGATGCTGTAGTAACGCAGATCGACCGCGTTGCCTTCGGCCAGCTTGCGCGCACCGGCATCGGCCCGCACGTTGAAGCCGATGATGACGGCCTTGGAGGCGATGGCGAGGTTGATGTCGCTCTCGCTGATGCCGCCGACCGCCGCGTGGACGATCTGCACCTTGACCTCGGCGTTGCTGAGCTTGAGCAGCGAAGCGGCCAGCGCTTCCTGCGAGCCCTGCACGTCGCTCTTGATGATCAGCGGCAGCGTCTGCACGTCGCCGGCGCCCATCTCGCTGAACATGTTCTCCAGCTTGGCAGCCTGCTGCTTGGCCAGTTTCACGTCGCGGTACTTGCCCGAACGGAAGGTCGCGACCTCGCGGGCGCGGCGTTCGTCGCCCAGCACCATGAACTCATCGCCAGCTTGCGGCACTTCGGTCAGGCCCTGGATTTCGACCGGGATGGACGGGCCAGCCTCGGTACAGGCCTTGCCGTCTTCGTCCAGCATGGCGCGAACGCGGCCGAACGTGGAGCCCGCCAGCACGACGTCGCCGCGCTTGAGCGTGCCGCTCTGCACCAGCACCGTCGCAACCGGGCCGCGGCCCTTGTCCAGCTTGGCTTCGATGACCAGGCCCTTGGCCATCGAGGCCACCGGCGCCTTCAGTTCCAGCACTTCGGCCTGCAGCAGCACTTGCTCCAGCAGGTCGTCAATGCCCTGGCCGGTCTTGGACGACACGCCGATGAAGGGCGACTCGCCACCGAATTCTTCCGGCACGACCTGTTCGGCCACGAGCTCGCTCTTCACGCGCTCGACGTTGGCGTCGGGCTTGTCGATCTTGGTCATCGCGACCACGATCGGCACGCCAGCCGCCTTCGCGTGGTGGATGGCTTCCTTGGTCTGGGGCATGACGCCGTCGTCGGCCGCGCAAACGAGGATGACGATGTCGGTTGCCTTGGCACCGCGGGCACGCATCGCCGTGAAGGCCGCGTGACCCGGGGTGTCCAGGAAGGTGATCATGCCGCGCGGCGTATCGACGTGATAAGCGCCGATGTGCTGCGTGATGCCACCAGCCTCGCCTGCGGCGACGCGGGCACGGCGGATGTAGTCCAGCAGCGAGGTCTTGCCGTGGTCGACGTGGCCCATGACGGTGACGACCGGGGCGCGCGACAGCGACTCGTGCTCCTGCTCGGCGGTGCCCTCTTCTTCCAGGAAGGCGTCCGGATCGTCCAGCTTGGCGGGGAAGGCCTTGTGACCCATTTCCTCGACCAGGATCATGGCCGTCTCTTGGTCCAGCTGCTGGTTGATGGTGACCATCTGGCCCAGCTTCATCAATTGCTTGATGACCTCGGCGGCCTTGACCGACATCTTGTGGGCGAGGTCGGCCACCGAGATCGTCTCGGGGACGTGCACCTCTTGGATCTGCATCTCTGCAGGTGCCTGGAAGTTGCCTTGGCCATTGCCACCACGGTCATTGCCGCCACGACGGCCACCGGCACCTCCGCGCGCCGGAGCACGCCAGTTGCCGCCGCCACCCGGGCGGTTCGCGCCGGCGGGGCCGGCGCCGATGGTCTTGAGGCCACGCTTCTTGGCGGCGTCATCGGCCCAGCTGGATGACAGCTTCTCGGACTTGACCGACTTCTTGTCGCCCGGCTTGCCGGCGCCTGCGCCGGCTGCAGCAGGTGCTGCGCCCGGCGTGCCGGCCTTCTTGTGGATGGTGCCCTTGATGCCCGCGGCGGCTTCGGCCGGCTTGGGCTCTTCGGGCTTCTTCGCGACCAGCACCTTTTTGGGTGCATTCATCATCGCGCGGATCTTGGCGGCCTCGTCCTCGGCGGCCTTGCGGCGGCGGGCCAGGTCGTCCTGCTTCTGCTTCTCTTCGGCAGCGGCATCGACGGCCTTGACGACGCGCAGCGCCGGCTTGGCCACTTCGGGCGCGGGCGGTGGCGGGGCGACGACTTCAGGCGCAGGTGCGGGCGGCGGCGGCGCAACGACTTCAGGCTCGGGCGCAGGCGCGGCGGCCTTGGCACCGCGCTTGGAGGCGGCCTTGTTGATCGCGGCAGCTTCGGCGGCGGCAGCAGCGGCATTGCGCTGGCGGGCCTCGGCCTGCTCGACGGGCGTGACCTCCGGCTTGGCGGCGGCAGCTGCAGCGGCAGCTTCGGCAGCGGCCTTGGCGGCGGCTTCGGCGGCAGCCTGCTCCTCGGCGCGGCGCGCCTCGGCAGCTTCACGCGCGGCGCGCTCGGCGTCCTCGCGAGCCTTCACCTTGGCGGCGAGTTCCTCTTCCTGGGCACGCAGCGCGGTGGCTTGGGCCTGGGCTTCTTCCTCGCGGCGCACCAGTTCGGCGTCGTCGGGGCCGGCAGCGACCTCGTCGTCACGCTTGACGAAGGTGCGGGTCTTCTTGACCTGGACCTGGATCGTGCGGGCCTTGCCACTGGCATCGGCTTGCTTGATCTCGGTGGTCGACTTCTTGACGAGCGTGATCTTCTTGCGATCCGCACCGGCAGTGCCGTGGGAAGAGCGCAGGTGGTCGAGCAGGCGTTCCTTGTCGTTCTCGCTCAGCGAGTCGTCGACGGAAGACTTCTTGACGCCCGCGGCATGCAGCTGCTCCAGCAGCGTGCCCGCCGGCTTGCTCAGCTCGGCGGCGAATTGGGCGACGGTAGTCACGGCCATGTGGGGATCCTTCAAATTACTTTCGGTGCGGCGCGGCGTGTGTTGATCAGGCGTTGAACCAGTGTTCGCGGGCCTTCATGATCAGCGCGCGCGCAGCGGCCTCGTCTTGGCTGGTCAGCTCGACCAGTTCGTCGACAGCCAGGTCGGCCAGATCGTCACGGGTGTTGATGCCGCCTTCAGCCAGCTTGCTCAACAGTTCAGGGGTCACGCCTTCGAGATCGCGCAAGTCCTGCGAGACCTCTTCGACCTTCTCTTCGCGGGCGATTTCCATCGTCAGCAGGGCATCCTTGGCACGGGTGCGCAGCTCGTTGACGGTGTCCTCGTCAAAGGCCTCGATCTCGAGCATTTCCTGCATCGGCACGTAGGCGACTTCTTCCAGGCTGGTGAAGCCTTCGGCGATCAGGATGTCGGCGACTTCGGCGTCGACGTCGAGCTTCTCGACGAAGAGCTTGCGAACGCTCTCGGCCTCGACCTCGTGCTTGGCAGCCGATTCCTCGGCCGACATGATGTTGATGCGCCAGCCGGTCAGCTCGGACGCCAGGCGCACGTTCTGGCCGCCACGGCCGATGGCGATGGCGAGGTTTTCCTCGTCAACGACGACATCCATGGCATGGCGCTCTTCATCCACGACGATGGATTGCACATTGGCCGGGGCCAGCGCGCCGATGACGAACTGGGCCGGGTCTTCGCTCCACAGCACGATGTCGACGCGCTCGCCAGCAAGTTCGGTCGTCACGCCGTTGACGCGCGAACCGCGCACACCGACGCAGGTGCCGATGGGGTCGACACGGCGGTCATGGCTGATGACGGCGATCTTGGCGCGCGAACCGCTGTCGCGGGCGCAGCTCTTGATCTCCAGCAGGCCTTGTTCGATTTCCGGCACTTCCTGGGCGAAGAGTTCCTTCATGAACTCAGGGCTGGAGCGCGAAAGCATGATTTGCGGGCCGCGCTGGGTCGGGTCCACACCGAGGATGACGGCGCGCACGCGGTCACCGGTGCGCAGGTTCTCTTTCGAGATCATTTCGCTGCGCTTCAGGCGCCCTTCGACGCGACCGCTTTCGACAATGATGTCGCCCTTGTCCAGGCGCTTGACCGTGCCGACGAAGATCTTCTCGCCGCGCGACATGAAGTCGTTGAGCAGCTGCTCGCGCTCGGCGTCACGGATCTTCTGCAGGATGACCTGCTTGGCGGCCTGTGCGCCGATGCGGCCGATGGGCAGGGACTCGACGGGTTCTTCGATGTGGTCGTCCACCTCGATGTCGGAGATCTGTTCCTGGGCTTCAAACAGCAGGATTTCGGCGTCGGCGTTCTGCAGACCGGCCTCGTTGGGCACGACATGCCAGCGGCGGAAGGTCTCGTACTCACCCGATTCGCGATCCACACTGACGCGGATGTCGGCCTCAGCGCCGTAAATCTTCTTGGTGGCCGAGGCCAGCGCGGCTTCCACCGCACCGAACACGACATCGCGCTCCACGCTCTTCTCGCGCGAGATCGCGTCCACCAGCATCAACATTTCGCGGTTCATTGCTTGAGACCTCCGTCAACCTTGTCTTGGCCGGGCGCCGCATCACTGGGCGCGCCCGCTTGTTTCTTGAGTGCTGCTTTTTTCGGCTTGATGACACCACGCTGGCCGGGCTTGCGGTCAGGCGCCGGTTCGCCGCCACGACCCTTGAAGCTGAACGACGGCACGAGGCGTGCCTCGCGCACCTCGTCGAGCGTGAAATCAAGCGCCTGATCGGCCTCGCCGTCGTCGAACACCAGGCGCCAGGCTTGGTCGTCCGCCGCATCCGGCTGCGCGCTGACCACGCCGCGGTACTTCTTGCGGCCCTGGAAAGGCGCTTTGAGCGTGATATCGATTTCCTGGCCGACAAAGCGCGCGTAATGCGCGGCCTTTTTTAACGGCCGATCCAGACCCGGTGAAGACACTTCGAGCCGGGAATATTCCAAACCCTCGACCTCGAGCACATACTGCAGCTGTCGGGTGACCTTTTCGCAGTCATCCACATCGATCAGCTCGCCGGCATCCGCCCCAGCGTTCAGCCTGTCAATCGTCACGCGCAGCGTTCCACCACTGGCACTGCGTTCGCAGTCCACGAGTTCGTAACCGAGTCCGGTCACGGTCGTTTCCACAGCGGTTTGCCAACTCATTCGGGGTGTGCGGTCTTCGGTCGAAAGAAAATCGAAAAAGCAAAAAAAATGGGCTGGATGAATCCGCCCACTCGTTCACCTGATATCGCGCCCCGGGGGATGTCGTCCGGGGCTCGTTGAAAGACTCTTTGCAGAGTTCTCTCATTTCTGGTGAAGCTCGGATTGTACTGTGCAAGTCCCATGCCGGCAAGCCGCTACGCCCTGCGCGTGCCAGAATCTGAGGCTGTTTGAGACCTCACAGGAGACAAGAATGGGCTTTCTCGCCGGCAAGCGGCTGCTGATCACGGGCGTGCTGTCCAACCGCTCCATCGCCTACGGCATTGCCCGGGCCTGCCACCGCGAAGGTGCCGAGTTGGCGTTCAGCTATCAGGGCGAACGTTTCAAGGACCGCATCAGCGAGTTCGCTGCCGAATTCGGCTCCAAACTCATTTACGACTGTGACGTGACCAGCGACGAGCAGATGGAGGCGTTGTTCAACCAGCTCGGCGAGGTCTGGCCGGAGTTCGACGGTTTCGTCCATTCCATCGGCTTTGCGCCTCGCGAGGCGATTGCCGGCAATTTCCTGGACGGCATGACGCGCGAGAACTTCCGCATCGCCCACGACATTTCGGCCTACAGCTTCCCCGCCATGGCCAAGCTGGCCGCCCCGCGCCTGCGCCCCGGCGCCGCCCTGCTCACACTGAGCTACCTGGGCGCCGAGCGCTACGTGCCCAACTACAACACCATGGGCATGGCCAAGGCGGCGCTGGAGGCCAGCGTGCGCTACCTGGCCCACGACCTCGGCGCCAAGGGCGTGCGAGTCAACGGCATCTCTGCCGGCCCAATCAAGACGCTGGCAGCCTCCGGCATCAAGGACTTCGGCAAGTTGCTGAGCCAGTTCGCCGCCTCGGCGCCGATCCGGCGCAACGTGACCATCGAGGACGTCGGCAACGCCGCTGCCTTCCTGCTGTCCGACCTGGCCGCCGGCGTCAGCGCCGAGATCATGTATGTCGATGGCGGCTTCAGCCATGTCGCACTCGCCGGCGGCGAGTGATCAAGTGAGGTCGCGGCATGGCGTGCGTCGCGACCTGGCGTACCACGAGAAACCGCGCCGGCGGATGGGCGCAGCGGCCTGATCAGGCCTTCACGCAGTCCACGTAATACCGGCCGCGACCGGTCTCTTCGTCCACTTCATGGACAAGGCCGTGGACGTCGGTCGCGAAGCCCGGAAACTTCGCATTGAAGCTGCGCGTGAACTTCAGGTAATCGACGATCTTCTTGTTGAAGCCCTCGCCAGGAATCAGCAGCGGGATGCCGGGCGGATAGGGCGTCAGCAGCGAGGTCGTGATGCGCCCCTCCAGGTCGTCGATGCCGACGCGTTCGGTCTTGCGCTGTGCGATATGGGCATAGGCTTCCGTCGGCGTCATCAGCGGCTGCAGATTGGACAGATACATGTCCGTCGTCAGGCGTGCAATGTCGCCTTCGGCATAGGCCCTGTGAATGGACTGGCAGAGGTCGCGCAGGCCCATGCGCTCGTACTTCGGGAACTTCGCGCAGAACTCCGGCAGGATGCGCCACAGCGGCGCGTTCTTGTCGTAGTCGTCCTTGAACTGCTGCAACGCAGTCAACAGCGTGTTCCAGCGGCCCTTGGTGATGCCGATGGTGAACATGATGAAGAAGGAATACAGCCCCGTCTTCTCGACGACGACACCATGCTCGACGAGGAACTTGGTGACGACCGAGGCCGGGATGCCCGTGGTGGCAAAGCGCCCTTCCATGTCCAGCCCGGGCGTGATGATGGTGGACTTGATCGGGTCCAGCATGTTGAAGCCCTCGGCGAGCGCGCCGAAGCCATGCCAGTCCTCGTCGGCGTGCAGCATCCAGTCCGCCGACACGGGCTCGCTGCCCTGGTCATCCTGCGCGCGCAGGAAGTCCGGCCCCCAGACCTTGAACCACCAGTCGTCGCCATAGTCCGACTCGACCTTGCGCATGGCACGGCGGAAGTCCAGCGACTCGCGGATGCTTTCCTCCACGAGCGCCGTACCGCCGGGCGGCTCCATCATCGCCGCAGCCACGTCGCAGCTCGCGATGATCGAGTATTGCGGCGAGGTCGACGTATGCATCAGGTAGGCCTCGTTGAAGAGATGCTTGTCCAGCTTGACGCTTTGCGAATCCTGCACGAGCACCTGCGAGGCCTGCGAGATGCCAGCCAGCAGCTTGTGCGTGGATTGCGTCGCGTAGACCATGGCTTCCTTCGGGCGCGGACGGTTCTTGCCCATCGCGTGGAACTGCCCGTAGAAATCGTGAAAGGCCGCATGCGGCAGCCAGGCCTCATCGAAGTGCAGCGTCGGGATGTAGCCGTCGAGCTTCTTCTTGATGGTTTCGGTGTTGTAGAGCACGCCGTCATAGGTGCTCTGCGTCAGCGTGACGATGGAGGGCTTGACCGTGGCAGCGTCGATGTGCGCCAGCAGCGGGTTGGCGGCGATCTTGGCGCGGATGGTCTCCGGACTGAACTCGCTCTCGGGAATGGGCCCGATGATGCCGTAGTGGTTGCGCGTCGGCGTCAGGAAGACGGGGATGGCGCCACACATGATGATGGCGTGCAGATTGCTCTTGTGGCAGTTGCGGTCGATGACGACGACGTCGCCGGGCGCCACCGTGTGGTGCCAGACCATCTTGTTGGACGTGGACGTACCGTTGGTGACGAAGAAGCAGTGATCGGCGTTGAAGATGCGCGCCGCGTTCTTCTCGCTGGCCGCGACCGGACCGGTGTGATCCAGCAGTTGGCCGAGCTCTTCAACGGCGTTGCACACGTCAGCGCGCAGCATGTTCTCGCCGAAGAACTGGTGAAACATCTGCCCCACCGGGCTCTTCAGGAAGGCGACGCCGCCCGAGTGGCCTGGGCAATGCCAGGAGTAGGAGCCGTCCTGGGCGTAGTCCATCAGCGCCTTGAAGAACGGCGGTGCCAGGCCATCGAGATAGCTCTTGGCCTCACGGATGATGTGGCGGGCTACGAACTCCGGCGTGTCCTCGAACATGTGGATGAAGCCATGCAGTTCGCGCAACACGTCGTTAGGCAGATGCTGGCTGGTGCGCGTCTCGCCATAGACGTAGATGGGGATGTCCGGGTTGCGGTTGCGGATCTCCTGGATGAACTTGCGCAGATTCAGCACGACAGGGTCCATCTCGGGCCCCGCGGTGAATTCCTCGTCGTCAATGGACAGGATGAATGCCGAGGCGCGGCTTTGCTGCTGGGCGAACTGCGACAGATCGCCGTAGCTCGTCACGCCCAGGACTTCCATGCCCTCCTTCTGGATGGCCTCGGCCAACGCGCGGATGCCCAGGCCCGAGGTGTTCTCGGAGCGGTAATCCTCATCGATGATGACGATGGGAAAGTGAAAACGGATCATCGGCGGCCTCCAGCGGGCGGGCATCAAAAAACGAAGCGGCGAAGTGTAGGGCCGCAGCATGTCCCACTCGCGTCAGCGCAGTCTATAAACTGACCCGACAACACTTACCTGGGGAGACAAGATGGAATGGAACTGGGCCACCGTCTGGTGGATCGCTGCAGGAGCGCTCGTCGCGGCCGAATTGGCCAGCGGCACCTTCTATCTGCTGATGCTGGCCGTGGGCGCCATCGCCGGTGCGCTGGCGGCTCATCTCGGCGCGAGCTTGACCGCACAAGTGCTGACCGCCGCCGTCACGGGCGGCGCAGCGGTCGTGGGCTGGCACCTGCGGCGCAGCCGCATGCCCGCAGCCGCTCCCGCTGCAAGCAACCCAGATGTCAACCTCGACATCGGTCAATCCGTCCAGGTCGAGACCTGGTCAACCGACGGCCGGGCCAAGGTGCAATACCGCGGCGCTGCCTGGCAGGCACGCTTTATCGGCAGTCCGCCGGCCCAAAGTGGCCGGCATGTGATTCGCGCGGTCGAAGGCAGTTGTCTGCTCCTCGATCGCTGAGCCTGCAAACCAACAACACCGGGAGGCCTCATGGGGTTCCAAATCGCACTCGTCATCCTCGTCATCGCGGCCATCTTCGTGGCGCGCTCCATCAAGGTCGTCCCGCAGCAGAACGCCTGGGTGGTGGAGCGCCTGGGCAAATACCACGGGACGCTCACACCGGGGCTCAACTTCCTCGTGCCCTTCGTCGACCGGCTGGCCTACAAGCACTCACTGAAGGAGATCGCGCTCGATGTGCCCAGCCAGGTCTGCATCACCAAGGACAACACCCAGTTGACGGTTGACGGCATCCTCTACTTCCAGGTCACCGACCCCATGCGGGCGAGCTACGGCGCGAGCAACTATGTTGTCGCCATCACGCAATTGGCGCAAACGACGCTGCGCTCAGTCATCGGCCGCATGGAGCTGGACCGCACCTTCGAGGAGCGCGCCGTCATCAACACGTCCGTCGTCGAGGCCCTGGACGAGGCGGCCTTGAACTGGGGCGTCAAAGTGCTGCGCTACGAGATCAAGGACCTGACGCCGCCGCCAGCCATCCTGCATTCCATGCAGGCTCAGATCACGGCGGAGCGCGAGAAACGCGCGCTGATTGCGGCGTCAGAAGGCCGGCGCCAGGAGCAGATCAATATCGCGACCGGCGAACGTGAGGCGGCCATTGCACGCTCGGAGGGTGAGAAGCAGGCCGAGATCAACCAGGCACAGGGCCAGGCCGCAGCGATCACCGCTGTGGCGGACGCGACTTCGGACGCCATCCGCAAGATCGCAGCGGCCATCCAGCAGCCGGGCGGTGATCAGGCTGTGCAGCTGAAGGTCGCCGAGAAGGCTGTCGACGCCTATGCCCAGCTCGCTCAGAAGAACAACACGATGATCGTGCCGGGCAATATGACGGAAGTCGCTGGTTTGATCGGCACCGCCATGGCGTTGTTCAAAGGCGGCGCAAAGGCCTGAGGCCCAGAACAAAAAAGCCCGCGAGGGCCCTGAACAAGGGCAGTCGCGGGCGCAAGACGTTCGGGGGGCGCCGAACGAAAGCGATGGAGGTGTCGCTTTTCCTAAGATCTGCTCAGAGGATCGGGATCAATTACCCGTAATCGGGAAGCCGAGCAGTTCTGCGAGAACTTCCCAGAAAGAAACTTTTTCCATTTGCACCGTCCGGCTAGCAGCGTTGAGATGGCGCGCAGTGTGTAGGACGGGCAGACAACAGAGAACTACAAACCCTGGTAGGGCCGGTAGCCGGTCAGAGCAGCCCCAGCTCCATCGCCTTCAGCACGGCTTGGTGCTTGGTGGACACGTCGAGCAGCTTGAACAGTTGCTTCATGTGGTAGTTCACCGTGTTCTCGCTGATGCCTAGCAGGCTCCCGACAACCCAGGCGCTCTTGCCCTCCATCGTCAGCTTCAGGATCTCAAGCTGTCGTGACGGAAGCTGCACCGCAGGTTGTGCCGATCTCTTGGACACAAGCAGCCGCCCTGCAGCGTCCTGTGCATGAACGGCGAGCAATTGCAAGTCCGCGATCATCCGATTCAGCTTGATCGGATCTTTGGGCAAGGGTGCGTCCCGATCGAGCCCGAGAAGCAACCGGCGGTAGCCAGGCATTTGGACACCTACGGCAACACCGGTCCGGTAGCCGAACGGTGCATACATCTCCCACAACTCGCCTGCACCGGCGTCCACGTAGAAAGCCTGGTCGTAAATCAGCGGTTTGGTCAGGCTCGCCAAACGTTGATGCACGGGGTCGCGTTGCGCGTAGCTGTTGTCCCTGGAAATCTCCAAGAAAGCCTCAGGCGTGTTGCCTACGGCGACGTACTCAGTCTTCGCACCCGGCCCACGGTGCTCGATGGCCAGCACGCCAACGACCAGACCGAAATCTAGGTCATTCGCGAAGGCGATCAGCCCCTGTCGAAAAGACGTGAGATCTGCTGCTTGACTGACTTGTTCGTACCGCTGGAGGTTCATGCGCTACTAGGGTTGGTAGGCGCAGTGCGGCCTCGACGAACGCAAACTGCAAACCATCCAAATGACGGGAGATCCGAATGCAGATGGCAGCCTGGCAACTGATGGCCTGCGAGACGGTCGTCAAGACTGTAAACGAGTTTGAAAAAGTGACAGACGACCTGCGTCAAATCGGAAGCAGTGTCAGAGTGCACGATGCACGTTCCGGGCTGCGATGTGGCCAGGAAGTGTGGGCTGCACTGGCCGATGGCGAAGCCATCCAGATTGCATGGGAATGGACGGAGATCCAGCCTGACGTCGTGGCGCTGTTCGACCCGATGAACATCTTGTGCAACGTCGCGCTGATTGACGGCCACGGGCATGAGCTGGCGCGTTCGCGGCGCATGCTGCACCTCAACAATGTCGTGCACCAGCTCGACTGGCGCGGCGCCCTGGACTGGCGCAGCAGCAACTGACGGAATGTCGCCTTCGTGAGCACGCAATAGGTTATGATTGTTGGCTTGCAGGAGAGGTGGATGAGCGGTTTAAGTCGCACGCCTGGAAAGCGTGTGTGGGCTAATACCCACCGCGGGTTCGAATCCCGCCCTCTCCGCCAAAGTATGAACGGGCCCACTGGGCCCGTTTTGCTTTTCTGGCTCATGACTGATCGACATTCAGTCGCAGTTCAGCCCACAGAAAGCGCAGTTCGTCGCGTCAAGGTGGCCCGCTGTCCGACCTTGCTCAACACTTCAGTCTGCGCCCTGCCGATGAGCAAGGCTGGAGCCGGAGATGCCAAGAGTGAAACAGGGATGGTGGTGCTTGAGCTTGACGCTCGGATTGCTGATCGGCGGCATGCCGGCAAAAGCCAGTGAGGTTGTCAAGCTCGCTCGCCTCGTTGTCAGTGGCAAGCGCGGTCCCGCCGAAGCCCCACGGGCCGCGCCGGCTGAACAGCGCCCTGCCGGCCCAGCCAGCCCACAGATTCATGGCACCGGCGGGAATGACGACGCTGGCACAGCGCCCGCCCCGGCCCGCGGCCTCGTCTCCTAAGCAGCCAAGTAAAAATGCCCCGAAACCTATGGTTTCGGGGCATTGCTGTTTTTGGCGGAGTGGACGGGGCTCGAACCCGCGACCCCCGGCGTGACAGGCCGGTATTCTAACCAACTGAACTACCACTCCGCGTGGGATGAATTCGATACCGTCTTTCGACAATATCCAAGCTCATCAAACTTGCCCGTCTTGCGACGGGATTGCCAATCGCATTCCCATCATACGACGAGATTGCCAATATTGGCGTCCCCTAGGGGATTCGAACCCCTGTAATCACCGTGAAAGGGTGGTGTCCTAGGCCTCTAGACGAAGGGGACAGAACTTTTTAAACAAACTGCGTGCCACACAAAAACCACAAGAGTATTTGGTGGAGGTAAGCGGGATCGAACCGCTGACCTCTTGCATGCCATGCAAGCGCTCTCCCAGCTGAGCTATACCCCCGGTATAAACCGGTCGCAAAAAGCAAACGGCCAATAAATTGGCCGTTCTTTTATCGGGTGGACCCGATGGAATCCTTGGCGGAGTGGACGGGGCTCGAACCCGCGACCCCCGGCGTGACAGGCCGGTATTCTAACCAACTGAACTACCACTCCGCGTGGGATGAATTCGATACCGTCCTTCGACAATATCCAAGCTCATCAAACTTGGCGTCCCCTAGGGGATTCGAACCCCTGTAATCACCGTGAAAGGGTGGTGTCCTAGGCCTCTAGACGAAGGGGACGAAACCTTCGCAACTTGAACCGCGCGCCATCCAATAAGCCAAGGCCTTTTTGGTGGAGGTAAGCGGGATCGAACCGCTGACCTCTTGCATGCCATGCAAGCGCTCTCCCAGCTGAGCTATACCCCCGTGTTTTCGAGTTGACTGTTGTCAGTCTCTTCGTTAACAGCGCTGTTCAAGCGAGACCAAGAGTATATGACGAAATTCAAATGGAATGCAAGCGTTCGAGGACTTTTTTCTTGTCGAAGTGCTCCAGCACGGCATCCACACTCGGGGTCTGAGAACGCCCGCACACCAGCACGCGCACCGGTACCGCCAACTGCGGCATCTTCAGTCCGGTGGCCGCAAGGGTTTCCTTCAAGGCCTGCTGGATGCCGGCCTTGTTCCAGTCGGTCATGGCCGACAGTCGTTCTGCCAGCACAGCCAGTGCCGGGCGCACGGCATCGGTGATGTAAGCCGCAAGATCCTCGACCGATGGCATGACGGGCGCGAAATACATCGCGAGCCAATCGGCCAGTGCGGCGGCCGTCGCGCAGCGATCCTTGAACAGACCGACCTTGGGCTGGACCTGCTCTGCCGTGGCTTGAATACCCTTGGCCTTGAGTTGCGTGACGACAAGATCAGCCAGCCGGCCCTCATCGATCTGCTTCAGGTAATGGCCGTTGACCCAGTCCAGCTTGGCCGGGTCCCACTGCGCGGGGCTCTTGGACAGATGCGAGCCATCGAACCACGCCACCATCTGCTCGGCCGTGAACAACTCATCGTCGCCATGGCTCCAGCCCAGGCGGGCCAGGTAATTCAGCATGGCCTCGGGCAGATAGCCACCGTCGGCATAGGCCGTCACGCTTACAGCGCCGCGGCGCTTGGACAACTTCTGGCCATCGTCACCCAGGATGATGGGCAGGTGTCCAAACTGCGGCAGCGGTGCGCCCAGCGCATTGAAGATGTTGATTTGCCAGGGCGTGTTGTTGATGTGCTCGTCGCCGCGAAAGACGTGGCTGATGCGCATGTCCCAGTCATCGACAACGACGGCGAAGTTGTAGGTCGGCACACCGTCGGTGCGCACGATGATGAGGTCGTCGATCTCGCGGTTGTTGATCGTGATCGTGCCCTTGACCAGGTCGTCCCAGGTCACGTCGCCGTCGACGGGGTTGGCGAAGCGGATGACGGGCTTCACACCCTCCGGCGGGGCGGGCAGCACCTTGCCCGGCTCGGGGCGCCAGCGGCGGTCGTAGAGCTTCTTCTCGCCGCGGGCCTGCTGAGCCTCCTTCATCGCGTCCAGTTCCTCGGGCGTCGCATAGCAGCGGTAGGCCTTGCCCTCGCTGATCAACTGTTCGACGACGGCCTGATAGCGGTCCAGGCGCTGCATCTGGTAGATCGGACCCTCGTCGTAGTTCAGGCCGAGCCAGTTCATCGCCGCAATGATCTGGTCGACCGAGTCCTGCGTGGAGCGGGCCACATCCGTGTCCTCGATGCGCAGCACGAACTCGCCGCCGTGGTGCCGGGCATAGGCCCAGGAAAAAAGGGCGGTGCGGGCCGTGCCCAGGTGCAGAAAGCCGGTCGGCGACGGTGCGATGCGCGTGCGGACCTTGTCGAAAGTGGAGCTCATCGGATTTTCAAAGTGGAAAGGCCACGCAGCAGATCGTCAGTGATGTCGTCTACATGCTCGAGGCCAACGGCCAGGCGGATCAGCCCCTGCCCGATGCCGGCGGCTTGACGCTGGTCCTCGGTCAGGCGGCCGTGCGAGGTCGTCGCGGGGTGAGTGATGATGGATTTCGTATCGCCGAGATTGGTGGCGATGGACAGCACGCGCGTGCTGTCAATGACGTGGAAAGCTGCTGCACGTGCAGCTTCAGAGGTATCGGCGCGCAGGTCGAAGGACAGCACCGCCCCGCCCTGCCCGCTTTGCTGGCGCATGGCCAGGTCATGCTGAGGATGGGATGCGAGCGATGGGTAGTAGACATGGTCCACCTCCGGCTGCGCCTCCAGCCAGCGCGCAACGGCCAGGGCCTGCTCGCTCTGGGCCTTCATGCGCAGCGACAGCGTCTCCAAGCCCTTGAGCACGACCCAGGCGTTGAAAGGCGCCAGCGTCATGCCGACGGTACGCAGCACCGGGCCGAAGACATCGCGGATCAACTTGCTGGAGCCACACAGCGCGCCGGCCATCACGCGACCCTGGCCATCCATGTACTTGGTGGCCGAATGCATGACGATGTCGGCACCCATCTCGGTGGGGCGCTGCAGCGCTGGCGTCGAGTAGGTGTTGTCGACCGCCAGGATGGCGCCGGCTCCGTGGGCAATGTCCGCCAAGGCGCGGATGTCGCAGACCTCGGTCAGCGGGTTGGTCGGCGTCTCGGCGAAGAGCAGTTTCGTTGCCGCCTTGACGGCTGCACGCCATTCGGCGAGGTCAGTCTGCGAGACAAAGCTGGTCTCGACACCGAACTTCGCGAATTCCTTGGCGAACAGGTTGATGGTCGAGCCGAACACGGAGCGCGAGCAGACGACGTGATCGCCGGCCTTCAACACGCCCATGCCGAGCAGCAGGATGGCGCTCATGCCAGTGGACGTAGCGATCGCCGCCTCGGTACCCTCCAGCGCAGCCAGGCGCGCCTCCAGGCTGCGCACGGTCGGGTTGCTGGTGCGCGAGTAGGTGAAGTCCTCGGAGTTGGAGAACTTGCGCGCCGAGGTTTCCGCGTCGGGCTGGACGTAGGCCGTGGTCAGGAACAGCGCTTCGGAGTTCTCGCCATGCTGGCTAGGCGCCAGCGCCGTGCGCACGGCCAGTGTCTCCGGGCGCAGGCCCTCGGGCAAGGTGCGGCGAGCGGGGTCGCTCATGCGTTCAGCCCCTATTGCTCACTGTCGCTTTGCAGCGCCAGGCGGCCACGTGCGTCGGCGTCTTCCTCGCTGGGCTGGCTGGTGCGTTGCGCGCGCAGCGTGGCGAAGTCTTCGAGACTCACGTCACCGGTCACGTAGTGGCCGTCGAAGCAGCTTGCCTCGAAGCCGGCGAGGCCCGGGCGCAGCGCGGCGACGACGCGCTTCATAGCATCCACGTCCTGGTAGATCAGCGCATCGGCGCCGATGTATTGGCGGATCTCCTCGACGGAGCGGTTGTGTGCGATCAGTTCCTCGGTCGTCGGCATGTCGATGCCGTAGACGTTGGGATAGCGCACCGGCGGCGCGGCGGAGGCCAGGTAGACCTTGCGCGCACCGGCCTCGCGGGCCATCTGCACGATCTCCTTGGACGTGGTGCCGCGCACGATGGAGTCATCCACCAGCAGCACATTGCGGTCCTTGAACTCGACGCCGATGGCATTGAGCTTCTGGCGCACCGACTTCTTGCGCGCGCCCTGCCCCGGCATGATGAAGGTGCGGCCGACATAGCGGTTCTTCACGAAGCCCTCGCGATAGGGCTTGCCGATGCGGTGGGCCAGTTGCATGGCCGAGGGGCGGCTGCTTTCCGGAATCGGGATGACGACGTCGATCTCGTTGGGCGGCATGGTGGAAATGACCCGCTGGGCCAGCGTCTCGCCCATGTTCAGCCGCGCCTGGTAGACCGAGATGCCGTCCATCACCGAGTCCGGGCGGGCCAGGTAGACGAACTCGAACATGCAGGGGTTCAGCGTCGGGTTGTCATTGCACTGCTCGGTGTGCAGCTTGCCGGTCATGTCGATGAAGAGGGCCTCGCCGGGCGCTACGTCGCGCTCCAGCTGGTGGCCGGTGCCTTCCAGCGCGACGCTTTCGCTGGCCACCATGACCTCGCCGTTGGCCGAGCGGCCGAAGCACAGCGGGCGGATGCCGAAGGGGTCGCGGAAAGCCAGCAGGCCCTGGCCGGCGATCAGCGCGATGACGGCGTAGCTGCCCTTGATGCGCTTTTGCACCGCACGCACGGCGGAGAAGATCTCCTTGGGCGTCAGTGGCAGGTCGCGCGCGGCCAGCTCCAGCTCGTGCGCCAGCACGTTGATCAGCACCTCGGTGTCGCTCTCGGTGTTGATGTGGCGACGGTCGATGTCGAAGAGCTCGTCCTTCAGTGCATGCGCATTGGTCAGGTTGCCGTTGTGCACCAGCACGATGCCGAAAGGCGCGTTCACGTAGAAGGGCTGCGCCTCTTCCTCGCTGTAGGCATTGCCGGCTGTCGGGTAGCGCACTTGGCCCAGGCCGATGCTGCCCGGCAGCGCGCGCATGTTGCGGGTGCGGAAGACATCACGCACCATGCCGCGCGCCTTGTGCATGAAGCACTTGTTGCCCTGCATGGTGACGATGCCGGCGGCGTCCTGGCCGCGGTGCTGCAGCAGCAGCAACGCGTCATACAGGAGCTGGTTGACGGGGGAGGCAGCGAGAGCGCCGACGATGCCGCACATGGCGAGGGTCCTTAATTGGTCGATTCCGCTTCAGATGGGGTCATCGAGCGGGAAACAAATCGGGCAAGTGGTTCGGGCAGCAAGGGCGCCACGTCGAGCAGCACATCACTGAGCACGGGTGCGGCACGCGAGGCCCGCCAGGTGCTTGACTCCGCCAGGGGCGAAGCGCCAATGACGAGCACAAGCAACAGTGCGATGAAGACACCACGCAGCGCACCAAAACCGGCGCCACCCAGGCGGTCCACGATGGACAGCGGCGTGGCGTGAATCAGCGTCTTGACCAGGCGCGAGGCCAGGCTCCAGACGATCAGCACGAAAAAGAAGGCGATCGCCAGCGCGACAACATGCAGGGCGGCAGGGCCGAACTTGCTGGTCATGGAGGCAGGCAGCAGATCCTCGACGACAGGCGCCAGCGGCGACGCGGCGAAATAGGCGACCACCCAGCCGGCGAGTGACATGACCTCGAAGATCAGGCCGCGCCACAGGCCGATGCCGATCGAGATCAGCAGCACTGCCGCGAACGCGAGGTCGACCCAGCTGAGCGCGACGTCCATGGCGGGCTACAGCGTCAGGATGGCGCCGGGCAGGCCCGCGCCCTTGAGCTTGGACGCGGCGCGCTCGGCCTCGTCGCGGCTTGCAAACGGCCCCAGGCGCACGCGCACGCGGCGACCATCGGCCGTGTCCACGGCCTGGGCATAGGTCTTGAGGCCGAGCTTCTCGACCTTGCTGCGTACGTCCTGCGCGGTCTTGTTCTCACCGTAGGCACCTACCTGCACGATGAAGCGCGCGGCAGACGCAGTTGGCATGCTGGCCGAGGCCTCCTTGCCTTCCAGCAAGGCCTGGGCACGCGCACCGTCGCCGCCATGGGCCTTGGGCTTGTCGGCCGGCTTATCTGCGGGCTTCTCGGCCGGTTTTTCAGCAGGCTTTTCGGCAAGTCTGACCGGCGGCTTCTCAGCGGGCTTTTCGGCCGGCTTGGCTTCCGCAGGCACGACAGCAGGGGCCACGGCGGGCGGGGGCGTGATTTCGGGCGCGGCAGCCGTATCGGCCTGGGTCAGCGGCTCGCGAGTCGGCACGGCCAGCGGCGGCGCGGTGTCCTTGCGGGGGATGTCGATAGGCAAGTCGACGGGAATCGGCCGCGGCTGGGTTTCGAAGATCAGAGGGAAGCCGACCACACCGGCCGCCACCAGCACGGCCGCGCCGATAAGGCGGCGGCGGGCGCGCAAGCGCAGCTGCTGCACGTCGTCGGCCGCCTTGGCGCCGGACTTGGCCGACTTTTTGGGCGGCACCGCGGCGGCGGTGTCATCGCGCTTGAGAAAGGAAAACAGGCCCATCGGCAGCGTCTGGCGTCAGTGGAAGGTGGGGGGCTGGGGTGCGGTAGCACCAGCCGTCACGCGCGGCAGGCCCTGTTGAAGCACCCCGCCCACGGTGTAGAAGGAACCGAAGACGAGGATTCTATCGGCCGTGGTCGCCCCGGCCGCCGCTGCATGCAGGGCGTCCAGCGGGTTGGCATGGGTGTGCGTCGCGACATCGGGCGGCGTCTTCAGCCCGGCAGCGAGAAAGGCCGCTTCGAGCTGCTCGGCCTTGGCGGCGCGGGGAATGGCCAGGTCGGTGAAATGCCAGACGTCCACCAGCGGCGCGATCCTGGCCAGGATGCCCGCCAGGTCCTTGTCCGCCATCGCCCCAAAAACGGCATGGGTGCGCGGGAAAAAGCCCATCTGGTCCAGGTTCTGGGCCAGCGCCGCGACGGCGTGCGGATTGTGGGCGACGTCGAGCACGACGGCCGGCTGGCCGGCCAGCACCTGGAAGCGACCGGGCAGCTCGACCAAGGCCAAGCCGGTGCGCACAGCCTGGGCGCTGATGGGCAGCCGGTCGGCCAGCGCCTCGAAGGCGGCCAGCACGCCGGAAGCGTTCAGCAGCTGGTTGACGCCGCGCAGCGCCGGATAGGCCATGCCGGAGAAGCGCTTGGCTCGCCCGGCCCATTGCCATTGCGTGCGGTCACCGCTGAAGGTGAAGTCGCGGCCCAGCTGGCGCAGGTCGGCGCCGATCTCCAGGGCCCGCTCCGCCAGCGAGGCCGGCGGCATCGGGTCGCTGACGACGACGGGCCGGCCCGTGCGCATGATGCCGGCCTTCTCGCGGCCCACGCTGTCACGGTCGCTGCCGAGGAACTCGGTGTGGTCCAGATCGATGCTCGTGATGACGGCGCAGTCGGCGTCGATGACGTTGACCGCATCCAGCCGCCCGCCCAGGCCGACTTCGAGGAGTACCAGGTCCAGCGGCTCATGCTGCAGACGCCGCATGATGGCCAGCGTCGTGAACTCAAAATAGGTCAGCGTGATGTTGCCTCGGGCGGCCTCGACGGCCTCGAAGTGCGGCTCCAGCGACTCGGCCGCCACCGGTGCGCCACCCACACGGCAGCGCTCCTGGAAGTGCACGAGATGGGGCTTGATGTAGAGGCCGACGCGGTAGCCGGCGTGCAGCGCGATGGACTCCAGCATCGCGCAGGTCGAGCCCTTGCCGTTGGTGCCGGCCACGACGATGGTCGGGCAGTCGAAGGCAATGCCCAGCCGCTCGCGCACGGTCGCGACGCGGTCCAGCGTCATGTCGATGGACTTGGGGTGCAGGCGCTCGCAGTGAGCGAGCCATTCATCGAGCGTCATGGTCAAGCGTCATGGCGAAACAAAAAACAAAAGCCAGGCACGGKGCCTGGCTTGGGACCCTGCGGGCGGCGTTCAGGCGACGGCGTCCGCGCTCTGGCGTTGCAGCATGGCCAGTTGGCGCGCAATCGTCTCGCGCAGCTGGCGGCGGTCCACGATCATGTCGATGGCACCCTTCTCCATCAGGAACTCGGCACGCTGGAAGCCGGCGGGCAGCTTCTCACGCACGGTGTTCTCGATGACGCGCGGGCCGGCGAAGCCGATCAGCGCCTTGGGCTCGGCCAGCACGATGTCGCCCACGAAGGCGAAGCTGGCAGACACGCCGCCCATGGTCGGGTCGGTCAGCACGCTGATATAGGGCAACTTGGCCTTGGCCAGTCGCGTCAGCGAGGCGTTGGTCTTGGCCATCTGCATCAGGCTCAGCAGACCCTCCTGCATGCGTGCGCCGCCGGTGGCGGTGAAGCAGATGAAGGGCGTCTTCTGCTCGATGGCGGTCTCGACGCCACGCACGAAGCGCTCGCCGACCACCGAGCCCATGGAGCCGCCCATGAAGTCGAACTCGAAGCAGGCGGTCACGACCGGCACGCTCATGATGGCGCCGCCCATGACGATCAGCGCGTCAGTCTCGCCGGTGTTCTCCAGCGCTTCCTTCAGGCGGTCGGGGTACTTCTTGCTGTCCTTGAACTTCAGCGCGTCGACCGGCAGCACTTCCTGGCCGATCTCGTAGCGGCCTTCACCGTCGAGGAAGGCGTCCAGGCGCGCACGGGCGCCGATGCGATGGTGGTGCGAGCACTTGGGGCAGACGTTGATGTTCTGCTCGAGGTCGGTCTTGTAGAGCACCGTCTCGCAGCTCGGGCACTTGATCCACAGGCCCTCAGGCACCGTGCGCCGGTCGGCGAGGTCGCCCTGCTGGATCTTGGGCGGGAGCAGTTTGTCGATCCAACTCATGTCAGTTCCTCTTGTCGAGTGCGGCACGGATGTCTTGGATGAACGCCGCGCTGGTCAGGGCGACATTATCGGCTGGCTGGCGCTCCAGCAGCTCGACCAGCTTGGAGCCGATGACGACCGCGTCGGAAACGTCGGCAACGGCCCGTGCCGTCGCGCCGTCGCGGATGCCAAAACCAACGCCCACCGGCACGCTGACGTGCTGGCGGATGCGCGGCACAGCCTCGGCCACGGCCGCTGTGTTCAGGTGGCCGGCGCCGGTCACACCCTTGAGCGACACGTAATACACGTAGCCGCTGGCCAGCTTGCCGACCTGGGCCATGCGCGCCTCGGTGGACGTGGGGGCGAGCAGGAAGATCGCATCCATGTCGGCAGCGCGCAGCTTGGCAGCGAACTCCTCGCATTCCTCGGGCGGGTAGTCGACGATCAACACACCGTCCACGCCGGCGTCCTTGGCGTCGGCCACGAAGGCGTCCAGGCCATAGCGTTCGACCGGGTTGGCGTAGCCCATCAGCACCAGCGGTGTCTTGTTGTTACGAGCACGGAACTCGCGCACGAAGCCAAGCACCTTGCGCAGGCCGATACCGTTCTTCAAGGCGCGTTCACCGGCGCGCTGGATGACGGGGCCATCGGCCATCGGGTCGGAAAACGGCACGCCCAGCTCGATGACGTCGGCGCCGGCCTCGGCCATGGCCAGCAGCAGATCGACTGTTGCACTCGGGTACGGATCACCCGCGGTGACGAAGGGGATCAGCGCCTTGCGGCCGGCGGCCTTGAGCTGGTCGAAAGTGGTGGCGATGCGGCTCATTGCGCACCTCCCTTGACCATCTCGCCCGCTTGCGAAGGTCGGTCGAAATAGGCAGCACCAGACAGGTCGGCCACGGTGCCGATGTCCTTGTCGCCCCGGCCGCTGAGGTTGACCAGCAGCACCTTGTCCTGCCCAAGCGTCGGGGCGAGCTTGATGGCATGCGCGACCGCGTGGCTGGATTCCAGCGCCGGGATGATGCCTTCGGTGCGGCACAGCCGGTGGAAGGCCGACAGTGCCTCGGCGTCGGTGACGCCGACGTATTCGGCACGGCCGATGTCCTTCAAGTGAGCGTGCTCGGGGCCGACACCGGGGTAATCCAGGCCGGCCGAGATGGAATGAGTCTCGATGATCTGGCCGTCCTCGTCCTGCAGCAGGTAGGTACGGTTGCCGTGCAGCACGCCGGGGCTGCCAGCGGTCAGCGTCGCGGCATGCTTGCCACTGGCGATGCCCTGCCCTTCTGCTTCGACGCCGATGAGCCGGACTGCCTCGTGCGGGATATAGGGGTGGAAGATGCCGATGGCGTTCGAGCCACCGCCCACGCAGGCGATGACGGCGTCCGGCTGGCGGCCGGCCAGCTCGGGCATCTGCTCCAGGCACTCCAGCCCGATGACGCGCTGGAAGTCGCGCACCATCATCGGATAGGGATGCGGGCCGGCCACGGTGCCGATGATGTAGAAGGTGTTCTCGACGTTGGTGACCCAGTCGCGCATCGCCTCGTTGAGGGCGTCCTTCAGCGTCTTGCTGCCGCTCTCCACCGGCACGACGGTCGCACCGAGCAGCTTCATGCGGTAGACATTGGGCGACTGGCGCTTCACATCCTCGCTGCCCATGTAGACGACGCACTCCAGGCCGTAGCGCGCGCAGATGGTCGCCGTGGCCACGCCGTGCTGGCCGGCGCCGGTCTCGGCGATGACGCGCGGCTTGCCCATGCGCTTGGCCAGCAGGGCCTGGCCGATGACGTTGTTGATCTTGTGTGCGCCGGTGTGGTTGAGGTCCTCGCGCTTCAGGTAGACCTGCGCGCCGCCGAGTTCGCGGCTCAGGCGGTCGGCGTGATAGATCGGGCTCGGGCGGCCGACGAAGTGCTTGAGCTCCTTCTTGTACTCGGCGATGAACTCGGCGTCATTGCGGTAGTGGGCGTAGGCGTCCTTGAGCTGGTCCAGCGCATGGACGAGGGTCTCGGAGACGAAGCTGCCGCCGAAGGTCGTGGTGCCCGCATGGCGGAAATGCCCGGTCGCGTCGGGCTGGTCGTACTGGAACATGGTCTTCCTCTATCGGGTCAGTTCTGCGTCGGCGCGGCTGTCAGCGAGACGAACAGCGCGGCAGAACTCATGGATCAGGTCGGCGCTCTTGATGCCCTTGGACACCTCGACGCCGGAACTCACATCAACGGCCCAGGGCCGTACCGTCGCGATGCCATCGGCGACGTTTGCTGCATTCAACCCACCAGACAAAACGAGGCGAGAGCTGACGCTTGGAGGAATGAGTGACCAATCGAAGACCTTGCCGCCACCGCCATAACCGTCGACGTGGGCGTCGAGCAGCAGGGCCTGGGCGTTGGGAAATTGAGTGGCGAAGTTTAGCAAATCGACCCCTGGCGCCATGCGGGCGGCGCGCAGATAGGGCCGGTTGGCGCGATCGCAGTCGGCGGGCGTCTCGTCGCCGTGGAACTGGACGAGCATATTGGGCAGCGCATCGAAGCCCGCATTCAGCTCGGCGTCGGTCGCGTTGACGAACAGGCCGACCGGCGTGACGAAGGGCGGTAACAGCCTGGCCAGCGCCCTCGCCCGCTCGGGCGTCACGGCGCGCGGGCTCTTGGCGTAGAAGACGAAGCCGATAGCGTCGGCGCCGGCTTCGACGGCCGCCTCCACGTCGGCTTCACGGGTCAGGCCACAGATCTTGATTCGAGTCATGGAAGCCAATTCAGAGCCGCGACCTCGCGCGGGATGTCGAGTTCGACATCGTAGGTCGGGCCGAGAAAGTAGAGCCCATCAGGGGCAAAGGTCGGAGCCGCCACTTTGCGGTCCCGCGCGGCGAGCACGTCCGACACCCAATCCGCCGAGCGCGTACCGCTGCCGACGGCGAGGATGCAGCCCATCAGGTTGCGCACCATGTGATGCAGGAAGGCACTGGCCTCGAATTCGAAGCGCCAGTAGGCGCCGCGCCGTTGCACGCGGATCTCGCGCAGCGTCTTCACCGGCGAAGCGGCCTGGCATTCGGACGAACGGAAGGACGAGAAGTCGTGTTCGCCAATGAGGCGTCCGGCAGCGGCTTCGAGGGCGGCCTGGTCGAGCGGGCGGAACACCCAGCCACACTGCCCGGATTCGATGGCCGGCCGCACGGCGGATTCCAGCAGCAGATAGGCATAACGCCGGCCACGAGCGGAGTTTCGGGCGTGAAAGGTGTCGCCCGGAAAGCGGCACCACTGGATGGCGATGTCGGGCGGCAAGTAGCGGTTGCTGCCGCGCACCCAGGAAAACAGCTCGCGCTCGACCTCGGTGTCGAAATGGATGACCTGGTTGATGCCATGCACGCCCGCATCGGTGCGGCCGGCGCAGACCGTGCGGATGGGCTGTGCAGCGAACGCGGACAAGCCTTTTTCAAGCGCATCCTGCACGGTGCGGCCGTCCGGCTGGCTCTGCCAGCCGTTGTAGCCGCCACCGCGGTAGCTGACTCCTAGTGCGACTCTCATGGGCTCCAAGTAAAAACGCCCGGCAAGCCGGGCGTTGAAGTATCGCGGCTGAGCCTTAGCGCAGCTCGTTCAGCATGGCCTGCGCCTTGTCACGCAACGGGCCGCTGGCACGCTGGATCAGCTCCTGGAGCACTTCGCGGGCACCTTCGGTGTCACCGATCTGACGGAATTCGTCGGCCAGCTCGAGCTGACGCAGCAGCGGGTCGCCTTCGTCATCACCCAGCCCTTCGAGAGCCGCCCCCAGCACCTCGGGATTCGTCTCGCCAGGCAGCGTGGGCTCGCCGAAGTCGAAATCCAGGTCGGTGGACGCCGATGCAGGGACCGCAGGCGACGGCGGCAGCCCCCCCATGCTGCTGAGATCGAAGTTCAGGTCCGGCGCGGGGGGTGCCGTGCGGGTGCCGCGGCTGGAGATGTCGAAGTCCATCGTCATCGGCGCCTGTTCGATCGAAGCGGGCATGGCCTGGGTGGCCGCCATCGCATTCGGCGAAACCGGCTCGGGCGCATCCAGATCCAGATCAAGCGCCAGGTCGAAGCCGCTGACCGGCCCGGTGTCGGGACCGCCGCGCATCGCATCGGTCGCCATATGAGCCGCAGCCGCCGCAGCAGCGGCCGACGCGCCGCTCGGCAACGCAGTCTGGGGCAGCGTGCTGGCATTCATCGGCTCGGGGCGCAGCTCGGGGCCATCCTCGACATGAGCGGGCGCGCCGCCAGGCTGATAGAGCGGGTTGTCCGGGTCGATGCCGCGCCCCAGCTCCTGGGCCTTGCCCCAGTCCTCGCCCGAACCCTTGGTCTCGGCGTAAAGCTGCACGGCCAGTTGCTCGAAGCCCTTGGTGTCACGGCGCTTGGCGTAGACCTCCAACAACTTCAGGCGGATGGCCAGGCGCGTGGGATTGGCGCGCAGGGCTTCCTTGAGGATTTCCTCGGCCTGCAGGTCGCGGCCATAGGCCAGGTAGACGTCGGCTTCCGCGACCGGATCGACGTCACCAATCGCGTCGAGCTGGCTGAGCGAATAGCTCATCGACGACTGGCCGCTGTTCTGCGCGTCGCGCGTGTCGACGCGCTGGCCGCCGGTGCCGCCGAAGAAGGAATCGGGCTGCAGGCGGCTTTCGTGGAAGCCGGTCTCGGCTGCATGGGCCGGGCGGCGCGAGCGCAGGCGGTACAGGCCCAGGCCGCCTAGCACGGCGACGAGGACACCGGCCAGGGGCAGCACGATGGGGCTGTCGAGCAATTGCTCGATGAAGCCCGGTGGCTCGGCAGCGGGCGGCGGTGCCAGCGGTGCACTGGCGCGCGGCGCAGGACGGGACGCGGCCGCACTTGCCGCAGCCGCAACCGGCGTCGACGCAGCAGCGGATGCGGGCTCGGCAGTCGCCACGACCGGCGCGGGCAGCACCGGCGTTGCGGGCGCGGGCGCGGACGCTGTGGTGGGCGCCGGCGCCGCTGGCTTGGCCGCACTGGAGAGCTTCTTCAGCTCCTCGACATTGCGGGTCAGCTCGGCTACGCGGGCGGCGGCGTCCTTCTTCTCGGTGTCCTTGGACAGCTTGGCCTCGGCGGCGCTGGCGGCGGTGCTGCCAGCCTTGCTGAGGGTGAGCTTGTCGGGCGTCGGCGCAGCGGCGGGCTTGCGGTCCTCGACGGCGGCCTGCACCTGTCCTTTGGACTGGCGCTCGCTCCCGCTGTTTTGCAGCGTCGGCGCGGCGGAGGCCAGGCGCTGGCGGTAGGCCGAGAAATCGGCGCTCTGGGCCAGGATGACACGACGCGCTTCGGGCGCGGGCACCGCGGCCAGCGAGTCGCTGGACGGGACCTGCAACACGGCACCCGACTTCAGCAGGTTCATGTTGCCGTCGATGAAGGCGTCGGGATTGTTTCGGAACAGGCCGACCAGCATCTGGTCCAGCGAGATGCCGCTGACCTGGGTGCGCGTGGCAATCTTGGACAGCGAGTCGCCAGGGCGCACGGCGTACTCGGAGGCCGCCGTGGCCGGTGGTCGAACGGGAGCGGGTGCGGCAGCAGGCGGGCGGGCCGCGGCCACCGGCGCTGGCGCCGATGCGGAACCGTTGCGCGGCAAGGCTGAAGTCACAGCCGGCGCCGGTGCGGGAACAGCCTCGCTCGACGCAGCGGTGGCCGGCGCAGGCGCGGCGGCCACGGCCGGCGGTGCCGTGATGATCGGCGCGGGCTTGGGCAGGCTTGGCGGGTCGAACAGCAGCGTGTATTCGCGCACCAGGCGGCCACTGGACCAGCTCAATTCGAGGATGACGTCGACAAACGGCTCCTGGACCGAGCGATCACTGCTGACGCGCAGCAGGGTGCGGCCGTTGCTGCGCACGATCTGAACCTGGGTCGACGTCAGCACCGGGTTGTATTCCACGCCAGTGGCGCGGTAGGACTCGGGGGGCGCGACGCGCACCTTCAGCGTCGACGCCTCCTCGGGTGTCAGGCTGGTGACGTCGATCTCGGCGCGCATGGTCTCGCCCAGGGCCGACTGCACATTCAGCTTGCCCAGGCCAAGCGCTTGCGCACCACCGCCGGCTACGAGCAGCGCAGCAGCAAGCGCCAGATGATGGCGAGCAAATCCCATGGGTCGAACTCCCTCGAATGCGTCGCGGATGTAATCTTTCAAGGCATTCCCCAAAGCAACAAGGCGGGGCACAAAGCCCCGCCTGTCTCGATCTTCAGAACGCGCGGCACGAGCCTGGTCTGCACGCTGGTTTGCACGCTGGGCTGCACGTTATAGCCTGTGTCGAGTCTGGAATAAAAAACACAACGGCATCAAGCATATACGCTGAAATGCTCAAGGGGTACCTGATGTGTCGCTTCGTTCCAATATCGATGCCCGGGTGAACCCTAGGTCAAACCGTAAAAGACCGTAAGCAAATCATGCCTTGCGCCACGCGGGGCGCAAGGCATGTTCGGTCTATCAACGCTCGAGCAGGATGCGCAGCATGCGGCGCAGCGGCTCGGCGGCGCCCCACAGCAGCTGGTCACCGATGGTGAAGGCACCCAGGTACTCGGGGCCCATGGCCAGCTTGCGCAGGCGGCCGACGGGGATGGTCATCGTGCCAGTGACGGCCACGGGCGTCAGGTCGCGGATGGTGGCTTCGCGCGTGTTCGGCACGACCTTCACCCAGGCGTTGTCGGCGGCGATCATGGCCTCGATGTCGGCCAGGGGCACGTCCTTCTTCAGCTTGAAGGTCAGGGCCTGGCTGTGGCAGCGCATTGCGCCGACGCGGACGCAGAAGCCGTCGACGGGAATGGCGCCCGAGCCGAGGATCTTGTTGGTCTCGGCCATGCCCTTCCACTCTTCCTTGGACATGCCGTTGCCGAGGTCCTTGTCGATCCAGGGGATCAAGGAGCCGCCCAGCGGCACGCCAAAGTTGGCCACCTCGTCGGGCGACAGCGTGCGCTGCTTCTCGGCCAACAGGCGGTCGATGTCGAGGATGGCACTCTTCGGGTCGTCCAGCAGCGACCTGACCGACGCGTTCAGCGTGCCGTACTGGGTCAGCAGTTCGCGCATGTGCTGGGCACCGCCGCCGGAAGCGGCCTGGTAGGTCTGGGTGGACATCCACTCAACGAGGCCAGCCTTGTACAGCGCGCCCACGCCCATCAGCATGCAGCTGACGGTGCAGTTGCCGCCGATCCAGTTCTTGCCGCCGTTGCTCAGCGCCTGGTCGATGACCGGGCGGTTGACGGGGTCCAGGATGATGACGGCGTCATCGGCCATGCGCAGGGTCGAGGCGGCGTCGATCCAGTGGCCGGCCCAGCCCGCGGCGCGTAGCTTGGGGTAGACCTCGGTCGTGTAGTCGCCGCCCTGGGCGGTGATGATGATGTCGCAGCGCTTGAGCTGTTCGATGTCGAAGGCGTTCTGCAGCGACTTCTCGTTCTTGGCCTGGACCGGGGCGGCGCCGCCGGCGTTGGACGTCGAGAAGAACAGCGGCTCGATCAGGTCGAAATCGCGTTCAGTGGTCATGCGCTCCATGAGCACCGAGCCCACCATGCCGCGCCAGCCTACGAGGCCTACCAAGGTCGTCATCATCATTCCTTTGCTTCACCAAACCCCATCCACTTTGGGCCCCGGCTCGTTCGCCGGGGTTTGGTGGGGCGAGACGAGACGGAGCTTTAGCTCTTGACGGTTTTCGTGGTCGTAATGGCTTTGACGACTGCGTCGCCCATCTCGATGGTCGTGACCTTCGAGGTGCCTTCGGACCAGATGTCGGCAGTGCGCAAGCCCTGGGCCAGCACCGATTGCACGGCCTGCTCGATACGAGCGGCAGCGTCGGCTTGGTTGAGGGAGAACTTGAGCATCATGGCAGCGGACAGGATTGTAGCCAGAGGATTGGCGATGCCCTTGCCTGCGATGTCCGGCGCGCTGCCGTGGCTGGGTTCGTAGAGGCCCTTGTTGTTGGCGTCCAACGAGGCCGACGGCAGCATGCCGATGGACCCGGTCAGCATCGCGGCTTCATCGGACAGGATGTCGCCGAACATGTTGCCGGTCACGACGACGTCGAACTTCTTCGGCGCCTTGACGAGCTGCATGGCTGCGTTGTCCACGTACATATGGTCCAGCTCGACGTCGGGGTACTGGGCGTGGACTTCGATGACGATGTCCTTCCAGAACTGCGAGGTCTCCAGCACATTGGCCTTGTCGACGCTGGTCAGGCGCTTGCCGCGCTTGCGGGCGGCCTGGAAGGCAACGTGGGCGATGCGCTCGATCTCGGGACGCGAGTAGCGCATCGTGTCGAAGGCTTCGTCGGCGCCGGGGAAGTGGCCGTCCACGGCCGTGCGGCGGCCGCGCGGCTGGCCGAAGTAGATGTCGCCGGTCAGTTCGCGAATCAGCAGGATGTCGAGGCCCGCCACCAGCTCAGGCTTCAGCGACGAGGCGTGCGTGAGCTGCTCGTAGCAGATGGCCGGGCGGAAGTTGGCGAACAGGCCCAGCGCCTTGCGCAGGCCCAAGATGGCCTGCTCGGGGCGCAGCGAGCGCTCCAGCTTGTCGTATTTCCAGTCGCCCACGGCGCCGAACAGTACGGCGTCGGCTTCCTGGGCCAGCTTCAGCGTGGCGGGCGGCAGCGGGTGGCCGCTGGTCTCGTAGGCCTTGCCGCCGACGTCGGCCCAGTCGAGCTGCAAAGGCAGGTCCAGCGCCTTCAGCACCTTGACGGCCTCGGCCATGATTTCTGGGCCGATGCCGTCGCCCGGCAGTACTGCAATCTTCTTCATCTCAAATCACTCGGTTGTTCAGCCAGGGCTTGGCGGCAATGCGCTGAGCCTCGTAGGCGCGGATCTTGTCGGTGTGCTGCAGCGTCAGGCCGATTTCATCCAGGCCGCCGATCAGGCACTCCTTACGGAAGGGCTCGATGTCGAACGGGAGCTCGGCACCGTCGGGCTTGACCACCACCTGGCGCGGCAGGTCGACGACCAGCTGGTAGCCGGGGAAGGCATAGACCTCGTCGAACAGGCGCGCGATGGCGCTTTCCGGCAGGACGATGGGCAGCAGGCCGTTCTTGAAGCAGTTGTTGAAGAAGATGTCGGCGAAGCTCGGCGCCAGGATGGCGCGGAAGCCGTACTGCTGCAACGCCCAGGGCGCGTGCTCGCGGCTGGAACCACAGCCGAAGTTGCTGCGCGCGACCAGCACGCTGGCGCCGGCATAGCGCGGCTGGTTCAGCACGAAGTCGGGGTTGGGCTGGCGGCTGGCGGGGTCCTGGCCAGGCTCGCCATGGTCCAGATAGCGCCATTCGTCGAACAGGTTGGGGCCGAAGCCGCTGCGCTTGATCGACTTCAGAAACTGCTTGGGAATGATGGCGTCGGTGTCGACGTTGTCGCGGTCCATGGGCGCGACCAGCCCTTTGTGGATGGTGAACTTGTCCATGATCAGCTCAGGGTACGAACGTCGACAAAGTGGCCGGTCATCGCGGCCGCTGCGGCCATGGCGGGACTGACGAGATGGGTGCGACCACCGGCACCCTGGCGGCCTTCGAAATTGCGGTTGCTGGTCGACGCGCAGCGCTCGCCCGGCTCCAGGCGGTCGGCGTTCATGGCCAGGCACATGGAGCAGCCCGGCTCTCGCCACTCAAAGCCGGCGGCCTTGAAGACCTGGTCCAGGCCTTCGGCTTCGGCTTGCGCCTTGACGAGGCCGGAACCCGGCACAACCAGGGCCAGCTTGATGTTCTTGGCCAGCCGGCCACCGACACGGCGCACGACGGCCGCAGCCTCGCGCATGTCCTCGATGCGGCTGTTGGTGCAGGAGCCGATGAAGACCTTGTCGACATGGATGTCGCTGATGGCCTTGTTGGGTTCCAGCGCCATGTAGGTCAGCGCGCGCTCGATGGCGCCGCGCTTGACGGCGTCCTTTTCCTTGTCGGGGTCGGGCACGCGGTCGTCGATGGCCAGCACCATCTCGGGCGAGGTGCCCCAGCTGACTTGCGGGCGGATCTGCGCGGCGTCGAGCTCGACGACCTTGTCGAAATGGGCGCCGGGATCCGAATGCAGCGTGCGCCAGTAGGCGACGGCCTGGTCCCACTCCACGCCCTGCGGGGAAAAGGGGCGGCCTTTCACGTAGGCAATGGTCGTTTCGTCCACGCCGATGAGCCCGGCGCGCGCACCGGCCTCGATGGCCATGTTGCAGACGGTCATGCGACCTTCCATCGAGAGTGAGCGGATAGCCGCGCCCGCAAACTCGATGGTGTAGCCGTTGCCGCCGGCCGTGCCGATCTTGCCGATGATGGCCAGCACGATGTCCTTGGCGCCGACGCCCTTGGGGCATTGGCCTTCGACCTTGACGAGCAGGTTCTTGGCCTTCTTGGCCGACAGCGTCTGCGTGGCCAGCACATGCTCGACCTCGCTGGTGCCGATGCCATGTGCCAGCGCGCCGAAGGCGCCGTGCGTGGACGTGTGGCTGTCGCCGCAGACGACCGTCATGCCCGGCAGCGTCGCGCCCTGCTCGGGGCCGATGACGTGCACGATGCCCTGGCGCTTGTCGTTCATCTTGAACTGCGTGATGCCGACGCGGTCGCAGTTGGCGTCCAGCGTGTCGACCTGCAGGCGCGAGATCGGGTCGGCAATGCCTTGCGAGCGATCCGTCGTCGGCACGTTGTGATCGCTGACGGCGAGGTTGGCGCTCAAGCGCCAGACCTTGCGGCCGGCCAGGTCCAGGCCTTCAAAGGCCTGCGGGCTGGTCACCTCATGGACGAGGTGGCGGTCGATGTAGAGCAGTGCCGTGCCATCCGGCTCGGAGTGCACGACATGCTCATCCCAGAGCTTGTCGTAGAGGGTTCTTGAAGTCATTGCTTCTCTCGAGGAATCAGGGTGTCCACGAAGCGTTGCACCACGGTGGGCAGACGCTGCTGGCGCAGCACACCCAATACATATTCGCGCTCGGCCCACGGCTCTTCAAGCCGCAGGCAGCGCACGCCGAAGACGCGCGTGAAGCGCTCGGCCGGTTGCTCGGGCAGCACGGCCACGCCCAGGCCAGCCTCGACGAGCTGGGCGATGGCATCAAAGCCACGCACCTGCCAGCGCGCATTCAGCGTCTTGCCGCGTGCCGCCGCCTGCTCGCGCATCAGCTCTTGGGCGCTGGCACCGGCATGCAGGCCGATGAGGTCATAAGCCAGCAGGTCGTCGAAGGTGACTTCCTCGCGCTGGGCCAGCGGGTGCTTCAAGGGCACGAGCGCCGCGAGGCGACCGTGCGCAAACGTCCACGTCTGCAGCCGGTTGTCCAGCAGAGGCGGCGAGAACACACCGATGTCGGCACGCCCTTCCGCCACCGCGGCCTGGGCCTCGGCGCTGGTCAGGTCTTCCAGGCTGATGCGGATCTGGCTGTGCGCCTGCGAGAAACCCACCAGATGCGGCGGCAGCGCCTCGGTGATGGCACTGCTGTTGGCGGCGATGCGCAGATGGCCCTTGATGCCGCGCGAAAACTCCATGACCTCGGTCTCGAGTGCGTAGAGGGATGCGTGCAGCGAACGGATATGGCGCACCAAGGCGCGGCCGGCCTCGGTAGGTTCGACCCCCCTCGCGCGCCGCTCAAAGAGCTGCACGCCGAGGCGGCTTTCCAGGTCAGACAGGCGCTTGCTGGCGGCTGCCAGCGCCAGGTGTTCCTGGGCGGCGCCGCGCGTGATCGAGCGGGTCTGCTCGATGGCGAGCACGAGATTGAGAGTGGTGAGGTCGTGGCGCATGTTGATCGTCCAACTCCAGCATAGCCTTCGTGAAGATAGAGATTCTGCGCCAGAAAACGACTGGCGTTTCGTGGTTTGCGAAGATCAATGCGGCGCGCTGGCCTGCTTCAACATCCCACGCAGTGCGTTGCGGCTGTGCGCGCCGAAATGGCCCAGCAGCTCGGCGATGGCCCGGTGCAAGGCATCGCGTTGACCCTGCAGGTCGCGCGCCAGCTCGGGGCCGAACTGGGCTTCGTTGGCAGCAAAGTCCAAATTGGGGTCAGTGACGAATTTCGCCGGCGCGCCGACCACGACGGCTGCATCCGTCGCCGGCCCGGCCTTGAACGCCTCGGCCGCGACGATGTCGCGTACATAGTCGAAACCCCAGGCCGGGTAGTGACCGTCGCGGGTGGCGTCGCGCAGCGCGAGCTCCAGCGGGCCATCGCGACGCTGCTGCGCGTTGTCGATGATCCAGCGCGTCTGGAACTGCTCCAGCACGAAATGGCGGTTGCTTTGCAGCACGACCAATCCCTGGCGATCTGCCGGCGCGCCCAGCTGGGCCTTGAGGTTGACCCACATCATGTGGCTCAGCGTCGCGCCCGGCGCTGCGCTGGAGTGATAAGGCTGCGTCAGGTCCTCGACATGGTGCAGGGCCATGCCCGCAAAGCGCCAACCCCAATAGGCATGGCCGCTCTGCCAGGCCAACGCGGCCAATGCGCTGTACTGCTGCACGCGCAACTCGGTGAAGGTGCGCGCAAAGCTGGGCGCCAGGGTGTTGAAGACGGCGCCCTGGTGAAAGAAGCCCATGTGAAAAGGAGCCTGCGAGCCGATGGCAACGGCCGCGTTCCCGAAAGGCTGCTTGCCGAAGCCGTAAGCCGGGTCGGCCGGGCTGCCCGGGTTGTCGTCAAAGAGATTGAGGTCGTGGCCGTAGTCGGGCTCGTCGCAGGCCGAGGCCAGCACGGCCAGCGGCGCGACGGTCTCGCCGGGCTGCAGTGTGACGAAGCGCTGGGTCGCGCCCTTGCCCGGGGTGGCGGCACTGACCACGCCGACATCCAGTGCAGGGCGGCTGGCGTCGGGGTTGCGCGGGTCGATCTGCAGATAGAGGGCCAGCCTGGCCTGGGGCGACAGGCGCAGCGCGCGCAGGAAGGCAGCGCGTCGCTCGTCATCGCTGCGTTTGGCATCGGCCACAAAGCGCAGCGCCTCGGGCCGGGGGGCATGCCCCTTCAGGCGCTCGCGCAGCAAAGCCTCCTGAGCGTCGAGCCGAGCGGCGATGGCCACTTCCTGGTCGCGAAGGAAGTCGACGAGAGGTTCGGCCTTCACGACCGCAACGTTCGCAACCTCGGGCATGCGCTCGAAGGCGCGGTAGCACATGGGGGTGTGGTTGCCCCAGGCCTGCGCGAGGGTCGGCAACAGCAGGGCGAACAGGACGTGGAGGAGGCGCATCGGCGGCAGCGGCATGAGAAGCCGCGCATTCTGGCCCGTGCTGAGCAAACCCTTGCGACCGAACTCGCGAAACGGCTTGTGGCCCCCTCGCCTTCCGGTGTGCCACGGGCCGGTGAGCCCAGCGCGGCACGCGCAAGTTTTGCTGCTTGCAGATTACGGGCGGGTACGGTTTCGCAGAAGCGGCGATTCGGGAAGCACGGCTTCGCCAACGCCAAAGACGTCAGCGCCGCGAGCGGCTTCATGAAAGCCCCATGTGCCACGCAGGTGCCGGCTTCTACGATGCGGCACCCCTGCGGAGATCGCCATGATTCTGGTTCAGCGCATCCAAGACATCCTGCTCAAGCCCAAGGACACCTGGCCGCAGATCGCCCAGGAGACCGCCACGGTGCAGTCCCTGTACAAGGAATGGCTGCTCATCCTGGCGGCGATACCGGCGGTGGCGGGCTTCATCGGCATGTCGGTGATCGGAATGGGTGGCTTCGGCATCAGCTTCCGCGTGCCTTTCGTGAGCGGCCTGGTGCATATGGTGGTGGGCTATGTGCTGTCGCTGGGCATGGTCTACCTGCTTTCGCTGCTGGTGAACGCGCTGGCGCCCACCTTCGGCGGCACGCCCGACCCCCTGGCCGCGCTCAAGCTGGTGGCGTATGGCTGCACGGCTGGCTTCGTGGGCGGGGTGTTCCAGCTCCTGCCCTCGCTGAGCGTGCTGGGCCTGCTGTGCGGGCTCTATTCGATCTACCTCATCTACCTCGGGCTGCCAGTGCTGATGCGCAACCCGCCGGAGAAGTCCGCCGGCTACACCGCCGTGGTCGTGGTGGCGGGCATCGTGGCCGGGTTGGTGGTGGGCGCGGTGAGCAGCGCAGTACTCGGCATGGGCAGCTGGGGCGGCGGGCATCAGGGTAGCGGCTCGGTGACGCTCAAGGGCCCGGGCGGCGACGTCACCCTCGACACCAGCAAGATGGACGCGGCCGCCAAGCGCATGGAGGCGCTGGGCAAACGCATGGAGGAGGCTCAGGCCAAGGGAGACAGCACTGCAGCGGGCAAGGCGCTGAGCGAGATGATGGGCGCTGTGACGGGTGCGACCGGGGGGGCCAAGCCGATGCCGGCCGCGGACCTCAAGGCGCTGCTGCCTGAGACTCTCGGCGACTTCAAGCGCACCAGTGTCGAGGCCCAGAGCGGCGGCGCGATCGGCATCAACTCGTCATCCGCCCGGGCCCGCTATGGCAATGGCGACAAGTCCATCAGCCTGGACATCACCGACATGGGCAGCCTCGCCGGCATGGCCAACCTCGCCGGCTGGGCCAACATGACGCTCGACAAGGAGGCCGATGGCCGCATCGAGCGCGTGTTCAAGCAGGGCGACCGCACGGTGCGCGAGGACTATCGCAAGGATGGCTCGCACGCCGAGGTGTCGGTGCTGCTGCCCAACGGCGTCATCGTCGAGGCCAAGGGCGAGCAGGTCGGCATCGACCAGCTGCGCGGCGTCATCAGCGGCGTCGACCTCAACAAGCTCGCCACCACAGCGCGCCAGCCCGGCTGAGCGCAGCCGCCTTTCAACCCAGTGCTGCAATCACCTCGGGCGGTGCTTGCACCAGCTCGATCAGCACGCCCTCTCCGCCGATGGGGAACTCATCGTTGCTCTTCGGGTGGATGAAGCAGATGTCGTAACCGGCCGCGCCCTTGCGGATGCCGCCGGGCGCAAAGCGAACGCCCTGCGCCGTCATGGCAGCCACGGCCGCTGGCAGGTCGTCCACCCACAGGCCGATGTGGTTCAACGGCGTGGCATGCACGGCCGGTTTCTTCTCCGGGTCCAGCGGCTGCATCAGGTCCACCTCGACGGCATGCACGCCCTGCCCCAGCGTGCAGATGTCCTCATCGACGTTCTCGCGCTCGCTCTTGAAATTGCCGGTCACCGGCACGCCCAGCAGGTCCACCCACAGGCGGCGCAGCTTGTCCTTGTCCAGGCCGCCGATGGCGATCTGCTGCAGGCCGAGGACTTGGAAGGGACGGGGCGTGGCTTGGGTCATGGCGTGACTCGCGTCAGGTTGTGGGGGGCTGGAGGCGCTGCTGCAGCCTGTCCAGAAGGGCCAAGGCGATGGGCAATCCTTGCCAGCCGGCATCGCCGGGCATACAGCGCTGCAGCGCCTCATCGGAGTGGGTCAGCGGTGCCGCCATGAAAGCGTAGCGGCGGCTCAGCGTCTCGTCGCCCACCAGTTCCAGGAAGCGCAGGTGCAGGTAGAGGGCGAACAGCGGTTTGGTGTGGTGGCTGCCGATGCTGGTGCCACCGACATGCCAGACCGGCGCCTCGCTGGCCATGGGCACGAAGCGCGGCGTCCAGCCCTCTGCCTGGGCCACGATCAGCAGCACGTGCAGGGTGTCGAAGAAGCCCTGGTAGGGCTTCAGGTAGCTGCGCGGCCCGAGATGCAGTTGTGCAAAAGGCTCGGCCACCGAGGCCGGTGCGCGACGGTACAAGCGCGCGTCGACCTGCCAGCGCTCCATCAGCTCGCGCAGCACCGGGGCGTTGAGGAAGAGCAGATGCGTCAGCGGATAGGCCAGGCCGGTCTCCTCGCTGCGGGCCTCGAAGCAGCTGACCATGCTGTCCCGCCCCGTGGGCAGCAAGCGCGGCAGCAGGCCGCCGTCAAAGACGTAGGCGTCATGGTCGAGGATGCCAAAGCTGGCGCCCTCGGTGCGCAGCAGCAGGCTGACGACCGCGCCATGCGGTGCACTGGACGCCGGCAGCGTCGGCAGCACATGCAGGGGCAGCGTCGGGAAGCGCCGCGCCAGCCATTGCCGTTCCCAGCGCCGGGCGCCGTTCGCCAGCAGCACCAGCTGTGCGCTGTCCACGAGCAGGCTCAGGCAGGGCTGCAGGAAATGCAGCGTCTGCGGCATCACGATGACGTAAAGCCGCGGCCGGCCGTCTTGCGGCAGCCGCTGCTGGAACTCGGCGCAGCGCCGCGCGCCGGCAGTGCCGCTCAGCAGCGCCGCATTGCAGGGCTGGGCCAGTGCGCGCCAGGCGCGCAGCAGCACGGCCGCCGGCAACTGCCACAGCAGCGCCTGGGCCTTGCCGAAGCCGCGCTGGCGCAGCGGCGCCAGCGCGGCCCGCAGCACACGCAGATGGGCGAACAGGCCGAAGCGCATCAGCAGCCGGCCAGCTTGAGCCGCCCCCAGAGCCAGCCGGTCTTGTAGCCGGCCAGCACCGCGATGGACTGCTGGTGGACATAGGGCAGTCGCCCGCCCCAGCCGAAGAAGCGGTCGCGCAGCCAGGGCGCGACAACGGCGTGGGACTGGAACATCGGCGTCAGGCCCTTGCTGGCCTGACCGTAGAAGCGCAGGTGGGCGCGGCGGCGGCGGCCGTAGCGCTCGAACACGCCGGGCCAGTCGCCACCGACCTCGCTCGCCAGCTCGTGCGCATCGATCAGCGCCATGTTGGCGCCCTGCCCCAGCTGCGGGCTCATGCCATGGGCGCAGTCACCAATGGCCAGCACGCGGCCGTCATGCCAGCGCGCCATGTGGACATCGGCGTAGCGGGCTTCACGCAACTGCCCGGCATCGCGCAGGCCGGCCAGCAGCGGCAAGACGTCGGGAAAGAGCTCGGCCATCTGCTGCTTGATGCGATCCAGCCCAACGCGCTCGCGCCAACCTTCAAGTTCGGCGACGGGCAGACTCCAGAACAGGTTGATGCCTCGTGCGCCATCGGCGTGATCGGCCCTGCCGACCGGCATCAGGCCGATCATCTGCGAGGCCGATCGGAAGCGCTGGCGCAGCTCGATCTGAGGGAAAACAGGCGGCGCCGGCAGCACGGTCCAGACGGCGCCCCAGGGGAAGGCGCGCGCATGCTGGCTGACCTTCATGCCTTCGCGCAGCCTGGAGAAGCTGCCGTTGGCGAGGATCAACGCGGCATGGCGAGCCTTGGCTCCGCCGGACAAACGCAAGGTGACGCCGGCCTCGTCCTGCTCGAAGCCTTCAACCAGCGCGCCGCAATGCCAGCGGACGCCGAGCTCGCGCACGCGCTTCCACAGCATGCCCATCAACGCGCCGCGCTGGATGCCCAGGCCATAGGCCTCAGGATGGAAGCGCCGGTAGCTCATGTCCAGCACCGCGCGGCCCGAGGGCGTGTCGCCGAACAAGCGGTCTACCCGCGTACCCAGCGCCAGCGCCTCGTCCAGCAGCCCCATGGCCGTGAGCACGCGCTGGCCGGTGGGCTGAAGCAGCAGGCCCGCACCGATGGGTTTGGGCTCGGGCACGGCCTCGTACAGATCAACAGCGACGCCGCGCTCGGCCAGACGAATCGCTGCGGCCGCGCCGGCGACACCGGCGCCGACGATGGCGACGGATTCAGGCAAAGCGCAGGATGGGCTGGTCTACCGACAGGCTCTCGCCCGGCTTGGCCAACACCTCGGCGACGGTCACGTCCTGCGCGGCGGTCAGGATGTTCTCCATCTTCATCGCCTCGATGACCGCCAGCCGCTCACCGGCCTGAACCGTCTGGCCGACCTGCGCAACTAGGTGCACGAGCAGCCCGGGCATGGGCGACAGCAGCAGTTTGGAGGTGTCCGGCGGTGCCTTGTAGGGCATCAACGTCTGCAATTCGGCCGCGCGCGGGCTCAGCACGGTCAGCTCGATCAACAGGCCGCCATGGTGGATGCGATAGGCCAGCGGGTTCTTCGCCGTGCCGCGCTCAGCCTGGGCGGTAAAGGCCAGGCCATTGACGGTGCCGGTGATGCGCACGTCGTTCAGGCGGGAGCTGGAAACGATGCGGTAGTCCTTGCCGCCCACCTGCACGCGTGCCTCGCCCAGCGCGCCCGCGTATTCGCTGATGTGCAGCGCATGGCGCTCGCTGTGGCCAGCGCCGAGATTGACGACGGCAACGTAGTCGTGCTCGATCTGCACCTCGTGGCCGCGCAACTGGCCGCTGATGCCGGCCTCGCGCTCACGTGCCTTGCGGCGGATGAAGCCGGCCAGCGCGACAAGGAAGAGCGGGTCGTCATGCGGCACATCCTCGGCCTTGAAGCCGCCGGCGTAGTGCTGGGCGATGAAGCCGGTGTTGAAGTCGCCGCTCGCAAAGTCCGGGTGGGCCAGCAGCGCCGCCTGGAAGGGGATGTTGCTGGACACGCCGCGGATGACGAAGCCGTTCAGCGCCTCGCGCATCTTGGCGATGGCTTCGGCCCGGTCGCGGCCGTGCACGATGAGCTTGGCGATCATCGAGTCGTAGAACATCGGGATCTCGCCGCCCTCGTAGACGCCGGTGTCCACGCGCACGCCAAAGCGCTGCGGCTCGGCCTGCGTCATCGTCGTCTCGGGCGGCTGGTAGCGCACCAGGCGGCCGGTGCTGGGCAGGAAGTTGCGGAAGGGGTCTTCCGCATTGATGCGGCATTCGATGGCCCAACCTTCGCGCTTGATCTGCTCCTGCGTGAATGACAGCGGCTCGCCGGCGGCGACGCGGATCATCTGCTCGACGAGGTCCAACCCCGTGATGCACTCGGTGACCGGATGCTCCACCTGCAGCCGCGTGTTCATTTCCAGGAAGTAGAAGCCCTGGTCCTTGCCGACGACGAACTCCACCGTGCCGGCGCTCTGGTAGTTCACCGCCTTTGCCAGTTGCACCGCCTGCTCTCCCATCGCGCGGCGCGTGGCCTCGCTGATAAAGGGCGACGGCGCCTCCTCGATGACCTTCTGGTGGCGGCGCTGGATGGAGCATTCGCGCTCCCACAGGTAGACGACGCTGCCCTGTGAATCGCCCAGCACCTGGATCTCGATGTGGCGCGGTTCCTCGACGAACTTCTCGATGAAGACGCGGTCGTCGCCAAAGCTGTTGCGCGCCTCGTTGCGGCAGGACGTGAAGCCCTCGAAGGCTTCCTTGTCGTTGAAGGCCACCCGCAGGCCCTTGCCACCACCGCCGGCGCTGGCCTTGATCATGACTGGGTAGCCGATGCGCGCCGCGATGCCCACGGCCTCCTCGGCCGACAGGATGGGTTCGTTGTGCCCGGGAATGGTGTTGACGCCGGCCGCGGTCGCCAGCTTCTTGGACGCGATCTTGTCGCCCATCGCGGCGATGGAGCCGTGCTTGGGACCGATGAAGACCAGGCCCTCCTCCTCGACGCGACGCGCGAACTCTTCGTTCTCGGACAGGAAGCCGTAGCCGGGGTGGATGGCCTGCGCACCCGTCTGCTTGGCGGCGCTAATGATCTTGTCGGCGACAAGATAGCTCTCGCGCGACGGCGCGGGGCCGAGCAGCACGGCCTCGTCGGCCAGGTCGACGTGGCGGGCGTCCTTGTCGGCTTCGGAATAGACGGCGACGGTAGCGATGCCCATCTTCCTTGCCGTGGCGATGACCCGGCAGGCGATCTCACCCCGGTTGGCAATCAGGATCTTGGTAAACATGAGGTGCCTCGTTATTTCGTTTTCGCGAGCAGCTTCTTGCGCTGTTCGGTGAAGTGCCACCACGGCTGGGCAGGCCCGCCGTTCATGAAATCGTGGGCGGCCATGAAGGTGTCGAGCACGCAGGGGTCATGGCGCTGGCCCATCGGGTCGCGCAGGCGGTCGTAGGTCTTCATCGGGTCCATGCGCTTCACGTCTGCGGGCGTCGCGATGCCCAGGCCGATCAGGTCGGCTTCCATCGCCTTGCCGATGTTGGGGATGTCGGTGAGGCGCTTGGCTTCAGCGGCGCAGCTTGCCTTGCTCACAGCGGAATGTTCCCGTGCTTGCGCCACGGGTTCTCCAGCTTCTTGTCCTTCAGCATCGACAGGCTGCGGCAGATGCGTTTGCGCGTCTCGTGCGGCTGGATGACGTCGTCGATGAAGCCGCGGCTGCCGGCGATGAAGGGGTTGGCGAAGCGGGCCTTGTACTCGGCCTCGCGGGCGGCGAGCTTGGCTGGATCACCCTTGTCCTCGCGGAAGATGATCTCCACCGCGCCCTTGGCGCCCATCACGGCGATCTCGGCGTTGGGCCAGGCGAAGTTGACGTCGCCGCGCAGGTGCTTGGAGGCCATCACGTCGTAGGCGCCACCGTAGGCCTTGCGGGTGATGACGGTGATCTTGGGCACCGTGCACTCGGCGTACGCATACAGCAGCTTGGCGCCATGCTTGATGATGCCGCTGTACTCCTGTGAGGTGCCAGGCATGAAGCCGGGCACGTCGACGAAAGTGACGACCGGGATGTTGAACGCGTCGCAGAAGCGCACGAAGCGCGCGGCCTTGATGCTGCTCTTGATGTCCAGGCAGCCGGCCAGCACCAGCGGCTGGTTGGCGACGATGCCCACCGTCTGGCCTTCCATGCGCGCAAAGCCGGTGACGATGTTCTTGGCGTAGTCGGGCTGCAGCTCGAAGAAGTCACCGTCGTCGACGACCTTGAGGATCAGTTCCTTGATGTCATAGGGCTTGTTCGGGTTCTCGGGCACCAGCGTGTCCAGCGACATGTCCAGCCGATTGGCCGGGTCGCCGCTCGGGCGGCATGGCGCCTTCTCGCGGTTGGACAGCGGCAGGTAGTTGAAGAAGCGGCGCAGCATCAGCAGCGCCTCGACATCGTTCTCGAACGACAGGTCAGCCACGCCGCTGCGGCTGTTGTGCGTGGTGGCGCCGCCCAGTTCCTCGGCGGTCACTTCCTCGTGCGTCACGGTCTTCACGACCTCGGGGCCGGTGACGAACATATAGCTGCTGTCCCGCACCATGAAGATGAAGTCGGTCATCGCCGGCGAGTAGACCGCGCCGCCGGCGCAGGGGCCCATGATCATGCTGATCTGCGGGATGACGCCGGAGGCCATCACATTGCGCTGGAACACGTCGGCATAACCGCCCAGGGACGCGACACCTTCCTGGATGCGCGCGCCGCCCGAATCGTTCAGGCCGATGACCGGGGCACCGACCTTCATGGCCTGGTCCATCACCTTGCAGATCTTCTCGGCATGGGCTTCGGAGAGCGCGCCGCCGAAGACCGTGAAGTCCTGGCTGAAGGCGAAGGCCAGGCGCCCGTTGATCATGCCGTAGCCGGTCACGACGCCGTCGCCGGGGATCTTGTTGTCCTGCATGCCGAAGTCCACGCAGCGGTGCTCGACGAACATGTCCCATTCCTCGAAGCTGCCTTCGTCGAACAGCAGCTCCAGCCGTTCGCGCGCCGTCAACTTGCCCTTGGCGTGCTGGGCGGCAATGCGCTTCTCGCCACCGCCGAGCCGCGCACGGGCGCGCTTGGCTTCGAGTGCTTGCAGGATGTCTTGCATATGGGTTCAACCCTCGAACGGGAAATTGATCTCCACGCCATTACCGGCGGGGTCTTGGAAGAAGAACTGGTGCTGGCCGGTGACGGGCGAGCGGGACTCGTGGAAGCTCACGCCCAGCGCGCGCAGATGCGCCGCGGTGCCCACCGGGTCAGTGCCGAAGAAGGCCGTGTGGTCGTAGGTCGTCGGGGCGGCGGGGTTCACCGGGCCGCGCACCGCTTCATTGGCCCGCTGCGTGGACAGGTGGACGACCGGGTGGCCGCTGGCATAGAGCCAGTAGCCTGGGCTGTCGAAGTCCGGCCGCGGCCCTTGCTCGAGGCCGAGCACGTCGCGGTAGAAATCGCGCAGCACTGCGAGCAGCTCGGCGGGTGCGCGCAGATTGATGTGATGCAGGCCGGTGATCATGGGGTGCTCCTGAAGGTCGCCAGCAACTGGCGTGCCGCGGTGGATGCTGGCGTACGGCCTTCGCGAACGTCCGCGGTTGCGGCGTCGAGTTGGCTCTTCACGCCTGGGTGCGAGACGAAGGCCAGCTTGAGGCCGGACTGGATGCGCGCCCACATCCACGCCAGGGACTGCTCGCGGCGCTTGGCCGCCCAGCCGCCGCCGCCTTCACTCGCTGTGCGCAGTGCAGTCAGCGCGTCCCACACGGGCGCTATGCCGTCGGCCTTCAGCGCGCTGACCTTCATCACGCGATGGTTGGCGTGCGCATGCCTGGGCAACAGCCGCAGCGCGGACGTGATCTGGGCCTGGGCACGCGTGGCGGCCACGTCGTCCAGGTCGGCCTTGTTGATGACGACCAAGTCGGCCAGTTCCATGACGCCCTTCTTGATGGCCTGCAAATCGTCGCCCGCGTTGGGCAGTTGCAGCAGCAGGTAGAGGTCGGTCATGCCGGCCACGGCCGTCTCGCTCTGGCCGACGCCGACCGTCTCGACGATGACGACGTCATAGCCCGCCGCCTCGCACAGCAGCATGGCCTCGCGCGTCTTCTCGGCCACGCCGCCCAGCGTGCCACTGCTGGGACTGGGGCGGATGAAGGCGCGCTGGTCCATGGAAAGCCTTTCCATGCGCGTCTTGTCGCCCAGGATGGCACCGCCGGACAGCGTGCTCGACGGGTCCACCGTCAGCACCGCCACGCGGTGGCCGCGCTCCAGCAGAAACATGCCGAAGGCTTCGATGAAGGTGCTCTTGCCCACGCCCGGAACGCCGGAGATGCCCAGGCGCAGCGCGCCGCCGGTGGCGGGCATCAGCGCCGTCAGCAGCGCGTCGGCCTGTTCGCGGTGATCGGCCCGGGTGGACTCGATCAGCGTGATGGCCTTGGCCAGCGCACGGCGGTCGCCGGCTTGCAAGGGTGCCGCAAGACTCACTCGGCCTCCCAGCGGTATTCGGTGTCGAACTCCTGTTCTTCAACGACGCGGAAGCCGTGGCGGCGATAGAAGTCGTTCGCGCGGCTCTCGCGCAGCGCGGCCAGCGTGATCGGCAGGCCTTGCGACTTGATCTGGTCGAGCACCCAGGCGCCCACGCCCTGCCCTTGGGCCTGAGGACGCAGATAGAGGTGATGCAGACGCAGTTCGCCCTCGCGCGGCTCGACGGTGAAGTAGCCGACGCGCTCGCCGTCCACGACGAGGTGCTGCATCCACGCGGGCCGGAACTGGCTCTGCAGCCGTGCCCGCGCGACATCGGGGTTGAAGCGGCCGAGCCGCTCCAGGCTGTCGCGCAGCGCCTCGATGCGCAGGGCCAGCATCGCCTCGAAATCCGCGTCGGCGACGGGCGCCAGCGTGGGCGTCATCAGGCGGCCACCTGTGCGCGGATCTGCTCCAGCACGTCCTTGGCACTCGCCGGGATGGGCGTGCCGGGGCCGTAGATGCCCTTCACGCCCGCCGCGTACAGCATGTCGTAGTCCTGGGCCGGAATGACGCCGCCCACGAACACGATGATGTCGTCCGCGCCCTGCTTCTTCAGCTCGGCAATGATGGCCGGCACCAGCGTCTTGTGCCCGGCCGCCAGCGTCGAGATGCCCACCGCGTGCACGTCGTTCTCTATGGCCTGGCGGGCGCATTCCTCGGGCGTCTGGAACAGCGGGCCGATGTCGACGTCAAAGCCCAGGTCGGCAAAGGCGGTGGCCACGACCTTGGCGCCACGGTCGTGGCCGTCCTGGCCGAGCTTGGCGATCATCACGCGCGGGCGGCGGCCTTGCTCGTCACCAAAGGCCGCGATCTCCTCCTGCAGCTTGGCCCAGCCCTCTGCCGAGTCGTAGGCGGCCGCGTAGACACCGCTGACCTTGTGCGTGTCGGCACGGTGGCGGCCGAATACGGCCTCCAGCGCGTCGGACACCTCGCCCACCGTCGCGCGAAGGCGCACGGCCTTGATGGACAGGTCCAGCAGGTTGCCTTCGCCAGTCTCCGCGGCCTGCGTCAGCGCGGCCAGCGCGGCCTGCACGGCGGCCGTGTCGCGCGTGGCCTTGATGCGGTTCAGGCGCTCGATCTGGCCGTCGCGCACCTTGACGTTGTCCACGTCCAGGATGTCGATGGGGTCTTCCTTGGCCAGCTTGTACTTGTTGACGCCGACGATGACGTCCTGGCCGGAGTCGATGCGCGCCTGCTTCTCGGCTGCACTCGCCTCGATCTTCAGCTTGGCCCAGCCTGAGTCCACCGACTTGATCATGCCGCCCTGGGCATTGACCTCTTCGATGATCTCCCAGGCCTTGTCGGCCATGTCCTGGGTGAGCTTTTCCATCATGTAGCTGCCGGCCCAGGGGTCGACGACGCTGGTGATGTGGGTCTCTTCCTGGATGATGAGCTGGGTGTTGCGCGCGATGCGGCTGCTGAACTCGGTGGGCAGGGCAATGGCCTCGTCCAGCGAGTTGGTGTGCAGGCTCTGCGTGCCGCCGAACACGGCAGCCATGGCTTCGATGGTGGTGCGCACCACGTTGTTGTACGGGTCCTGGGCGGTCAGGCTCCATCCCGAGGTCTGGCAGTGGGTGCGCAGCATCAGGCTCTTAGGCGCGGTCGCGCCGAAGCTCTTCATGATGCGCGTCCACAGCAGCCGCGCCGCACGCATCTTGGCGATCTCGAGATAGAAGTTCATCCCGATGGCCCAGAAGAAGCTCAGGCGCGGCGCGAAGTCGTCGACGCTCAGGCCCTTGGCCATGGCCGTCTTCACATACTCCTGGCCGTCGGCCAGCGTGAAGGCCAGCTCCAGCGCCTGGTTGGCGCCCGCCTCCTGCATGTGATAGCCGGAGATGCTGATGGAGTTGAACTTGGGGCACGCCCGCGCCGTGTACTCAATGATGTCGCCGACGATGCGCATCGACGGCTCCGGCGGGTAGATATAGGTGTTGCGGACCATGAACTCCTTGAGGATGTCGTTCTGGATGGTCCCGGCCAGCTTGTCCTGCGACACGCCCTGCTCTTCCGCCGCCACGACATAGCCGGCCAGCACCGGCAGCACGGCCCCATTCATGGTCATCGAGACCGACACCTTGTCCAGCGGGATGCCGTCGAACAGGATCTTCATGTCCTCCACCGAGTCGATGGCCACGCCGGCCTTGCCGACGTCGCCGGTCACTCTGGGATGGTCGCTGTCGTAGCCGCGGTGGGTCGCCAGGTCAAAGGCCACCGACACGCCCTGGCCGCCGGCGGCGAGCGCCTTTCTATAAAAGGCATTGCTCTCCTCGGCGGTGGAGAAGCCCGCGTACTGGCGGATCGTCCAGGGCCTGGCGGCGTACATCGTCGCCTGCGGGCCGCGCAGGAAGGGTTCGAAGCCGGGCAACGTGTCGGCGTGCGGCAGGTCGGCCACATCGGCCGCGGTGTAGAGCGGCTTGACCGTCAACCCCTCGGGTGTCACCCAGTTCAGTGCCGCCACGTCACCGCCCGGGGCGGACTTGGCGGCGGCCTTGGTCCATTGCTCCAGCGTGGCAGTCTTGAACTCCGGGGCGTCCCCGGCGCGGCTGTCGTCCGACATCGAAACTCTCCTGTAACTGGGCCGGCATCTTAGCCGAATGATTATTCATAATTATGAATTCAGAATCGCTACACTCGGCCGCCATGCCCGGTTCCCTCGACCACGCCCCCCTCGCCGCCTCGGCTCTGTATGAGCAGGTGGCCGACCGCCTTCGCCAGCAGATCCTGGCGCGGGAGCTGGAGCCGGGGTCGTGGATCGACGAGCTCAAGCTCTGCGCCGAGCTGGGTATCAGCCGCACGCCCATGCGCGAGGCGCTGAAGGTGCTGGCCTCCGAGGGCCTGGTGACGATGAAGCTTCGGCGCGGCGCCTATGTGACGGAGATGAGCGAGCGGGACGTCAGGGAAGCCTACCAACTGCTCTCCCTTCTAGAAAGTGACGCCGCCGCCGAAATCTGTGTCCGGGCGACGGATGCCGAGTTGAACGAACTCGGCGAACTGCATCGCGCGCTGGAGGAGGCGTTGCCCGACCGGGATGCCTTCTTCGCTGCCAACGAACGCTTTCACCTGCGCGTGCTGGAGATTGACGGCAACCGCTGGCGGCTGCAGATCGTCGGCGACTTGCGGCGGCTGATGAAGCTCAATCGCCACCATTCGCTGTTCCGGGAGGGACGGCTGGCGGAGTCGCTGGAGGAACACCGCGCCATCGTCCAAGCGCTGCTTGCGCGCGATGCGCAAGCCTGCAGGCAGCTTGTCACGGCCCATTTTTGTAACGGACTGAGCGCCACCCAGACAGCTTTGTGAAGGCAGACGGGCGGTGCGTGAACTGCCACCGAAAGCCCGCGCTTATCGGCGTGTGGCTTCGCTAAGTCCTTACTAGCATGGCAATTACTGGGAAAACCACCCCCGGTCCGGGTGTTCGGGCCGTGGGCGGCGGCCTCGGTTCGGGTTGATTCCGGCCGATTTGAGACTTTGTTCCTCAAGTCAAGCGGGGCCGGCCCGATAACCGATCGAAGCACTTGAAATCTAGGGATACGGCCGTGCCACGGCATTGGCCGGCTGCCCCGGGTTGCAAGCCGCCACCTCCATGAGGGCGTGGCCGTCAGCACAGCAGGTACAACCATGGCAAGCATCGTCCCCTTCATTCCGGTCTCCAAGATCCCTGGCCTCACGACCACGTCGATCCGGGATTTCACGACCGAAGACTGGGCCGCCTTCAGCACCGACCAGCTGATTGCGCTGACCACCGTACAGGCCGCTGTGATCACCTCCAGCGGCCTTTCTGTCTTGAGCAGCGACCAACTGCGCGCTTTCCAGACCGAGGACCTGCGCGCCATTTCGACCGCCTCCATCGGCGGCTTCAATTCCGACCAGATCGGCGTCCTGACGACCGACCAGCTGCAGGCCCTGAGCACCGGCCAGATCCTGCAGCTGAGCACCGCGCAGTTGCAGGGCTTCAATGCCGCCGACATGGTGGCGCTGACCACCGCCCAGGTCGGCGCCCTGACTTCGACGCAGGCCAAGGGTTTCTCCACGGACCAGCTGTCGGCCCTGGAAGCGACGGACATCAAGTTCCTGTCCACGGCCGCGCTGCGCGCCCTGACCAGCACCCAGCTGGACGGTCTCACCAGCGACCAGCTGCGCGCCCTGTCTTCCAGCCAGATCCTCGCGCTGACCACCGCCCAGGTCAGCACCTTGAACACCGACGACCTCAACACCCTGACGTCGGACCAGTTCAACAAGTTCAGCACGGCCCAGGTGCAGTCGCTGACGACCAGCCAGCTCAGCCACCTGACGACGGATGGCCTGAACGCGATGGGCTCGGCCCAGTTCGCCGCTCTGTCCTCCCTGCAGGTCGGTTCGCTGACCTCCGACCAACTGCCCAAGATGGAGAGCGCCGATCTGCGCGCCATCACGACGGTGGCGCTGCGCGGCCTGAGTTCCGATCAGATCCAGACCCTCACCTCCGACGAGGTGGGCGCTTTGACGACCGGCCAGATCGCCGCGCTGACCACGGCCCAGGTGCGAGGCCTGACGGCTGGTGACATGACGGCCCTGGACACTGCCCAGGTGGCCGTGCTGAGCTCGGCCCAGGTCGCCCAGCTGAACACTGATCAGTTGTCCGCCATCGATGCGGCCGACATGAAGTCACTGACGACGGTCGCCCTGCGGGCGCTCACCAGCACCCAGCTGGACGGCCTGACCAGCGACCAGTTGCGTGCCCTGAGCTCGGGCCAGATCAATGCCCTGACCACCGACCAGGTCCGTACGCTGAACACGGACGACCTGAACAGCTTGTCGTCCGACCAGTTCAACAAGCTCTCCACCGCCCAGGTCGCCGTGCTGACGACGGCCCAGTTGAGCCACCTGACGACGGACAGCCTCAACGCGATGGGCTCGACCCAGTTCGCCGCTCTGAACTCGGCCCAGTTCAGCGCGCTGACGTCCGACCAGCTGCCGACGATGGAGACGGCCGACCTGCGCGCCGTCACGACCGCGGCACTGCGCGGCCTCTCCTCCGACCAGATCCAGACCCTGACCTCGGACGAGGTGGGCGCCCTGACGACGGGCCAGATCGCCGCCTTGACGACGGCCCAGGTCAAGGGCCTGACGGCCGGCGACATGACGGCCCTGGGCACCGCCCAGATCGCCGCCCTGGGCTCGGCCCAGGTGTCGGCCCTGAACACCGACCAGCTGTCGGCCATCGAGGCCGCCGACATGAAGTCGCTGAGCACGGCCGCCTTGCGTGGCCTGACCAGCACCCAGCTGGATGGCCTGACCAGCGATCAACTGCGTGCCCTGACCTCTGGCCAGATCAACGCGCTGACGACCGACCAGATCCGCACGCTGAACACGGACGACCTCAACAGCCTGGCGTCCGACCAGTTCAACAAGCTCTCCACCGCCCAGGTCGCCGCGCTGACGACGGCGCAGCTGAGCCACCTGACGACGGACAGCCTCAACGCCATGGGCTCGGCCCAGTTCGCGACGCTGAACTCCACGCAGTTCGGCTCGCTGACCTCTGACCAGCTGCCGACGATGGAAACGGCCGACCTGCGCGCCGTCACGACCGCGGCACTGCGCGGCCTCTCCTCCGACCAGATCCTGACGCTGACCTCCGACGAGGTGGGCGTCCTGACCACGGGCCAGATCGCTGCGCTGACCACGGCCCAAGTGCAAGGCCTGACGGCCGGCGACATGACGGCCCTGGGCACCGCCCAGATCGCCGCCCTGGGCTCGGCCCAGGTGTCGGCCCTGAACACCGACCAGTTGTCCGCCATCGAGGCGGCTGACATGAAGTCGCTGAGCACGGCCGCCCTGCGTGGCCTGACCAGCACCCAACTGGACGGCCTCACCAGCGACCAGCTGCGCGCCCTGACCTCCAGCCAGATCAACGCGCTGACGACCGACCAGGTCCGCACGCTGAACACGGACGACCTCAACAGCCTCACGTCCGACCAGTTCAACAAGCTTTCCACCGCCCAGGTCGCCGTGCTGACGACGGCCCAGCTGAGCAGCCTGGCCACCGACAACCTCAACGCGATGGGTTCGGCCCAGTTCGCGACGCTGAACTCCAGCCAGTTCGGTTCGCTGACGTCGGACCAGTTGCCCAAGATGGAGACGGCCGACCTGCGCTCGGTCACGACCGCCGCGTTGCGCGGCCTCTCTTCCGACCAGATCCTGACGCTGAGCTCCGACGAGGTGTCCAGCCTCACGACCGCCCAGATCGGCTCACTCAGCACATCTCAAGTGCAGGGCCTGACGGCCGGCGACATGACCGCCCTGGGCACCGCCCAGATCGGCGTGCTGAGCTCGACCCAGGCCCAGGCGCTGAACACCGACCAGTTGGCCGCCATCGAGACCGGCGACGTCCGCTTCCTGTCCACGGCCGCCCTGCGCGCCCTGACCAGCACACAGCTGGATGGCCTCACCTCCGACCAACTGCGCGCCCTCTCCTCCAGCCAGATCAACTCGCTGACCACTGCCCAGGTCAGCACGTTGAACACCGACGACCTGAACAGCTTCACGTCCGACCAGTTCAACAAGCTGTCCACCGCCCAGGTCCAGTCGCTGACGACCACCCAGCTCAGCCATCTGGCCACCGACAGCCTCAATGCGATGGGCTCATCGCAGTTCGCGACGCTGAGCTCGGCCCAGTTCGGTTCGCTGACCAGCGACCAGTTGCCCAAGCTGGAGACGGCCGACCTGCGCGCCGTCACGACCGCGGCCCTGGCCGGCCTGACCTCCGACCAGATCCTGACGCTGACCTCCGACGAGGTGGCCGGCCTGTCGACCGGCCAGATCGCCTCGCTGTCGGCCAGCCAGGTCAAGGGCCTGACGGCCGGCGACATGACGGCGCTGAGCAGCGCCCAGGTGGCCGCCCTGAGTTCGGTTCAAGCCGCCGCGCTGAATACCGACCAACTGTCCGCCATCGATGCGGCCGACATGAAGTCGATGACGACGGCCGCCCTGCGCGCCCTGTCGAGCACCCAGATCGATGGCCTGACCAGCGACCAGTTGCGCGCCCTCACCAGCGCCCAGCTCAACGCGCTGACCACCAGCCCGCAGATCGTCGGCCTCAATACCGATGACCTCAATGTCCTGACGACGGACCAAATTGCCCGCCTGTCGACCGCGCAGATCCAGGCGCTGACGACCACGCAGCTGAGCAACCTGGTCACCGACAGCCTCAATGCGATGGGCTCGGCCCAGTTCGCCACGCTGTCTTCCAGCCAGTTCGGCTCACTGACAACCGACCAGCTCTCCAAGATGGAGACGGCCGACCTGCGCGCGGTCACGACCGCTGCACTGCGCGGCCTGAGTTCCGATCAGGTCCAGTCGCTGAGCTCGGACGAAGTGAGTTCGTTGACCACTGCCCAGGTGGCCGCACTGACGACGGCCCAGGTCAAGGGCCTGACCGCCGGCGACATGACGGCGCTCGGCACCGCCCAGGTGGCCGCACTGAGTTCGGCCCAGGCCCAGAACCTGTCGACCGACCAGCTCTCCGCCATCGAAGCCGCCGACATGAAGTCGCTGACGACGGCCGCCCTGCGTGCCCTGTCCAGCACCCAGCTCGACGGCCTGACCTCGGACCAACTGCGCGCGCTGAGCTCCAGCCAGATCAACTCGCTGACCACCGACCAGGTCCGCACGCTGAACACGGACGACCTCAACAGCCTCACGTCCGACCAGTTCAACAAGCTCTCCACCGCCCAGGTGCAGGTGCTGACGACTGCTCAGCTGAGCAACCTGACGACGGACAACCTCAACGCGATGGGCTCGGCCCAGTTCGCCACGCTGAATTCGTCGCAACTGGGTTCGCTGACGTCGGACCAGTTGCCCAAGATGGAGACGGCCGATCTGCGCGCCGTCACGACTGCGGCACTGGCGGGCCTGAGCTCCGACCAGATCCTGACGCTGACCTCCGACGAGGTGGCGGGCCTGTCCACGGGACAGATTGCTTCGCTGTCCGCCACGCAAGTCAAGGGCCTGACGGCCGGTGACATGACGGCCCTGTCCACGGCCCAGGTTGGCGTGCTGAGCTCTAGCCAAGCGGCCGCATTGAGCACGGATCAGCTGTCAGCCATCGAGGCGGCCGACATGAAGTCGCTGACGACGGCCGCCCTGCGCGCCCTGTCCAGCACCCAGTTGGACGGCCTGACCTCGGACCAGTTGCGCGCGCTGAGCTCCAGCCAGATCAACTCGCTGACCACCGACCAGGTCCGCACGCTGAACACGGACGACCTCAACAGCCTGTCGTCCGACCAGTTCAACAAGCTTTCCACTGCCCAGATCCAGGTGCTGACGACCACTCAGCTCAGCAACCTGACGACGGACAACCTCAACGCCCTGGGCACGGCCCAGTTCGCATCGCTGAATTCCACGCAATTCGGTTCACTGACGTCTGACCAGTTGCCCAAGCTGGAAACCGCCGACCTGCGCGCCGTCACGACGGCCGCGCTGCGCGGCCTCTCCTCGGATCAGGTGCTGACGCTGAGCTCCGATGAGGTGTCCAGCCTCACGACCGCCCAGATCGGCTCGCTGACCACCAGCCAGATCCAAGGCCTGACGGCTGCCGACATGACGGCCCTGGGCACCGCCCAGGTGGCCGTGTTGAGTTCGGCCCAGGCGCAGTCGCTGTCCACCGACCAGCTGTCGGCCATCGACGCGGCCGATATGAAGTCGTTGACGACGGCCGCCCTGCGCGCCCTGAGCAGCACCCAGCTCGACGGCCTGACCAGCGACCAGCTGCGCGGCCTGACCAGCACCCAGCTCAACGCGCTGACGACCAGCCCGCAGATCGTCAGCCTCAACACTGACGACCTCAACGTCCTGACGACGGATCAGATCTCCCGCCTGTCGACCTCGCAGATCCAGGCGCTGACGACGACGCAGCTGTCCAACCTGGCCACGGACAGCCTCAATGCGATGGGCTCGGCCCAGTTCGCGACACTGTCCTCCAGCCAGTTCGGCTCGCTGACGACCGACCAGCTGTCCAAGCTCGAGACGGCCGACCTGCGTGCCGTCACGACCAATGCGCTGCGCGGCCTGAGTTCCGACCAGGTGCAGTCGCTGACCTCCGACGAGGTGTCCAGCCTATCCACGGGCCAGGTGGCGGCCTTCACGACCGCCCAGGTCAAGGGTCTCACCGCCGCCGACATGACGGCGCTCGGCACCGCCCAGGTCGCGGCGCTGAACTCGGCCCAGGCCGCTGCGCTGAACACGGACCAGCTCTCGGCCATCGATGCGGCCGACATGAAGTCACTGACGACGGCCTCCCTGCGTGCGCTGTCCAGCGCCCAGATCGATGGCCTGACCAGCGATCAGCTGCGGGCGCTGACAAGTGCCCAGCTCAACGCGCTGACCACCAGTCCGCAGATCATCAGCCTCAGCACGGATGACCTCAACGTGCTGACGACGGATCAGATCGCCCGCCTGTCGACCTCGCAGATCCAGGCGCTGACGACGACTCAGCTGAGCAACCTGGTCACCGACAGCCTCAACGCGATGGGCTCGGCCCAGTTCGCCACGCTGTCTTCCAACCAGTTCGGCGCCCTGGGCACCGATCAGCTCTCCAAGATGGAGACGGCCGATCTGCGCGCGGTCACGACCAATGCGCTGCGCGGCCTGAGCTCCGATCAGGTCCAGTCGCTGACGTCCGACGAAGTCGGTTCGATGACGACGGCCCAGATCGCCACGTTGACGACGGCCCAGGTCAAGGGCCTGACGGCTGGCGACATGACGGCGCTCGGTACCGCCCAGGTGGCCGCGCTGAGCTCGGCCCAGGCCCAGAACCTGTCGACCGACCAGCTGTCCGCCATCGAAGCCGCCGACATGAAGTCGCTGACGACGGCGGCTCTGCGCTCGCTGTCCAGCACCCAGCTCGACGGCCTGACCTCGGACCAGCTGCGCGCGCTGAGCTCCAGCCAGATCAACTCGCTGACCACCGACCAGGTCCGCACGCTGAACACGGACGACCTCAACAGCCTCACGTCCGACCAGTTCAACAAGCTCTCCACCGCCCAGGTGCAAGTGCTGACGACCGCTCAGCTGAGCAACCTGACGACGGACAACCTCAATGCGATGGGCTCGGCCCAGTTCGCCACGCTGTCGTCCACCCAGTTCGGTTCGCTGACGTCCGACCAGCTGCCCAAGCTGGAGACGGCCGACCTGCGCGCCGTCACGACCGCCGCACTGCGCGGCCTGAGCTCGGACCAGATCCTGACGCTGAGCTCCGATGAGGTCTCCAGCCTGAGCACCGCCCAGATCGGTTCGCTCACGACGTCCCAGGTCCAGGGCCTGACGGCCGCTGACATGACGGCCCTGGGCACCGCCCAGGTGGCCGTGCTGAGCTCGGCCCAGGCGGCCGCACTGAACACGGATCAACTGTCCGCCATCGACGCGGCTGACATGAAGTCGCTGACAACGGCCGCCCTGCGCGCCCTCAGCAGCACCCAACTCGACGGCCTGACCTCGGATCAGTTGCGGGCCCTGTCTTCCAGCCAGATCAATGCCCTGACCACCGACCAGGTCCGCACGCTGAACACGGACGACCTCAACAGCCTGTCGTCCGACCAGTTCAACAAGCTCTCCACCGCCCAGGTCCAGGTGCTGACCACCACGCAGCTCAGCAACCTGACGACAGACAACCTGAATGCGATGGGTTCGGCCCAGTTCGCCTCGCTGTCATCCACCCAGTTCGGTTCGCTGACCTCCGACCAGTTGCCCAAGCTCGAGACAGCCGACCTGCGTGCGGTCACGACCGCCGCGCTGCGCGGCCTGAGTTCGGACCAGATCCTGACGCTGAGTTCCGATGAAGTCTCCAGCCTCAGCACCGCCCAGATCGGCTCGCTGACCACCGGCCAGATTCAAGGCCTGACGGCCGCCGACATGACGGCCCTGGGCACCGCCCAGGTGGCCGTGCTGAGCTCGGCACAGGCCCAGTCGCTGTCCACCGACCAGCTGTCGGCCATCGACGCCGCCGACATGAAGTCGTTGACGACGGCCGCGTTGCGAGCCCTGTCCAGCACTCAGATCGATGGCTTGACCAGCGATCAGCTGCGCGGCCTCAGCAGCACACAGCTCAATGCGCTGACCACCAACCCGCAGATCATCGGCCTCAACACCGATGACCTGAACGTGCTGACGACGGACCAGATCGCCCGCCTGTCGACCTCGCAGATCCAGGCGCTGACGACCTCGCAGCTGAGCAACCTGGTCACCGACAGCCTCAACGCGATGGGCTCGGCCCAGTTCGCGACGCTGTCGTCCAGCCAGTTCGGCTCGCTGACGACCGACCAGCTGTCCAAGCTGGAAACGGCCGACCTGCGCGCCGTCACGACCAACGCGCTGCGCGGCTTGAGTTCCGACCAGGTGCAGTCGCTGACCTCCGACGAGGTGTCCAGCCTGTCCACGGGCCAGGTGGCGGCCTTCACGACCGCCCAGGTCAAGGGCCTCACCGCGGCCGATATGACCGCCCTGTCCACCGCTCAGGTCGCGGCGCTGAGCTCGGCGCAGGCCCAGAACCTGTCGACCGACCAACTCTCGGCCATCGATGCGGCTGACATGAAGTCGCTGACGACGGCGGCTCTTCGGGCCCTCGGCAGCGCACAGCTGGACGGCCTGACCAGCGACCAACTGCGCGCCCTGACAAGTGCTCAGATCAACTCGCTGACGACCGACCAGGTCCGCACGTTGAACACGGACGACCTCAACAGCCTCACGTCCGACCAGTTCAACAAGCTCTCCACCGCCCAGGTCGCCGTACTGACGACGGCCCAGCTGAGCAGCTTGGCCAGCGACAACCTCAACGCCATGGGGACGGCCCAGTTCGCGACGCTGAACTCCAGTCAGTTCGGTTCGCTGACCTCCGACCAGTTGCCCAAGCTGGAGACGGCCGACCTGCGCGCCGTCACCACGGCAGCGCTGCGTGGCCTGTCTTCGGATCAGATCCTGACACTGAGCTCCGACGAGGTCTCCAGCCTCAGCACCGCCCAGATCGGCTCGCTCACGACGTCCCAGGTCCAGGGCCTGACGGCCGCCGACATGACGGCCCTGGGCACCGCCCAGGTGGCCGTGCTGAACTCCGCCCAGGCGTTTGCGCTGAGCACCGATCAGCTGTCCGCCATCGAGACCGGCGACATCCGCTTCCTGACCACGACGGCGCTGCGCGCCCTGACCAGCACCCAGCTGGATGGGCTGACCAGCGACCAGCTGCAATCGCTGACCTCGGCGCAGGTGAACTCGCTGACGACGGCCCAGCTGTCGACGATGAACAGCGACGACCTGAACGCGTTCACGACCGACCAGTTCGCTCGCATGAGCACGGGCCAGGTCCAGGCGTTGACGGCCGGCCAGCTGTCGCACCTGACGACGGACGATCTGACGGCCCTGGGAACACAGCACTACGCGGTGATGAACGCGACCCAGTTCGGTTCGCTGACAACCGACCAGCTGCCGAATCTGCAGACGGCCGACCTGCGCGCGGTGACGACGGCGGCGCTGTCGAGCCTGAACTCGGATCAAATCGCCTCGCTGCAGACCGAGCACATCGCCGCGCTCAGCACGGCCCAGGTGTTGTCGCTGTCCACCGCACAGATCCAGGGCCTGGCCGCAGCCGACCTGACGGCCATGGGCTCGGCGCAGATCTCGGTGCTGACCACGGCCCAGGTGAACTCGCTGTCCACCGACCAGATCGTGGCCATCGACTCCGATGACCTGGCCAAGCTGACTTCGGCATCGCTGCAGGCCATCACCAACACCCAGCTGGGTGCGCTGACCACCGATCAGCTGACCGGCCTGGGCACCCGCGTGTCGGTGCTGACGACCAGCCAGATCAACAACCTGGCCACCGACGACCTGAACACCTTCACGACGGCGCAGTTCGCGTCCTTGACCTCCACCCAGGTCAAGGCCTTCACGAACTCGCAGATCGCGGCGCTGGAAACCGACGACCTGCGCGCACTGACCACGGCCCACGTCGCCGCGATGAGCAATGCGCAAATCCAGGCCATCACCAGCGACCAGTTCAGCACGCTGAAGGCGACGCAGATCACGGCGCTGACCACGGCGCAGGCGGCGGCCTTGACCACGGATCAGATCCACAGCCTCACGACCGATCAGATCAGCGGCCTGGAAACCCGCGACATCACCGCCATGAGCATGGCTCAGCTCGACGCGCTGCAAGGCACGACCTTCGGCGAAATGAGCGCGGCGCAGATGAACGCCTACTTCAACGTCACGCCCATCGTGCTCGACCTGGATGGCCACGGCGTCAACACGCTGGCCGCCGCCCAGGGCGTGAACTTCGACCTGCTGGGCACCGGCCAGGCCAACAAGGTGGGCTGGGTGGCTGGCGGCGATGGCCTGCTGGTGATGGACCGCAACCATGACGGCCTCATCAACAGCGGCGGTGAACTCTTCGGCATGGGCACCGTGCTGGCCAACGGCAAGCATGCCAAGGATGGCTACGCCGCCATGGCCGAACAGGACAGCAACCGTGACGGCAAGCTCGACAGCCACGACGCCAACTGGAAGCAGCTGCAGGTCTGGGTCGACGCCAACCACGACGGCAAGACCGACGCCGGCGAGCTGAAGACGCTGGACCAGCTGGGCATCACCTCGCTCGACCTGAACGCCACCAAGGGCTCCGGGTCAGACAGCGGCAACCTCATCGGCCTGGTGTCCAGCTACACGACGACCGACGGCAGCAAGCACGACGTGGCCGACGTCTGGTTCGCCAAGGACGTGCAGCCGCAGAAGGCCGATGACGGCAAGGACGCGACGGTCAGCCTGCACGACGTGCTGGCACCGCCGACCGCCCCGCTGCTCGGTGCCGAGCACGTCGACCTGGCCAAGGCGGCCGTGCCGCACCCGTCGGCCGACGCCCACCTTGCGGCCATCGACCGCAAGCTGGCCGAGGACGACGAGCACCGGCGCAACAACGGCGGCAACTGGGTGTGAAGTCCGTGAATTCGTTCAAACCCATTCGGCGCAGCTGCCGAACGGTCGACCTTGGGTCGAGAAACCCGGTCTTTTTGCCGATTGGTTCCGAGGACTCGTCCCTAGCATGACAACACGAGCCCACCTCATCGCGGCGCTCCAGGCGGGATCGCATCCCGCCTGCGGCCGCATTGGGTTGGGTTCGGGTTTCACTTTTTTTGTATCTCTGGCACGTCTTGGCTGCTCGACGCGCCGGGGCACAGGCTCCGCTCAGAACAACGCCTCCAGTTTCGGGGGTGGGCCAGCGATGGTCCAACGCCGCCACGCCGCAAGGCAAGGCGGCCATCAGTACAGGTGAGAAAACATGTCAACCGTCATCCCCGGCATTTCGCCATCTGTCATCCCGAACCTCAGCACGACGACGATCCGCAATTGGACGACGGAAGACTACGCCGCCCTCAGCACCGACCAGCTGATCGCGTTCACCACCGCGCAGGCCTCGGTCATCCTTTCCAGCAGCCTGGCGGTCCTGAAGAGCGACCAGATCCGGGCCTTCCAGACCGAAGACCTGCGGGCCATCGCGACCAGCGCCCTGGTCGGCTTCAGCTCTGACCAGATCCAGGCCCTGAAGACCGACCAGGTCCAGGCCCTGAGCACCTCGCAGATCGCCGTCCTGTCGACGGCCCAGATCCAGGGCCTGAGCAGCGCCGACATGGTGGCGCTGACCTCCGCCCAGATCGGCGCGCTGACGTCCGCCCAGCTGGGCAACCTCTCCACGGCCCAGCTCGCCGCCATCGAGACGGTCGACATCAAGTCGATCACCACCGCTGCGCTGCGCAACCTGTCGTCCACCCAGCTGGACGCCTTCACCAGCGACCAGCTCCGCGCCCTTTCCAGTGGCCAGGTCAATTCATTGACGACGAGTCAGGTCAATACGCTCGGTACGGCTGACCTGAACAGCCTGAGCAGCAGCCAGTTCGCCAACCTCTCCACAGCCCAGGCCCAGGCGCTGACCGCCACCCAGCTCGGCAACCTGGCCACCGACAACCTGAACGCGCTGGGCACGGGCCATTTCGCCGTGCTGTCGTCGACCCAGTTCGGCGGGCTGACGACCGGTCAGCTGAGCAAGCTGGAAACGGCCGACCTGCGCGCCGTCACGACGGCTGCGCTCAACGGCCTGTCCTCCGACCAGGTCGGTGCGCTGGCCAGCGACGCCGTGGGCTCGCTGACCACCGCACAGGTCGGCTCGCTGGGTACCGCCCAGATCAAGGGCCTGACCACGGGCGACATGGTCGCCCTGACCTCGGCCCAGGTCGCCTCGCTGACCTCGACCCAGGCCGGCAGCCTTTCCACGGCCCAGATTGCCGCCATCGAGACGGCTGACATCAAGTCGCTGACGACCGGCGCCCTGCGCAATCTGTCCTCCGACCAGCTCGATGCCTTCACCAGCGATCAGCTGCGCGCGCTGAGCAGCGGTCAGGTCAATTCGCTGACAACCGGCCAGATCAACACCCTGGGCACGGCCGACCTGAACAGCCTGACCAGCAGCCAGTTCTCCAATCTGTCCTCGGGCCAGGTCCAGGCGCTGACCAACACCCAGCTTGCCAATCTGGCGACGGACAACCTCAACGCCCTGGGCACCGCCCAATTCGCGGCCCTGTCGTCCAGCCAGTTCGGTGCGCTGACCACCGGCCAGCTCGGCAAGCTCGAAACCGCTGACCTGCGCGCCGTCACGACGGCAGCCCTCAATGGTCTGTCCTCCGACCAGGTCGGCGCCCTCGCCAGCGACGCCGTCGGCTCGATGACCACGGCACAAGTCGCCTCGCTGGGCACCGCCCAGATCAAGGGCCTGACCACGGGCGACATGGTCGCCCTGACCTCGGCCCAGGTCGCCTCGCTGACCTCGACCCAGGCCGGCAGCCTTTCCACGGCCCAGATTGCCGCCATCGAGACGGCTGACATCAAGTCGCTGACGACCGGCGCCCTGCGCAATCTGTCGTCTGACCAGCTCGACGCCTTCACCAGCGACCAATTGCGTTCGCTGAGCAGCGGCCAGATCAACTCGCTGACAACCAGCCAGATCAATACGCTGGGCACGGCCGACCTGAACAGCCTGACCAGCAGCCAGTTCGCCAACCTCTCCACGGCCCAAGCCCAGGCGCTGACCAACACGCAGCTCGGCAACCTCGCCACCGACAACTTGAACGCGTTGGGCACAGCCCAGTTCGCGGCCCTGTCGTCCAGCCAGTTCGGCGCGCTGACCACTGGCCAGTTGGGCAAGCTCGAGACGGCCGATCTGCGCGCCGTCACCACCGCGGCCCTCAACGGCCTGTCTTCCGACCAGGTCGGTGCCCTGGCCAGCGACGCCGTCGGCTCGCTGAGCACGGCCCAAGTTGCTTCGCTCGGCACCGCCCAGATCAAGGGCCTGACCACGGGTGACATGGTCGCCCTGACTTCGTCCCAGGTCGCCGCCATCAATTCGGCCCAGGCCGGCACGCTGTCCACCGCCCAGCTCGCGGCTATCGAGACTGGCGACATCAAGTCGCTGACCACCGGCGCCCTGCGCAACCTGTCCTCCGACCAGCTCGACGCCTTCACCAGTGACCAGCTGCGTGCCTTGAGCAGCGGCCAGGTCAATTCACTGACGACGGCCCAGGTCAACTCGCTGGGCACGGCCGACCTGAACAGCCTCTCCAGCAGCCAGTTCGCCAACCTGTCCTCGGCCCAAGTCCAGGCACTGACCAACACCCAGCTCGCCAACCTCGCGACCGACAACCTCAACGCCCTGGGCACCGCCCAGTTCGCGGCGATGAGCTCCAGCCAGTTCGGTGCACTGACCACCGGCCAACTTGGCAAGCTCGAAACTGCCGACCTGCGCGCCGTCACCACCGCTGCACTCAACAACCTGTCGTCCGACCAGGTCGGCGCCTTGGCCAGCGACGCTGTCGGCTCGCTGACCACGGCACAAGTGGCCTCGCTGGGCACCGCCCAGATCAAGGGCCTGACCACGGGTGACATGGTCGCCCTGACCTCGGGTCAGGTCGCGGCGCTGAACTCCACGCAGGCGGGCAGCCTGTCCACCGCGCAAATCGCTGCGATCGAGACCGCCGACGTCAAGTCGCTGACGACGGGTGCGCTGCGCAACCTGTCGTCCGACCAGCTCGACGCTTTCACCAGCGACCAGTTGCGTGCACTCAGCAGCGGCCAGATCAATTCGCTGACCACGAGCCAGATCAACACCCTGGGCACGGCCGACCTGAACAGCCTCACCAGTGGCCAGTTCGCCAACCTGTCCTCGGCCCAAGTCCAGGCACTGACCAACACCCAGCTCGCCAATCTCGCGACCGACAACCTCAACGCGCTGGGCACCGCCCAGTTCGCGGCGCTGAACTCCAGCCAGTTCGGTGCACTGACCACCGGCCAGCTGGGCAAGCTGGAAACGGCCGACCTGCGCGCCGTCACGACGGCAGCCCTCAATGGCCTGTCTTCCGACCAGGTCGGCTCCCTGGCCAGCGATGCCGTCGGCTCGTTGACCACGGCACAAGTCGCCTCGCTGGGCACCGCCCAGATCAAGGGCCTGACCACGGGTGACATGGTCGCCCTGACCTCGGGCCAGGTCGCGGCGCTGAACTCCACGCAGGCAGGCAGCCTGTCTACCGCGCAACTGGCCGCGATTGAGACCGCGGACGTCAAGTCGCTGACCACGGGCGCCCTGCGCAACCTGTCCTCAGACCAACTCGACGCCTTCACCAGTGACCAGCTGCGCGCGCTGAGCAGTGGCCAGATCAACAGCCTCACCACCGGCCAGATCAACACGCTGGGTACGGCGGATCTGAACAGCCTCACCAGCAGCCAGTTCGCCAACCTGTCCTCGGCCCAAGTCCAGGCACTGACGAACACCCAGCTCGCCAACCTCGCCAGCGACAACCTCAATGCCCTGGGCACCGCCCAGTTCGCGGCGCTGTCGTCCAGCCAGTTCGCGGCGCTGACCACCGGCCAGCTTGGCAAGCTCGAGACCGCTGACCTGCGCGCCGTCACGACGACTGCCCTCAACGGCCTTTCTTCCGACCAGATCGGCTCACTGGCCAGCGACGCCGTCGGCTCGCTGTCGACCGCTCAGGTAGCCTCTCTGGGCACTGCCCAGGTCAAGGGCCTGACCACGGGCGACATGGTCGCCCTGACCTCGGCCCAGGTCGCCTCGCTGAACTCGACCCAGGCGGGTGCGCTCTCCACCGCCCAGATCGCCGCCATCGAGACGGCCGACGTCAAGGCCATCTCCACCGGCGCACTGCGCAACCTGTCATCGGATCAACTGGACGCCCTGACCAGCGACCAGCTGCGCGCACTGAGTTCGACGCAGCTGAACGCGCTGACCACCAGCCCGCAGCTCGTCAACATCTCCACGGGCGACCTGAACGTGCTGACGACGGCCCAGATGGCCAACCTGTCGACAGCCCAGATCCGTTCGCTGACGACCGACCAGCTCGGCAACCTGTCGACCGACAACCTCAACGCCCTGGGCAGCGCCCAGTTCGCGGCCCTGTCCTCCAGCCAGTTCGGTGCACTGACGACCAGCCAGCTCGGCAAGCTCGAAACCGCTGACCTGCGTGCGGTCACGACCGCTGCCCTCAACGGCCTCTCCTCAGACCAAATCGGCGCCCTGGCCAGCGACGCCGTCGGCTCACTGACCACGGCGCAAGTCGCCTCTTTCGGCACTGCCCAGATCAAGGGCTTGACCACGGGCGACATGGTCGCGCTGACCTCGGCCCAGGTCGCCTCGCTGAACTCCACGCAGGCAGGCAGCCTGTCTACCGCGCAACTGGCCGCGATCGAGACTGCAGACGTCAAGTCGCTGACCACGGGCGCCTTGCGCAATCTGTCTTCCGACCAGCTCGACGCCTTCACCAGCGATCAACTGCGTGCGCTGAGCAGCGGCCAGATCAACTCGCTGACCACCAGCCAGATCAATACGCTGGGCACGGCCGACCTGAACAGCCTGACCAGCAGCCAGTTTGCCAATCTGTCCTCGGCCCAAGTCCAGGCACTGACCAACACCCAGCTCGCCAACCTCGCCACGGACAACTTGAACGCGTTGGGCACGGCCCAGTTCGCAGCCTTGTCGTCTAGCCAGTTCGGCGCGCTGAGCACCAGCCAACTGGCCAAGCTCGAGACTGCCGACCTGCGCGCCGTCACGACCGCTGCCCTCAACGGTCTGTCTTCCGATCAAGTCGGTGCGCTGGCCAGCGATGCCGTCGGCTCGCTAACGACCGCTCAAGTTGCTTCGCTGGGCACCGCCCAGATCGACGGCCTGACCACGGGTGACATGGTCGCCCTGACCTCGGGCCAGGTCGCGGCGCTGAACTCCACGCAGGCAGGCAGCCTGTCTACCGCGCAACTGGCCGCGATTGAGACCGCGGACGTCAAGTCGCTGACCACGGGCGCCCTGCGCAACCTGTCCTCCGACCAACTCGACGCCTTCACCAGTGACCAGCTCCGCGCGCTCAGCAGTGGTCAGATCAACAGCCTCACCACGAGCCAGGTCAATACGCTCGGCACGGCCGACTTGAACAGCCTGACCAGCAGCCAGTTCGCCAACCTGTCCTCGGCCCAAGTCCAGGCACTGACCAACACCCAGCTCGCCAATCTTGCGACCGACAACCTGAACGCGCTGGGCACCGCCCAGTTCGCGGCGCTGAACTCCAGCCAGTTCGGTGCCTTGACGACCAGCCAGCTCGGCAAGCTCGAAACCGCCGACCTGCGCGCCGTCACGACCGTCGCGCTCAACGGCCTGTCTTCCGACCAGATCGGCGCGCTGGCCAGTGACGCCGTCGGATCATTGACCACGGCCCAGGTCGCCTCGCTCGGCACGGCCCAGATCAAGGGCCTGACCACCGGCGACATGGTCGCTCTGACTTCGGGCCAGGTCGCTTCACTGAACTCGACCCAGGTGACCGGTCTGTCCACGGCGCAGATCGCTGCGATCGAGACGGCCGACATCAAGTCGCTGACCACCGGCGCCCTGCGCAACCTGTCCTCCGACCAGCTCGACGCCTTCACCAGCGATCAACTGAGTGCGCTGAGCAGCGGCCAGATCAACTCGCTGACGACCAGCCAGATCAATACGCTGGGCACGGCCGACCTGAACAGCCTGACCAGCAACCAGTTCGCCAACCTGTCCTCGGCCCAAGTCCAGGCGCTGACCAACACCCAGCTCGCCAATCTCGCGACCGACAACCTGAACGCGCTGGGCACCGCCCAATTCGCAGCCCTGTCGTCCAGCCAGTTCGGTGCGCTGACCACTGGCCAATTGGGCAAGCTCGAGACGGCCGATCTGCGCGCCGTCACGACCGCAGCCCTCAACGGCTTGTCTTCCGATCAGGTCGGTGCTCTGGCCAGCGATGCCGTGGGCTCGCTGACCACCGGGCAGGTCGCCTCCCTCGGCACCGCCCAGATCAAGGGCTTGACCACGGGCGACATGGTCGCCCTGACCTCGGCCCAGGTCGCTGCCATCAATTCGACCCAGGCCGGCAGCTTGTCCACCGCCCAGATTGCCGCCCTCGAAACGGGCGATGTCAAGTCGCTGACGACCGGCGCCCTGCGCAACCTGTCGTCCGACCAGCTCGACGCCTTCACCAGCGACCAGTTGCGTGCACTCAGCAGCGGCCAGGTCAATTCGCTGACCACGAGCCAGATCAATACGCTGGGCACGGCTGACCTGAACAGCCTGACCAGCGGCCAGTTCGCCAACCTGTCCTCGGGCCAGGTCCAGGCGCTGACCAACACCCAGCTCGCCAACCTGGCGACCGACAACCTCAATGCCCTGGGCACGAGCCAGTTCGCCTCGCTGAGCTCCAGCCAGTTCGGTGCGCTGACCACCGGCCAGTTGGGCAAACTCGAAACGGCCGACCTGCGCGCCGTCACGACCGCCGCGCTCAACGGCCTGTCTTCCGACCAGGTCGGCTCCCTGGCCAGCGATGCCGTCGGCTCGCTGACCACGGCACAGGTCGCCTCGCTGGGCACCGCCCAGATCAAGGGCCTGACCACGGGTGACATGGTCGCCCTGACCTCGGGCCAGGTCGCGGCGCTGAACTCTACCCAGGCCGGCAGCCTCTCCACCGCCCAACTGGCGGCTATTGAGACGGCTGACGTCAAGTCGTTGACGACCGGCGCCCTGCGCAACCTGTCGTCTGACCAGCTCGACGCCTTCACCAGCGACCAACTGCGCGCGCTCAGCAGCGGCCAGATCAACTCGCTGACGACTGCCCAAGTCAACACCCTGGGCACGGCCGACCTGAACAGCCTCACCAGTGGCCAGTTCGCCAATCTGTCCTCCGGCCAGGTTCAAGCACTGACCAACACCCAGCTCAGCAACCTCGCCACCGACAACCTCAACGCCCTGGGCACCGCGCAGTTCGCGGCGATGAGCTCCAGCCAGTTCGGCGCTCTGACCACCAGCCAGTTGGGCAAGCTCGAGACGGCCGACCTGCGTGCTGTCACGACCGCCTCGCTCAACGGCCTGTCCTCGGACCAGGTCGGCGCGCTGGCCAGTGACGCTGTTGGCTCGCTGACGACAACCCAAGTCGCCTCTCTGGGCACGGCCCAGATCAAGGGGCTGACCACCGGCGATATGGTCGCCCTGACTTCGGGCCAGGTCGCTGCACTGAACTCGACCCAGGTGACCGGTCTGTCCACGGCGCAGATCGCTGCGATCGAGACGGCCGACATCAAGTCGCTGACCACCGGCGCCCTGCGCAACCTGTCCTCCGACCAGCTCGACGCCTTCACCAGCGACCAACTGCGTGCACTCAGCAGCGGCCAGGTCAATTCGCTGACCACCAGCCAGATCAATACGCTGGGTACGGCTGACCTGAACAGCTTGACCAGCGGCCAGTTCGCCAACCTGTCCTCTGGCCAGGTTCAGGCGCTGACCAACACCCAGCTCAGCAACCTCGCGACCGACAACCTGAACGCGCTGGGCACCGCCCAATTCGCAGCCCTGTCGTCCAGCCAGTTCGGTGCGCTGACCACTGGCCAATTGGGCAAGCTCGAGACGGCCGATCTGCGCGCCGTCACGACCGCAGCCCTCAACGGCCTGTCTTCCGATCAGGTCGGTGCCCTGGCCAGCGATGCCGTCGGCTCGCTGACGACCGCTCAAGTGGCCTCACTGGGCACCGCCCAGATCCAGGGCCTGACCACGGGTGACATGGTCGCCCTGACCTCGGCCCAGGTCGCTGCCATCAATTCGACCCAGGCCGGTAGCCTGTCTACCGCCCAGATTGCCGCCATCGAAACGGGCGACGTCAAGTCGCTGACCACCGGTTCGCTGCGCAACCTGTCTTCCGACCAGCTCGACGCCTTCACCAGCGACCAGCTCCGCGCCCTCAGCAGCGGCCAGGTCAACAGCCTGACCACGAGCCAGGTCAATACGCTGGGCACGGCAGACCTGAACAGCCTGACCAGCGGCCAGTTCGGCAACCTGTCCTCGGGCCAGGTCCAGGCGCTGACCAGCACGCAGCTCAGCAACCTCGCCACCGACAACCTGAACGCGCTGGGCACCAGCCAGTTCGCTTCCCTGAACTCCAGCCAGTTCGGTTCGCTGACGACCGGCCAGCTCGGCAAGCTCGAGACCGCTGACCTGCGTGCCGTCACGACGGCTGCGCTCAACGGCCTGTCCTCCGACCAGGTCGGCGCCCTGGCCAGCGACGCCGTGGGCTCGCTGACCACCGCACAGGTTGGCTCGCTGGGTACCGCCCAGATCAAGGGCCTGACCACGGGCGACATGGTCGCCCTGACCTCGGCCCAGGTCGCCTCGCTGAACTCGACCCAGGCAGGCGTGCTTTCCACCGCCCAGATCGCCGCCATCGAGACCGGCGACGTCAAGTCCATCTCCACCGGCGCGCTGCGCAATCTGTCGACCGACCAGCTGGATGCGCTGACCAGCGACCAGTTGCGTGCGCTGACCTCCACCCAGCTGAACGCGCTGACCACCAGCCCGCAGCTCGTCAACATCTCCACGGGCGACCTGAATGTGCTGACGACTGGCCAGATGGCCAACCTGTCGACGGCTCAGATCCGTTCGCTGACGACCGACCAGCTCGGCAACCTGTCGACCGACAACCTCAACGCCCTGGGCACGGCCCAGTTCGCGGCCCTGTCGTCCAGCCAGTTCGGCGCACTGAGCACCAGCCAGCTGGCCAAGATCGAGACGGCCGACCTGCGCGCCGTCACGACCGCGGCCCTCAACGGCTTGTCTTCCGATCAGGTCGGCGCCCTCGCCAGCGATGCAGTCGGCTCGCTGACCACGGCGCAAGTCGCCTCGCTGGGCACCGCCCAGATCAAGGGCCTGACCACGGGTGACATGGTCGCTTTGACCTCGGGTCAGGTCGCTGCACTGAACTCCACGCAAGCCGGTAGCCTGTCCACCGCCCAGATTGCCGCCATCGAAACCGGCGACGTCAAGTCGCTGACGACCGGCGCCCTGCGCAATCTGTCGTCCGACCAGCTCGACGCTTTCACCAGCGACCAGCTCCGCGCTCTCAGCAGCGGCCAGGTCAACAGCTTGACCACATCCCAGGTCAACACGCTGGGCACGGCCGACCTGAACAGCCTGACCAGCGGCCAGTTCGGCAACCTTTCGTCGACCCAAGTCCAGGCGCTGACCAGCACGCAGCTCAGCAACCTCGCCACCGACAACCTGAACGCGCTGGGCACCGGCCAGTTCGCTTCCCTGAACTCCGGCCAGTTCGGCTCGCTGACCACCGCCCAACTCGGCAAGCTCGAGACCGCCGACCTGCGCGCCGTCACCACGGCCGCGCTCAACGGCCTGTCTTCCGACCAGGTCGGCGCCCTGGCCAGTGACGCCGTTGGCTCGCTGACCACGGCACAGGTTGGCTCGCTGGGCACTGCCCAGATCAAGGGACTGACCACGGGCGACATGGTGGCCCTGACCTCCGGCCAGATTGCCGCCATCAACTCCAACCAGGCGGGTGCGCTGTCCACCGCCCAGATCGCCGCCATCGAGACAGCCGACGTCAAGTCCATCTCCACCGGCGCGCTGCGCAACCTGTCGACGGACCAACTCGACGCCCTGACGAGCGACCAGCTGCGCGCACTGAGCTCGACGCAGCTCAATGCGCTGACGACCGCCCCGCAGGTCAACAACCTGTCGACGGCCGATCTGAATGTGCTGACCACCAGCCAGATCGCCAATCTGTCGACGGCCCAAGTCCGCGCGCTGACCACCGATCAGCTCGGCCACCTGACCACCGACAACCTCAATGCCCTGGGCACCGCTCAATTCGCGGCGCTGAGTTCCAGCCAGTTCGGTGCGCTGAGCACCAGCCAGTTGGGCAAGCTCGAAACCGCTGACCTGCGCGCCGTCACGACCGCCGCACTCAATGGCCTGTCCTCAGACCAGGTCGGTGCCCTGGCCAGCGACGCCGTCGGCTCGTTGACCACCGCCCAGATCGCTGCGCTCGGCACCGACCAGATCAAGGGCCTGACCACGGGTGACATGGTGGCCTTGACCTCGGCCCAGGTCGCCGCCCTCAACTCCGCGCAGGCCGGTGTGCTGTCTACCGCCCAGATTGCCGCCATCGAGACCGCTGACATCAAGTCGCTGTCCACGGCTGCGCTGCGCAACCTGTCCACGGACCAGTTGGACGCCCTCACGAGCGACCAGCTGCGTGCCCTGTCCTCCACTCAGCTCAATGCGCTGACCACCAGCCCGCAGCTCGCCAACCTGTCGACGTCCGACCTGAACTCGCTGACGACCGGCCAGATGGCCAATCTGTCGACGGCCCAGGTCCGCGCGCTGACCACCGATCAGCTCGGCCATCTGAGCACGGACAACCTCAACGCCCTGGGCACCGCCCAGTTCGCGGCGCTGAGCTCCAGCCAGTTCGGTGGCCTCGCCACCAGCCAGCTGGCCAAGCTCGAGACGGCCGACCTGCGCGCCGTCACCACGGCGGCTTTGAATGGCCTGTCCTCCGACCAGGTCGGTGCGCTGGCCAGCGACGCCGTCGGCTCGCTGTCCACGGCGCAGGTCGCCTCACTGGGCACCGCCCAGATCAAGGGCCTGACCACCGGTGACATGGTCGCCCTGACCTCGGGCCAGATCGCCTCGCTGAACTCCACACAGGCCGGCAGCCTGACCACGGCCCAGATCGCCGCCATCGAAACGGCCGACATCAAGTCGCTGTCCACCGGCGCGCTGCGCAACCTGTCCTCCGACCAGCTCGACGCCTTCACCAGCGACCAGCTGCGTGCGCTGAGCAGCGGCCAGGTCAACAGCCTGACCACGGCCCAGGTCAACGCCCTGGGCACGGCCGACCTGAACAGCCTGACCAGCAGCCAGTTCGGCAATCTGTCCTCGACCCAGGTCCAGGCGCTGACGAGCACCCAGCTCGCCAACCTCGCCAGCGACAACCTGAACGCCCTGGGCACGGCCCAGTTCGCAGCCCTCACTTCGGGCCAGTTCGGCGGCCTGAGCACCAGCCAGCTGGCCAAGCTCGAAACCGCTGACCTGCGCGCCGTCACGACGGCCGCCCTCAATGCCCTGAGCTCCGACCAGATCGGTGCCCTGGCCAGCGACGCCGTCGGCGCCCTGTCCACGGCGCAAGTCGCTTCGCTGGGCACCGCCCAGATCAAGGGCCTGACCACGGGTGACATGGTCGCCCTGACCTCGGCCCAGGTCGCCGCCATCAACTCGGCCCAGGTGGCCGGCCTGTCCACCGCCCAGATTGCGGCCATCGAGACGGCCGACATCAAGGCCCTGTCGACGGCTGCCCTGCGCAACTTCTCGACCGACCAACTGGACGCCCTGACCAGCGACCAGCTGCGCGCGCTGTCCTCGACCCAGCTCAATGCGCTCAGCACCAGCCCGCAGTTCGCCAACCTGGGTACCGCCGACCTGAACGCGTTGACCACTGCCCAGGTCGCCAACCTGTCGACGGCCCAGGTCCGTGCGCTGACTTCCGATCAGCTCGGCAACCTGAGCACCGACAACCTCAACGCTCTGGGCACCGCCCAGTTCGCGGCGCTGAGCTCCAGCCAGTTCGGCGCCCTCGCCACCAGCCAGTTGGCCAAGCTCGAGACCGCCGACCTGCGCGCTGTCACGACGGCGGCTCTCAACGGCCTGTCTTCCGACCAGGTCGGTGCCCTGGCGAGCGACGCCGTCGGCGCCATGACCAGCACCCAGGTAGCCTCGCTGGGCACCGCCCAGATCCAGGGCCTGACCACGGGCGACATGGTCGCCCTGACCTCGGCCCAGGTCGCGGCCTTGAACTCTGCCCAGGCCGGCTCGCTGTCCACCGCCCAGGTCGCCGCCATCGAGACCGCCGACATCAAGTCGCTGACCACCGGTGCCCTGCGCAATCTGTCCTCCGACCAGCTCGACGCCTTCACCAGCGACCAGCTGCGTGCCCTGAGCAGCGGCCAGATCAACAACCTGACCACGGCACAGGTCAACACCCTGGGCACCGCTGACCTGAACAGCCTGAGCAGCGGCCAGTTCGCCAACCTGTCCACGGCCCAAGTCCAGGCGCTGACCAACACCCAGCTCGGCAACCTGAAGACGGACAGCCTCAACGCACTGGGCAGCTCGCAGTTCGCTGCCCTGTCGTCCAGCCAGTTCGGCGCACTGGCCACCAGCCAGTTGGCCAAGCTGGAGACGGCCGACCTGCGTGCGGTCTCGACCGCGGCGCTGAACGGCCTGTCCTCCGACCAGATGGCGGCCCTGGCCAGTGATGCCGTCGGCTCGCTGACGACGGCGCAGATCGCGGCGCTCGGCACGCTGCAGATCCAGGGCCTGAGCACGGCCGACATGGTCGCCCTGACCTCTGGCCAGATCGCCGCGATCAACTCGACGCAGTCCGCCAGCCTGTCCACGGCCCAGATTGCCGCCATCGAGACGGCCGACATCAAGTCGCTGTCCACGGCAGCCCTGCGCAACCTGTCCACCGACCAGCTCGACGCCCTGACCAGCGACCAACTGCGCGCGCTGTCCTCGGCCCAGCTCAATGCGCTGAGCACCAGCCCGCAGTTCGCCAACCTGGGTACCGCCGATTTGAACGCGCTGACCACCGGTCAGATCGCCACCCTGTCCACGGCCCAGGTCCAGGCGCTGACCAGCGTCCAGCTCGCCAACCTGGCGACGGACAGCCTCAATGCGATGGGTTCGGCACAGTTCGCGGCCCTGTCGTCCAGCCAGTTCGGCGCGCTGACCACCAGCCAGCTCGGCAAGCTCGAAACCGCCGACCTGCACGGCGTGACGACCGCGGCCCTCAATGCGCTGAGTTCCGACCAGATCGGCGCCCTGGCCAGTGATGCCGTCGGCACACTGACGACGGCGCAGGTCGGGTCGCTGGGCACCGCCCAGATCAAGGGCCTCAGCACCGCTGACATGGTCGCGCTGACCTCGACCCAGGTCGCTGCCTTGAACTCCGCCCAGGCCGGCTCGCTGTCCACCGCCCAGTTGGCGGCCATCGAGACGGCCGACATCAAGTCGCTGTCCACCGGCGCCCTGCGCAACCTGTCCTCCGACCAGCTCGACGCCTTCACCAGCGACCAGCTGCGCGCACTGAGCAGCGGCCAGGTCAACAGCCTGACCACGGCCCAGATCAACACCCTGGGCACGGCCGACCTGAACAGCCTGACCAGCGGCCAGTTCGCGAACCTGTCCTCGGGCCAGGTGCAGGCCCTGACCAACGCACAGCTCGCCAACCTGGCGACCGACAACCTCAACGCCCTGGGCACCGCGCAGTTCGCTGCGCTGGGTTCCAGCCAGTTCGGCGCGCTGACCACCAGCCAGCTGGGCAAGCTGGAGACGGCCGACCTGCGCGCGGTGTCCACCGCCGCACTGAACGCGCTGAGCTCCGACCAGGTTGCTGCACTGGCCAGTGACGCCGTCGGCTCGCTGACCGCGGCACAGGTGGGTGCACTGGGCACGACCCAGATCCAGGGCCTGAGCACCGCCGACATGGTGGCCCTGACGTCGACGCAGATCGCCGCGATCAGCTCGACGCAAGCCGACGTGTTGTCCACGGCCCAGGTCGCCGCCATCGAGACGGCCGACATCAAGTCGCTGTCCACGGCAGCCCTGCGCAACCTCTCGTCCGACCAGCTCGACGCCTTCACCAGCGACCAGCTGCGCGCCCTGAGCAGCACGCAGATCAACAACCTGACGACGGCGCAGATCAACACCCTGGGCACGGCCGACCTGAACAGCCTGACCACCAGCCAGTTCAGCAACCTGTCGTCCGCCCAGGCCGAGGCACTGACCACCAGCCAGCTTGGCAACCTGGTCACCGACAACCTCAACGCCCTGGGCACGGCGCAGTTCGCCGCGCTGGACTCCGACCAGTTCGGCGCACTGACCACCAGCCAGCTCGCCAAGCTGGAAACCGCCGACCTGCGCGCCATCACGACGGCCGCCCTGGCCGGCCTGGATTCCGACCAGTTCGCCGCCCTGTCGACCGACCACATCGTCGCGCTGAGCACCGCCCAGGTGCTGTCGCTGACGACCAGCCAGCTCGACGGCTTTTCGGCGGCCGACATGACGGCGATGAGCTCGACACAGGTCTCGGTGCTGACGACGGAACAGGTGGCCTCGCTGTCGACCGACCAGATCGTGGCCATCGACGCCACAGACCTGGCCAAGCTGTCCACGGCCTCGCTGCGTGCCCTGACCGACACCCAGCTGGCAACCCTGACGACTGATCAGCTGACCGGCCTGGCTGGCCGCGTCAATGTACTGACGACCAGCCAGATCAACCACCTGTCCACGGACGATCTGAACTCGTTCACGGCCTCGCAGTTCGGCGTCATGACCTCGAGCCAGGTCCAGTCCTTCAGCACCGACCAGATGAAGGCGCTGGAGACCGACGACCTGCGCGCCCTGACCACGGCCAACTTCGCGGCCCTGAGCAATGCGCAGATCGACGCGATCACCACGGCCCAGTTCACGACGCTGAAGGTGACCCAGATCACCGCGCTGACGACGGACCAGGCCGCCGCGCTGACGACCGACCAGGTCCATGCCATCACGACCGACCAGGTCGCCGGCCTGGAGACCCGCGACATCGCCGCCATGAGCATGGCCCAGCTGGACGCGTTGACCAACGCGGCCGTCGGCGAGATGAACGGCGCCCAGCTCGACGCCTACTTCTCCAAGACGCCGATCGTGCTCGACCTGGACGGCCACGGCATCAACACGCTGGCCGCCGCCCAGGGCGTCAACTTCGACCTGATCGGCTCCGGCCACGTGGACAAGGTCGGCTGGATTGCCGGCGGCGATGGCCTGCTCGTCATGGACCGCAACCTCGACGGCATCATCAACAACGGCAGCGAGCTCTTCGGCATGGGCACCATCCTGGCCAATGGCAAGCACGCCAAGGACGGCTATGCCGCCATGGCCGAGCAGGACAGCAACCATGACGGCAAGCTCGATGCACACGACGCCAACTGGAAGCAGCTGCAGGTCTGGGTCGACGCCAACCACGATGGCAAGACCGACGCCGGCGAACTGAAGACGCTGGACGAGGTGGGTGTCGCCTCCATCGACCTGAACGCCGCCAAGGGTTCGGGCAGCGACCACGGCAACCTCATCGGCCTGGTCTCCAGCTACACGACGACCGACGGCGGCAAGCATGACGTGGCCGACGTCTGGTTCGCCAAGGACGTGCAGCCGCAAAAGGCCGACGACGGCAAGGATGCGACGGTCAGCCTGAGCGACCTGCTGACCGCGCCGGCCGACGCGCTCCTGGGGGCGCCATCCGTGGACCTGGCCAAGGTCGCCCTGCCGAGCGCCGACGCCCACCTCGCCGCCATCGACCGCAAGCTGGCCGAGGACGACGAGCACCGTCGCAACAACGGCGGCAACTGGATCTGAGCCTGATCTCCTGACGCCGGCACGGGGTGCCGGCCCATGCAGGCCCTGTGGAGCAATCCCAGGGCCTTTTTTTATGACGGGCCAAAGAAAACGGCCCCGCAGGGCCGTGCAGAAAACAGACGTGAGCCCTTCAGGGTCTGTCGTTCAGGAGCTCTTCGCACTCGACCTGAGCCGCCGCTGCGGCCTGGGCCGCCAGGCTGGGTGCCGCCACGGCAGCGCGTTCGCCGGCTTCGACAAAGGCGGCCGAGAACTGGCGCATGACATGGTCCACGCCACGCGGCGACACCTCGCGCAAATCGCCCTCGAGGTACTGCCCAAAGCTCTGCGCCGACGAGATGATCTCGAAGGAGGGGAAATAGTCGACCTCGTCATGCGCGTCCGCAAACCGCCCGGCGACCGCGCGCAGCACCGCCTTGGAATAGCTGGACGCAACGATGACCGGATGCGCCGTCGCCGTGGCCACCAGCGGCACCGGCGACACCGTGACGATCCAGCGCATGCCCGGATTCACGCCGGCGATGAACCCGCGCACCCATTCCAGGTCGGCCAGGATCTCCGGGTACTCGAAGTTGACGAAGCCATGCCGCTCGGCATCGAACTCGCCCGCCGCCGTGCCCGGGCAGACCGGGAAGACGACACCGCTGCCCTGCTCCACCCAGGCCTCGGTCAGGCCGAGCGTGAAGACGAAGACATCGCACTCGCTGAAAAGACGCCGCACCTGGGCCAGATGCCAGGCGCGGTCGGCGCGCAGGTCGGCCAGCGAGTCATAGCCGCCGGCCTGGACGCGCGGGCGCAGGGCGTCGAAGATGCGGCCCTTTTCGGTCAGCACCGGCGGGTCGCCCTCACGCAGGCCGAAGGCGAATTCGACGAGCTGGCGCAGTTGGCGCACCGTGTAGACATTGGCATAGCGGGCCGAGAACACGCCGTACTGCAGCTCACGCGCCCGCTCGGGCGTGAGGCCCGCGGGCGCCTGCTCCACCACCCAGTGGCTGAGGCCGAAGCTCTCCAGGCGCCTGGCCATGTGCTGGGCGAAGCAGGAACCAGCCGTCGCGATCTTCAGCGACGGGGTCAGCTTGAACTTGGTGTTCGGCTTGAAGTCGAGCTGGCCCCAGGCCTGGGCGCTGACGGTCTTGCGCCAGAAGGCCTGGGCCGGCATCTGCTCATAGGGGTGGGACATCGGCGAGTACCTCCCGTATCTGTTGCGCCAGCAGCTCGGCGTAGAGCTCGTTGCCATGCAGGCAGCCGCGCGCGAATTCGGCCTTCAGGCCGCCGTTCCCGGTCAGCGCGCCGACGGGCGGCGCCAGGCTCAGGATGCCCATCTGCGCCAGGCGCTGGTTCAGGTCGCCGTACATCAGCCGGTAAATGCGCTGGCGCATCGTGAACGGCTTGATGCCATGCACGGCAAACAGCTGTCCGAAGGCTTCGGGATTGGCAGCGATGTGCTCATGCGACTCCACCGGCGGCGGCGCCGGCACATGCACGATGCGTGCGCGCGGGAACTGCTGGCGCAGGGCCAGATGCGTCGTCCACAGCGGCTCAGCGATCTGCCGCACCCAGGCCAGCGCATCGGTGCGCGACATCCAGCGTCGGCCCGGCTCCATCCGGCCGTCGTCGCCGAGGAAGTCGCCATGCGAGGGATCGTCGACCAGGGCCGCGATCGCGAACTCCTGGCCGCGCAGCAGCGAGAAGATGACCTCGGCTTCCTGAGGGATGTGACCGAGCACGCCCGTCAGCACATCCGGGATGTAGAGCACCCCTTCCTTGAGCATGGGCGGCGGCCCGGCCACCGGGGTGTTGTAGAGCACATGCTCGCCGCGCCAACCAGGCGGGGCGTCCAGCTCGATGGGCTCACGGAACGGCACGCCGGTCGACCAGACCGAGCGGTACTTGGCCGACGACACTGGCTCGATGTAGCGGTCGATCAGGCCGAAGAGATGCGAGCTGCCGATGGCAACGAAAAGCCGTGGGGTCATGATGCTTGGGGCCGAGCATAGGGGAGGCGCGGCGCTTGCCCAGGGGGCAAAAGGGCGAGGAATGGACCTCAGTTCCCCCTACGGGACGCCGAGCGCCCGCTGGATACTGCACCGGATAAGCTCAGGAGAGCCCCATGATCCCCAAGACCCTGCACATCATCTGGGTCGGCGACGAATCCAAGCGACCGGACAACTGCATAGACACCTGGCGGGTTCACAACCCCGACTGGCAGCTCAAGGTCTGGGGCAATGCCGACCTGATGTCCTACGGCTGGTACAACGCCGACCACATCCGCGCCATGTCTGGCCGCGAGCTCAACGGCGTGGCCGACATCATGCGCTGGGAGATCCTGTTCCGCGAAGGCGGCTTCGTCGTTGACGCCGACAGCATCTGCCGCCGCCCGCTGGAGCCCTGGCTGTTCGACTGCGAGGCCTGCGCCTGCTGGGAGAACGAGATCATCCGCCCCGGCCTGATCGCCGCCGGCTATGTCGCCTCTGAACCGCAGAACCCCTTCTTCCGCCAGCTCATCCTGGACGTGAAGGAAAAGGCGACCGTCATCGACCGCATGGCCTGGCAAAGCGTTGGTCCGCTGTTCCTGACCGAGGCGCACCGCCGCTACAACTACATCAACTTGACGATCTGGCCCAGCCACTTCTTCATCCCGCAGCACTACTCCGGCATCCGCTACAGCGGCAAGGGCCCGGTCTTCGCCGACCAGGAATGGGGCAGCACACGCAAGAACTACGACGAGCTGCATACACGGAGCCTGGCATGAGCGAGACGACGATTTCCACCGACACGGACCGCGGCCCCAAGCCGGCCCTGTGCCAGCCCGAGGGCCTGCCGCCGGTGTCGGCGCTGGAGCGCGCCCACTCGCCCTATTTCGTGCACCGCATCCCGGTCAGCCGCAACCTGATGGGCCACCCCCGCGTGGCGGTGCTGCAGGAGATGTGCCGCGGCAAGCGCGTGCTGCACGTGGGCTGCGTCGACTGGCCCATCACCGACCTGAACCGCTCGCTGCACCTGCAGCTCGACAAGGTCTGCCAGCTCGACGGCTTCGACATCCACGACGAGGCCTTCCCGCACATGCTGCCGCACCTGAAAGGCCGGCTGTTCTCGTCCTGGGACGACATCAAGGACCCCTACGACCTCGTGCTGGTGCCCGAGGTGCTGGAGCATGTGCCCGACGTGAAGGGCTTCCTGGAGCAGCTGGACCGCGTCGGCGCCAAGGAATACGTCATCACGGTGCCCGACGCCTACAGCTGCTTCGCGCGGCACTTCGACTACCAGACCGAGGCCGAGACCTTCGTCGAGGTCGTGCACCCCGACCACAACTGCTGGTACACGCCCTACACGCTGGCCAACGTCATCCACAAGTACACGACGCTGGACCTGCAGGGCATCTGGTTCTTCAACAACATCTCGCTGCTGGCCATCGCCCGGCGCAAGGCCTGAAGCATCGCGATGCAGCCCTTCTTCTCGATCGTCATGGCCACGCACAACCGGCCGGCCACGCTGGCGCGGGCTATTCGCTCGCTGCGCGCCCAGACCTGCGCGGACTTCGAGATCCTGCTGGTCGCCGATGCGCTGGACGCCGAGACCGCCGCCGTCGTCGCCCGCGATCTGGGCCCGGCCGACAGCTTCCTCAAGCGCACCGGCGCCAACGGCCCCGCCGAGAGCCGCAACCAGGGCCTGGCCCTGGCGCGCGGCGAATGGGTCATCTTCCTGGACGACGACGACACCTTCGAGCCCCAGCATCTGGCCACGCTGAAGCCGTACTGCGAGCGCCCGGATGCGCAAGTCCTGTTCACCGACATCACCGTCGTCACCGAAGACCGCCAGCAGCCTGGCATCCCCGAGCTCGGCCGCCAGACCACGCCGCTGGCGGGGGCCGATGTCAACACGCTGTGGGTCAAGAACTTCATCCCCCTACATTGCCTGGCCTACCGCCGCAGCCTGCTGCAGGGCCTGAGTTTCGACGCGCATCTCGCCTCGCAGGAGGACTGGGACTGGTTGCTAGGCGTCTGCTCGCGCGCAATGCCGGTGCACGTTGCGGGCGGTGGCGCCGTCATGCACAAGGACTATGTGAACCCCGGCGTCCGCCGCGGCCAGCAGGAGGCTTCCAACAACACCACCGTTGTGCTGGATTTCCTGCATGTCTACCGGCGCTGGCCGGCACCGACGGCTGAGCTGAAAGCCGCCCGGGCCGGGCTGCTCAAGGGCGTGGGGCTGGCGTTGCCGGTGGAGTGGTTCTAGGGGTACGGCTTGGAAATCCCGGTCCTATAGTCGCGCCGCGCCGCGGCATTGCGCGGTCGCTGGAGCGCTGCCATGGCGGAGAAGCAGGCGAAGAAGCAGGCCAGGAAGCCGGTGAAGAGCCGTGCCATCGGGTCTCGTGCGGCGGCCAGGATCGGCGATGTCGTGGTCGGTCCGGTTGCGCCGCCCGTCGTGGTCGGCCCGACCCCACCGCCCATCATCATCACGCCGACGCCGGTCCCGCACGCCATTGAGTACGTCGGCAACCTGTTCAGCGGCAGCCGTCCCGGCGATGCGGTGGTGCGGCCAGACGACCTCGTCGCGCTGCGCATCGAGCTCGTCAACGTCGCCCGCAAGCCGGGCAGCAAACCGCCCGTGCTTGCCGCCAGCGGCAGCGGCGCCGCCTCGCTGATCGTCCACCATCCGCCGCAGTCGATTGCCGAGGAGGTGTTCTTCGAGCAGCAGGCTCCGGGCACCGGCGCGCCGGACATGCCGCCGCCGCTCGACGGCAAGCCCGTGCCCTCGGCGGTGGTGCCGGACAACGAGGTCGACCCGCCGCCGATCCGCGCCCGCGCGGCCAACGAGTCGCGTGTCGTGTTCGAGTGGCCCGCCGGCTTCGAATGCCCCTACACGCTGGACGGGCTGCTGGGCGCCATCCGCACGCTGGACATGCGCGTGCCACCCGGCGCGCTGCCGCGCCCGGCGCAGCGCCGCGTGCTGGAACTGTGGCCGCGCTGGCAGCGGGCCGCAGGGGTGGTGGTGACCACCAAGACCAAGGCCGTCGGCAAGATCACCGCGACCGCGCTCCTGCCCGTGCAAGCCATGGTCGGCCTCACCGGGCCGGCGCTCAACGCCTTCAGCCTGCGCCAGACGCAGATCGCCCGCCGCGGCGGCGAGGCCGCCCAGGCGACGCTGCGCCGGCGCCTGGGCGACGTGATCGGCAGCCAGGCCACGCTGCCCGACGCGGTGATCGTGGAGGTCCCGCCGGTCAGGCGCGTGCTGCCCAAACCCGCGCTGCCCACCAGCACCCAGACGGCGATCGAACTGCCCTGGCGGCTCATCATCTCGCCGCACGACGGCGAGCATTGGCGGCATGCCACCAAGGCGGCCACGTCGCCCTACTCCGGCCACACCGAGCTGTGGCACACGCGGCTGCTCGGCCCCGCGGGTGTGGACTCGCCGGCCCCTGATGCGGGGCGCACGGTGCGCGCCGTCTGGGCTACCACGGGCTGGGGCCAGAAGGCGATGCAGTCGGCCTTCCCGTCCGGCTTCACGGAGCTGCCGGGGCCCGATGCGGGCAACCCCTTCGTCACCAGCGAGACGGCGCTGTCGGACTACGACCGCTACCAGATCACCCACCTGTCGTCGAACTTCTCGATGACGAACTACGAGCCCCAGCCCATCGACACGCGGCTCTTGATGCTGTCCAGCCAGGGCGCCTGGCTCGACAGCCGCGGCGACTGGGAGCCGCCGGGCCTGGATGTGGAGAGCTGGGTGCACCAGGCCACGCAGGGCCGCGACCACTATGTGCGCGTCGTCTACCGCGGCGTGCTCTTCCCCTTCGGCCACCGCGCGGTGCTCATCAAGGTCAGCGAGCGCAAGTTCCACAAGCTGCCGGGCAACCCGGCCTATCTGCGCCAGCGCATGTTCATGATCGTGCGAGAGAAGATCAAGCACTACGACGACGCGTCCACGTTGCGCCCCTTCGGCGCCGGGGACGCCACCGTGGAGCACGAGCTGCCGTTCACCTCGGTGCGCATGCTGACGACGGTGACGCCCGATCTCGCGCAGCCGTCCAAGACTCAGGTTGAACCCGGCCTGGGCCAGTTGCTCTTCTGGCCCGCCACGGGCCCGGGCGACTCGCCGACGCCCTTCCCCTTCCGCATGGCCGGTACCGACCTGGACGGGCGCGAGGTGCAGTTCGAGCTGCCGCTGATCTTCATGTCCAACACCATGGCCAGCCCCCGGGACAAGGTCGGCAACAAGCTCGTTCCCAAGCATTCGGGCACCGGCGGCGCGGCGGACACGGCCAACCGCGCACTCACCGGCTGGCGCAAGTTCCAGATTGCCGACGCGGTGGACGACCCGCAGGGCACCGAGCGCGCCACCGCCCAGCTCAAGCGCCAGCGCGTCACGCTCGCGCTGAGCAGCAAGCCCGGCGACACGGCGGTGGAGGTCGCCCACCTGACCTTCGACGCCCATGTGCCGTCCACGGTCGCCACGAGCACCTCGTTCAAGGCCTTCAAGGCCTTCACGCCGGACCTGCTCAAGCCCATGTTCTACCCGCGCGTGTCGCGGCTGAAGGCGCGCATCGGCGCGATGGCCCAGCTGACCGGCTCCGACGGCTTCAACCGACTGCGCTGGAACACGACCTATCTGCAAAGCGGCTTCGACCCGGGCGTCAACAAGGGCGAGGTGTTTGCCGAGGTGGTGGAGCGCGCGGGCATGGGGCGCCTCGACTTCTCCAAGCAGGGTGACCGCAGCGGCGGCTTCGTCATGCCCAACCTGAGCCCGTCGGCGCTGTCGCGCTCGCTCGGGCCGGCGGCCGGCAATGTGGCCGACGTGGTGGGCGGCCAGATCAAGGCGACCAACTTCTTCCCGCCCGGCGGCGCAGGCGACCTGCCGCTGCCGCTGCTGTTCGGCTGCATCCCGCTGAGCGCAGTGATCCACGACATCACACAGCTCTTCGACAACCTCGACAAGGCGCCCAAGTTCGCGTCGGAGGCCGGCACCAAGGTCGAGGCCTTCTTCAACGACCTGATGCGGCTGTACCAGTTCATCAGCAGCCTCGCCTCCCAGCCCGGCACGCTGGGCAGCGCGGCGCTCGACGTCGTCAAGGGCACGATCAACGACCTGCTGCAGCAGGCGGCCGCCTTCGGTGCCGCGCAGCTGGCGCCCATCACCACCAAGGTCAACACGCTTCTCGCCACGCTGGACAGCGTCAAGGCCCAACTGGACAACCTGGGCAGCAAGAGCCTGGACGCCGCCAACCCGCTGGCCGGCATCAATCTCGCCGACGCCCTCGACGCGCCGCAGGGCAACGGCGCGCTGCGTGCCAAGCTCGTCGATCTGAAAAACACCGTCCAGGCCTCGACGGTCATCCCCGCGGGCTTTCGCCAGCAGGTCAACGCCGTGGTGGCCCAGGCCCTCACGGTGCTGGACTCCATCAAGCTCATCGCCGGCCTCGTCGGCCATGGCAAGACCCTGTTCGACGCGCTGAAGAACCTGCTGGACAACCCGGCCGCCGGCCAGTCCCTGGGCGAGCTGATCACCAAGCCCGCCGAGCTGGCACCCAAGGTGGAGGCCGTCAAGAACGCGCTCGGCGCTGTGAAGGGCGACGTCGCGGCCTTCCCGCTGCTCGAAGGGCCGCCGCGCAAAACCCTGCTCGACATCCTGGGCGTGGTGGAAGACGCCCTGGGCGCGGTGGGCCCCTTGCTGCAGATGCTGGAGAACCTGCTCGGCGAGGAACTCGTCGTGCGCTTCGACTGGAAGCCCGAGATCAAGAGCTGGGGCTTCGATCCGGCTTCGCCGCTCTTTGTCGTACACGACAAGCATGCCTTCATCGTCGCCGTCGAGGCGCGCATGAAGAAGAGCGGCGGCGCGCCGAAGATCCAGGTGCTGTGCGGCCTGCACCATTTCGACCTCGTCCTCATCGCGCCGGCCAGCTTCATCGAGCTGAACTTCGAGAAGATCGAGTTCAGCGTCGACAGCAGCGCCAAGATGAACGTCGACGTGATGCTGTCGGGCATCAAGTTCGTCGGCCCGCTGTCCTTCGTCGAGACGCTGCGCGACCTGATCCCGCTCGATGGCTTCTCCGACCCGCCCTACCTGGACATCACGGCCCAGGGCATCGATGCGGGCTTCGACGTCTCCCTGCCGGCCATCACCTGCGGCGTGCTCAACCTCAGCAACGTGAGCCTGGGCGCGGGCTTCACGGTGCCCTTCATCGGCCAGCCGCTGTCGGTGCGCTTCAACTTCTGCACCCGCGAGCAGCCCTTCCACCTGACGGTCTACGTCTTCGGCGGCGGCGGCTTCTTCGGCATCACGCTGGACCCCAAGGGCGTGCAGATCCTGGAGGCGGCCTTCGAGTTCGGCGCCGCCATCAGCATCGACTTTGGTGTGGCCTCCGGCGGCGTGTCGGTCATGGCCGGCATCTACTTCCGCATGGAGGCCGATGCGGCGAGCCTGACCGGCTACTTCCGCCTCGAAGGCCATGTGGACGTGCTGGGCCTGATCACCGCGTCGCTGGAGCTCTACCTCGAACTGCGCTACGAGTTCGAGACCGGCAAGGCGGTGGGCAAGGCGACGCTGACCATCGAGATCGAGGTGTTCATCTTCTCGGGCAGCGTGACGATCAGCTGCGAGAAGAAGTTCGCCGGCAGCAACGGCGACCCGACGCTGCGGCAGTTGCTGGGCCTGTCGGCCGACCCGACGCTGGCGCTGGCCGCCGAGCTGGCCGCCATCGACGACAGCACGCGCTACGGCTGGCGTGACTACTGCGAGGCCTTCGCCTGAAGGAGCGACAACATGGCAAAACAAACGCTTCTTTGGACGGCGCTTCCCAACGGCCAACGCGGCGGACGCTGGTGCGTCTCCGTCGTCATCTCGCCCCGGCTGGAGCCCGGCAGCACGGCGGAGCGCCTGCTGGGCAACCCCGCCTGGCAGCCCTGGGCCGACTGGCCCAGCACGGCGGCTGGGCTGAAACTGGAACTGGTGCTGCCCAACGGCGCCGTGCCGCTGCAGCCCTTTGTCGCGGCGCCCGAGCTCAAGCCCGACAGCGCGTTGTGGAAGCAGCTCTTCCCGGCCGACCTGCCGGTGGCGCCTTTCGCCTTCATGGACATCTCGGCCAAGAACCTGCGCTCCTACCCGGTGCGCAGCGTGCTGGGCCTGCTGCGCCAGCACTACACCCAGCTCGCACAGACGGCGGGCGATGGCGACCACCCCGTGCTGCTGCCCTGGCGCGCGGCCGATCCGGCGCTGAAGGGCCTGCTCACCGACCTCGGCACGCGCACGCTGAAGCAGGACTTCGGCAATCGCACCATTGAGGTCCCCTTCCCCGGCTTCGGGCGCTTCCATGCGCTGCGCGGCAATTCACGGGCCCATGACCGCGCCATCGACGGCAGCGTCTTCAACGCCAACAGCTGCATCCCGGCCCCTGCACGCCTGCCGGGGCAAAAGGGCGGCAACACCACCTTCCGCCTGCGTGCGCTGCCGCCACAGTGGGAAGACCCGGCCCTCATCCGCAACGGCAGTATCGCCACCGACCCGGCCGACCGCGAGAAGCGCGCCGTGCTGATGGAGCAGTTCAGCGGCCCGGGCGAGTACGCGCTGTGGCAGAGCGACCGCTTCTACAACCGCCGCGTGCCGACCGCCGCGCAGAAGGCCATGCGCCGCCCCGGCTTCACGGGCGTGGAGGCCTCGCCGGTCGAGCCGGACTACGACTTCCACCAGCGCATCGCCAGCTATGGCGACCACCCCCACCTGATGCGCCGCCTGGGGTTGGTGATCGACTTCGTGCTGGAGAAGAACGACCTGCTCGACGCCCTCGTCACCGCGGCCGGTGCATCGGCCGCCGCGGGCTTCATGCAGCTGCGCATCGTCAGCGGAACCATCGGCGACAGCCAGCGCCCGTGGACGGCCTTCACGGCCACGCGCAAGCGCTTCGTCGTGCGCGAGCGCACGGCTGATCATGCCGACGGCCTGCTGCGCCTCGTCGGCGCCAACGACAACTACCTGCAGGCGCGTAGCCCCTTCGACATCTATCAGGTCGACCCCGACGGCGCGTCGCTGAAGACCGTCAACTTCCTGCTGACGGCGCAGAACCTCGTCGCCAAGCACCTGGAGATGGGCGCCCACGGCGCCGTCACCTACACCACCGGTGACCGCCAGCCGGTGGCCAACCTGCGCTCCGGCGGCATCGGCGTGTCACGCCACGGCCGCGCGGGCAGTGTGGGCATCAATGCCGCCACTGCGGCGCTCAACAACGCCGCCATCAAGGCCGGCGGCGCGGCCGCGGCCGCGGTGACGCTGTTCGCCGAGGACGTGCTGCGCGGCTACCGCATCGACGCCTGGGACGCGGCCGACCCCAAGTGGCGCAGCCTGGTGCAGCGCCAGGGCGCTTTTCGCGCGCTGGCCCGCGGTGCGCTGCCCGAGCGCGCCGTCGACCTGCCGGCCGACGAAGGCCATGTGAAGGGTGCATCCGCCACCGCCTCGCCCGGGGCGCCGGACGACCAGTACCTGCACGAGACCCTGTTCCGCTGGACTGGCTGGAGCCTGGCAGCGCCGCGCCCGGGGCGCACGCTACGCAGCGTGACGACACCCGGCACGCACCTGCAGACCGAGGAGGTCGTGGACACGCCCACCGACACGGCCACGCGCGGCAACGGCATGGCCGTGGCTGTTGTGCCCGTGAAGGGGAGCCTGCCGCGGCTGCGCTTCGGCCGCCGCTATCGCATGCGGGCCCGCCTGGTGGACCTGGCTGGCAACAGCCTCGCGCTGGACGAGCCGGGCGCCGACGAGCAGGCCAGCGAGCCGCTGGCCTATGGCCGCTTCGAGCCGGTGGACCCGCCGGCCCTGGTGCTGACGGCCAAGGTCAGCGAAGGCGAGTCGCTGGAGCGCCAGGTGCTGCGCACCAACTACAACAAGGATGCCGCGGGCTACGTCGCGCAGATCCAGGGGGAACTGTCCACCTTCTACGACAACCCCGATTTCGAGTACGGCAACAGCAGCGACCGCCACATCGTGCCGCCCAAGAGCTCGCAGCAGCAGTGCGAGCTGCATGGCATGTTCGACTCGGCAATAGGCAGTGCCAGCGGCGCCACACCAGCGCGCATCAAGGCCGGCTACGCGGTCGCGGCACGCGAGAACGGCAGCCTGCTGCACCCCGTGCCGGGTGCCACCATCGAGCTCGTGACGCCCGCCAAGGCCGCCCTGGCGGCCACCGTGCAGGGCGGCGCAATAGCGCCGCCCGAGCAGGCTGACGACACCAAGGACCGCTTCGCGGCAGGCCAGTACCTGGTGCATCGCGAGGCCATCGTGCCCGTGCCCTACCTGCCCGACCCGGCCAGCGGCGGCGTCGCCATCGAAGGTGTGCCCGGGTTGAGCGCCTGGATCGTGGGCAAACCCCTGGTGCAGTTGGCGCCGGGCCTGCACGGCTATGTGCTCGACAAGGGCGCCCGCGCGGTGTTCCTGGACGACCACAAGGACCGCCTCATCCTGCTGCTCGACTTCGACCGCGACCCGGCCAATGGCGCCCTGGCCAAGAGCTGGCCCGACGACACCCGCAGCCTGCGCCTGCAACTGCACGAGCAGCCCGGCGAGGTGGCCACGCCGCCCTGCGGCGACGACTTCACCGTGCCCGACGCGCCGAAGTGGGACTTCGCCAAGGGCATCCTGCGCGTCTTCCTGCCCAAGGGCCACATCGCCCGACTTCGCTACGCGAGCTTCGTGCACGATGAGCTGGTGCGCCACCTCGCGCTGCCCTACTGGCAGCCCAGCGCGGCGGGCGTGCAGCGGCTGCAGGCCCAGGCCCTGGCCGGCGTCAACTGGATGCTCACGCCCTGGCGCGACCTCGTCTTCGTGCACGCCACGCAGCAACCGGTGTGCGAGCCGCGCGTCGAGAAAGCCAGCGTGGACCGCCAGGCCGGCTGGCAGCACGCCGACCTGCTGGCCCGCACCGTGCGCCTGCATGGCCCGAGCACCGGCAAGTTCGAGATCGTCGGCGAGTGGGACGAGTGGGTCGACGACCCCCTGGCCGACGACCCGGCCGACCCCGGCCCCAAGCGCGTGCCTCACGAGGCCGTGCTGAGCGAGATCCGCCTCGCGGAGATGCACGGCAACCGCTTCACGCTGGAGCAGGCCGTGGCCGAGCAGACGGCCTTCACGCCGGTGGGCGGCCAGCTGCTGCCGTCCGACCTGGCCAAGCATCCCGCCGTGCCGGGCAACCGCCACGAGTTCGGCGACACCAAGTTCCGCTTCGTGCGCTACCACCTGCGCGCCACCACGCGCTTCCGCGAATACCTCCCGCCGTCCCTGTTCGCCAAAACCGAGCGCATCACGCGCGACGGCCCCATCGTCGAGACCGACCGCGTGCAGATCCAGGCCCACACCCTGCTCGGCGAAACCAAGGACGCCGGCGCGCCCATCGCCGACGTGGGCACCGGCGGCACGGTCGGCACCGTCATCCGCTCGACCAGCCCACCCGACATCCCCCAGGTGCTCTACGTCGTGCCCACCTTCCGCTGGGACCGCAGCGTGCGCGACCGCAGCACGCGGCTGGGCAACGGCCTGCGCGTGTATCTCGAGCGGCCCTGGTTCTCGTCCGGCAACGGCGAGCTGCTGGGCGTGGTGCTGCAGCCCAACGACGGCAAGTTCGCCGACCTGCCCGCCGATCGCATCCCCTATCTGACCCAGTGGGGCCGCGACCCGCTGTGGGATTCGGCAAACGCCGGTGACGTGGCCAACGCCGATGCCTTCGGCGCCGCCGTGCGCACCGAGCAGGTGCTGCTGTTGGAAGACGGCCAGCCCGCCACCGTCGCGGGCCACCGCGTCTACTTCGACAAGCAGCGCAAGCTCTGGTACTGCGACATCGAGCTCAACACCGGCTTCAGCTACATGCCCTTCGTGCGGCTGTCGCTGGTGCGCTTCCAGCCCCATGCGCTGGCCGAGGCCAAGGTCTCCCGCACGGTGCTGTGCGACTTCGCCCAGGTGCTGCCGCGCCGCGTCGCGATCATCAAGCGCGAGCGCAACACTGTGCAGCTCGACGTCTACGGTTCGGCCGCCAAGCGCGGGCCGATGCGCCGGCTCAATGCCGGCGGCCAAGCCGAGTCCCCGCTCGCCAATGCCTCGGTGATCTCCGACTTCACCGGCACCCACCTCGAAGACGGGCGCAACCGCATGGAGGCCGTGCTGCAGCGCCAGTCGCTCGACTTCGAAGGCGACATCGGCTGGCAGGACGTGCAGATGCTGGGCGGCCAACTCGTCGGCGGCGACGCTGCGTCGCGCTCCCTGGCCCTCAAGGCCCTGGAGGCGCCAGCGCCCAAGCGCGCCGCAGAGACCGTCGTGCGTACCACCCGCGGCGGCGAGACGCTGCGCTTCGACCGCCTGGAGCAGCTCAAGCCCGTCCCCGGCCTGGTGAGGGACGTCGTCGTCGGCCCTGTTGGACCAATCGGACCGATTGGTCCCATCGGCCCGATCGGCCCGCTCTTCGATCCTCCCATCTGGTCCCACACAGGGTCCCTGCCGACCCTGGCCAGCGGCTGGCGCTACCGCGTGCTGCTGCGCGAGTTCGAGCGCTTCTACACCGACAAGACCGTCCCCGACCCGCGCAACGCGACCTGGCGCAAGCTGGTGGTGGAGGAGAGGCTGACGTATGCGGAGGCGTTCGAGGTCTGAACGGAGGGCATCGCGGGGCGGCTGAAGTCGAAAAGCAAGCCCGCGCGGTTCGGCGAGTCCAGTGCCGTCGGTCAGTTCACCGAAATGCCCTCCCCCATAGCGGGCCTCACCAACCTTGTCTCGCTAGACGGGGCTTTCGCGGCCTGCCTTGCCGCATCGCTCGCCGACGCCTACCTGATAGTCGCCCTGAGCGCCTGAGAAAGCCTGGCACGGTCCAGGTCGTCGCTGATCTTGCGCGCATTCACCATCAGCTCGCATTTGTCCAGCAACGCCAGCGTCTTCTCGGCTTCGGTGTTCAGCGTGTTCATCTGCTTTGTCACATAGTCGTTGACGCTGCCCTTCACCTTGTCGCGCACGTCAAGGGGAAGTCCGAGAAAGGCGTCCTGGATTGAATCGAAAGCTTCCCTCGGGCCGCCCTGCAACACCGTCACGTTCTCCCGCCATTCACGCAGTTTGGTGTCCAGCCCTACGGCAATCACACCGTTGGTCGTCACCAGCCACTTGTCGGGCTCGAGGAGGGCGCGCTCCGTATCCGTGCTGAGACCGCCCAGGAAACGACCGTCGTTGGCACGGTAGAAATCCTCGAATGCCTTCTCGGTACCGGCGCGCTTACGGTCGAAGATGTCTTTCAGCCCGCGCTGCACCTCATACCAGTCGCTCTTCTGCCCGTCCGTGCGCAGGCCGGATGCCACCCGGTCCATGTCCGCAACAACCGCAGCATGCGTGGCGCGGGTTCCGTCCAGGTTGCATGCCTTGAGGAACTCGTCAACCTGCTGCCGGATACCGCCGTAGGCGACGATGATCACGCCTTCGTTGTCCAGCGCGGCCTTCCACACCGCCAGACGCGAGTAGTAACCCACCTCCACGAGGTTGCGGATCGGATCGCGGAACAGGTCGATCGCGCTGAGCACATTCTTCAAGCCGCTGTCCACGGCCAGGCCCAGCCGGTATTGCACCAGCCCACCGACGTTCATCGAGCGCAGCTTGTTCAGCACGTCCAGCACGGCCTCGGTCGCTATGCCGCACATCTGCCCGATCTCGGCCAAGGTCGCCATGTCGTTGGCCCAGGACGCCACCTTCATCAGCGCCTCGACCACCTTGCGTGGCGCACCGGCATTGATGAGCGTCTCCGTCACGTGGTCGGTGATGGTCTTGCCGAAGGCCTTCCACGCGTCCTTCAGCGCCAGCACGGCCGTGCCCATCTGCACGTAGGCCGGCATCGCCGTCGCCAGCGCCCGCTCCAGCAGGTCCTTCAAGTCCTGCGCCGCCTTCTGCTCGGCTTCTTCGACCCGCAGATCCTCTTCACAGAGGTTCTGCCATTTCTTGTCGAGCGAGGAAATCAAGCCCCTGACCTTGCTGCCGTTGTCGACCAGCGCATCGCGCGATTCCGCGAGCTTCATGCTGCCGACGAGGCCCCAGAACGCCATCTCCTCGAATTCCACCTGTTCCCGAAAGCGCACGGCCGCCTCGGTGGGGGTGGAGACACCGGAGAGCATGTTGTCCAGCTTGTCTTGCGCCGCCCGCGTCGTGTCCCGGAACTTGGAGGCGTACTCCGGCGCCAGCGGCTCGGGGCTGTCGTCTTCGAGGAAGACCAGCACCATCGTCAGCACGGCGTCGCGCGCATTGAGATAATCCTCGATCGCGCCGGCGATGCGGGTCGATTCGGTGATGTCCAGCGCGGACTGCTGCGTGGCCAGCGCCGCACGAAGTTCGCGGCGGCGTCCGTCGAAAGATGGCATGCGCTGCCCCCGTCAGATCGGTTGCAGGCTGGTGATGCGCCACGGCCCGAGCGCCCCTGGCATGCCGATGCGTTGCAGCCGCCACCAGCGGTTCACCGTGACGTCACTGAAGGCGCGGTAAACCCGTGGCGCGCCTTCGGCTTGGCCATCAAACAGGCCGATGTGCTGCATCTCGACGATGACCTCCTCAAGTCGTTGCTGGCCGGGGTACTGGTCACCCGGGATGACGACGCGGACGTCATCAAGCCAGACCGGCCTCATGTCGAAGACGCGTTCCACGATGCGCCTGCGCGCTTCCTCGAAATAACGCGCCGGCTGCTCCACGGCGTTGGCCCGGAACAGAACCCGTCCATCCGGCAGCGATTCCACGGACCAGGTGGCAAAGAGCGAGATCCACAGATCCTGATCAGCGGCCTTGAGCGCGGCCACCATCGCTTGCATCACCACCTCGGGCTCGGCGTTGTCGGGCGGCGCCGCGGCGCCATGGTCGTGCAGCGCCTGCTCGCCGGCAAAGCGCGCCACGCCGCCGTCCACACCGCTGTCCTGCTGGCGCAGATCGATGAACATCGCGCCGCCGATCAAGGCCGCAACCGGCTGGAGCGACAAACCGAAGTAAGCCCGCTCGCCGACCACCAGTTGCCCCGGCCGCTCCTGCACCTGGCCGATGAGTTCGTAGCATTCGTCGATGTTCGGCATCACCAGACGGCGGTAGCGGGCCAGCGCGTCCAGCATCTGGACTGCCTGCGGCCCCTCTGCGTCGGCGAAGTAGAAGCCGTCACGCGCGTTGCCAGCGACAAACCAGGTTCGCCCCGCCTCACCGACCCAATCGCGGTTGCGCAGCGGGGGCAGCAAGGCGTAGCGGCCGATCACACGGGCGCGGTCACCGTGTACGGGATGCACGGCGGGAAAGAGCGGGACGATCAGGCGATCAGTGAGTTCGGCCTGCAAGGCGGCCCATTCGGCTTCAGCCTGCTGGCGTATCGCTTCGGCGCGCTGTTCACCCACCTCGCGGTAGGCCAGCGCATCGGCTGGCAGCACGACGTCAGGCCCCTGCAGGCGCAAGCGCATCGCTTCGAAATCCTGCACAACGGCGCGGGCGAAGGGGCTCGGGTATTTCGCGGCCAGCAGTTGCACGCGCGGCTGCTGATCCTGCAGTTGGCGCAGCAGGAACTGCGAGGTCTGGGCCAATGCGTACAGCGGGTCATCGAGCACGGCAGCAGACATGGCGGCGAACTTCCCTGCCCATTCGCGCCAGCTGGAATCGAAGCCATCGTTCTCGAACATCTCGGGCGGGCCGTCGGGGCCGATCAGGATGCGGTTGTCTGCGCTGCGCGCCTGCGCCGGCCCCTGCAGCGTGCCCGTCGCCTGCACCGTGAGCCAACCCCGGCCGGGCGTGGCGCGCCGACGCAGCGTCAGCGTGACGCTCGCGCCCTCGTCTTTTCCCGCATCCGCCCAGCGCTGGCTTTCCTGGTAGCCGCCGATCAGGCGGGGAGCCTCGCGCCGCGCCTCTTCAGGCGTCGAAGGGAGGCGCAGCGCCACACCGTCCACCGCGATGATCTGATCGCCACGCCGCAGGCCGCTGTCGCGCAAACCACTCAGCCAGTCGATGCCCGTCACGCGCAGCGCCGGGGGCACGGCGTCCAGCATCGGCGCGACGGTCAGGCCCGTGGTGACATCGGTCATGGTGGATGGGCTGGCATGAACATCACGGAATCATGGTTTGAGGCGCGGCGGTCGGTCCCCCGCTGTGGAAGGGTGGCGGTAGGTGTTCGACCGGGGTCGGAGTGCTGACCGTGCGCGGTCGAACTCGCTCTGACCGCCCGAAGACGATGAAAATCATATCCAGGAACCCGAGGTTTGCTATCCAGGGCCCACCGAGCGACTGCTGCCAGCGCTGGTGAACGCCACGACCGCCCTGGTGCCCTGAAGGTTGGAGACAGGTCGCCGCGGGGGCCACCTGCCGCATCAGGTGTGAACACGCAGCGACGGGAAAGCGACCGGACGGGAAATGGTGTGCCAGGAACAGGGTCCGCACCCTTCAACCCGAGGTGAGGACACCGTCATTCGACAGCCGCAGACTCGTTCTCTGTATGCCGGTCAGGCTCCGTGGTGCAGAGGATTTCGTTCAGAACGGAAGTGGCGTAATTCCCGGCGGGCAAAGAGAACGTGAGCACCAGTTGGTTGGCTTGCGGCCATTCCCATGACATATCCACCGGCCTGGCCACCAGGGCGCGGCGCTCCTGATCCAGACCGGCGTGTTCCATGCCGTCACACAAGGTGGCGTGACGTTCAGCCACGCCGTTTTCCAGGGCCTGCGCTTGATCGGTGGTGATCACGCGGCCCCGTCCCCAGAGCGGTCCGGTGGGCCGGTCCGCCTCGTCCATCACGTCACCGGGCAGGGTCTTGCCCCAGAGTCCCTGCTGAATTCGCAGCGCCAGCGCTTCATTGAAGACGAAGGAGCGCACCGCCGACAGGTAGATGCCCTTCTTCTTCGGGTTGCGCACGCGGATTTCCCGCGCCAGCATGGCCCGGCCCTGTTCGACGTTGCCGCCGTCATGGCCGAAACGCTGAGCGCCGAAGTAGTTGGGCGCGCCATGTGACGCAACGGCCTTGAGATTGGCCTCAATCGCGTCGCGGTCGCCGGTCACGTCACGCAGCACGATGCGGAATCGGTTGCCCTGCAGATCACCGCGGCGCAGCTTTTTCACGTGGCGGCTCTGACTCAGTACCTTGAATTCCGGGTGCTGAAGCAGGGTCAGGTCGGGCGTCTCACCCTTCGGCAAGTAGATGCTGAACCACTGACGGGTGATGGCGTAGCGGTCCTTGAGGCCGGCATAGCCCACGTCCCTTTCCTGCACGCTGGCGGCCTCGGCCAGCTGCTGGGCGACGAAGGCGGTGTTGGCACCGTTCTTTTCGATGTCCAGCCAGATGTGTTCGCCCTCACCGCAGGGCTGCTGCAGCGGCAGTTCGGTCACGATGAAATCCTCATTGAGGAGTTTCAGGGTGGCGCTGGCGCCGCTGGCCGGATAAGCGTTGGGCCACTGCGGCAAGATCGTGTATTGAGCGTCGGTCATGAGCGGTCTGACGGCACAGCTGTGGATAGGGATTGGCTGTCCAGCCGACCAGGGGCAGTCCAGACTGCGATTCTCTCCCGCGCTACGACAGGCGGCTTCCGGGCGGCGACGTCAACTCACGGACCGGCCAGGAGCGGAAGTGCCACCGACTGACCCAGCCTCACTTCAACGCCAGGCACCGATGCTCGGTCACCTCATCCATCGTGCGCTCCTGCAGTTTGCCGGCCGAGCCTATGCCCAGCTTGGTGCCGGTGGCGTTGATGACGCAGTCCACCTTCCAGCGACCGTCCTCCCAGCGGGTGACGTAGCCCAGGAAGTCCACCATCTCCATGTCGCCGTTCTTCCAATCCTTGCGATAGAACAGCCGCCCCGCGCCACCCACGCCGTCGGCCTTGAGGAAGCGGTAGCCGTCCAGCGACGTGGAGTACGGCGCCCCGCGCTTCAGGGCGGCGGACAAGTCCTTTTCGGAGGCCCCGCGCTGGCGCAGGTTGGCCACCGTCTCATCGATGGCGCCCTTGGCCCGGGTCTGCTTGTAGAGAGCCACGTCACCCGCCTTCTCGGCCGCCAAATGGCTCACATAGGCAGCTTCGGCCTGGGCGACGAAGGGGTCGTTCTTCTGCGTGGTGCCATGCGCCGCGGGCGTTTGCGCCAGGGCGCTGCTTGCCAGCATGGACGCGGTGAGTGCAATGGCACGGGCATGGAGGGGCACGGACTGGAGGCGCAAGTGGGTGTCTCTTGTTGATATGTGGCGTTGTGGCCGAGCCGCACGCCGGGGCGAGCGGGTTCAAGCGGAGTGTCAGCCATCATGCCGGCGCAAGCGAGGTTGCCGGGTCCCAAGCGCTGCCGGCGGCGGTTCTACCCCGCCTCAACCCGCGCGAAGTAGGCCTCCTGGGTCCGTTTCCAGGCAGGCCGGGCCAGGCAGCGGTCCCGATAGGCCGCGAGGCCCGCATAGGGTGCCATCAATGCCTGGTCCTTGATGCCCGAAACGAGCACATGCGCCATCAGGATGTCGGCGATGGTGAATGCCTCGGTCGCGACGAACTCGCGGCCGGCGAGCCAGCGTTCGAGGTTCGTCAACACCCGGTGTACCCAGCCCACCAGGAACTCGCGGTGCTTGCCGCAGCTGCCGTCCGCCGTCCAGTCGAGCACCATCAGGGCGAGCAGCGGCATCTCGACCGTGTTCATCGCCGCAAAACACCAGCGCAGCACCTGGGCCTCACCAGCGCGATCACCGGGGATCAGCCGGCCTGACTTCTTTGCCAGGTGAACAAGGATGGCGGCAGATTCGGACAGCATCAGCCCGTCGTCGTCGATGGCGGGGATCTGCTCGAAGGGGCTGAGCCGGCGATAGGCATCGGTGTTCAGGTCATGTGCCGGGTGGTCCATGCCGGCGATCTCGAAGGGCAGTTGCATCTCTTCGAGTGCCCACAGCACACGCAGGTCGCGGGTATGGCCCCGCGCGCCGGCGTTGACCTTGGAAAAGCCATAGAGCCTGAGCATGTGGATTCCTTCGTTGACATTCGAGCCTAGGCGGCCCGCGGTGCGTGACGGGCGTTCATTTGCTGACGCAGGGCAAGCGCCTCGCCCACACGCCCCGTCGCTTCGGCCGCGCGGATGGCCAGCTCGTAGGCGCGCCGCGTCGGGCGTTCGCGCAGATTGGCCTGGGCCCAGATCCAGGCGCGCTGCGGGTCGCGGCCCGCGCCGAGGTAGAACTCGGCCGCATGGTCGGCGAAGGCGGTTGGATGGCGGGCCAGCAGAGCCTCAAAACGGCGGCGCGCCCCATCGATCTCGTCCTGGCCGCGTGCCACCTCGCCCTGGCGCGCATGCAGCGCTCCCAGCAGTGCCATGGCCTCGGGCTCATCGGTGTGAATGACGACATGCAGCAGCCGGGCCTCTGCCGCGGCCTCATTGCCGCGCGCCAGCTCGATCTCGGCGAGGTGGATGCCGGCCGCCGCGTAGTCGGGCAGCAGCCGCAGGGCCTCGGCGTAGAAGGCCGCACCCCGCGCCGGGTCGCCGCCCTGCTCGGCCCACATCAGGCCGCGAGCGAAGGCAACGGCGGCGGCCGGAAAGGGCAAGGTGGTGTCCAGCTCGCGCAGGGCCCGGGCATAAAGCCGGTCGGCGTCCTCCAGGCGACCGACGGCGGCCACGCCGCGGGCCAGCGCGCAGTGGCTGGGAAAGCCCGGCCGGCGCTCGGCCTCAGCGTGCAACGCGGGTAAGGCTTCTGCGGCACGGCCAGTGGCCACCAGCAACGCAGCACGCTGGGCAGGCGTGGCGCCAGCGGCGTCGAGGTCCGCTTGCGCGTCGGCAAAGCGGTGGGCGGCCATGCGGGCCCGGGCCCGCTGCAGGTGGTCTGCGGCACTGCCGGCCCTCACCTCGGTCAAATCGGCGGCGCGGTCCAGCACACGGTAGTCCGCCAGGAACTGCAGGCGCAGCAGCCACAGGTCGAGCGCTGCTGGATCGTCGGCTTGGCGCCGCAGCTGGTCGTCAAGATTGATCAGCGCGATGCTGCCCAGGGTGGTGGTGGCTGGCGGCGCGGCGCACCCTGAGAGAACGGCAATAGCCAGGGCGACAAGCGTGTTGCGGTTCATGGCGCGGACAGGAAGGGGAAAGCTGTGGTGGAGTGCTCGTGGTCGTCCTGCGTGACACCGTCGTCGGCGACATCTGGCGTGCCGCGGATCAGCAGCGAGCGGAACACGGCATTGACGTTCTGCAGCGGCGTGCGACCACCGCAGTCCGCCAGTGGCGGCGCCCCCAAGGCGCTGCGCTCGACGGCGAGGTAATGCAGGCAGCGCGTCTGCCGGCTGTCGACCCAGAGGCGGTCGTCGGCCAGCAGCTCGGCCAAGCGCTTGTAGCGACCGGGCGTCGCGTCCTGCGCATCGGCCAGCCACTGGTTGCCGGCCACGCCATCGAAGCTGTCATACAGCGCCAGGTTGCGGCCGATCTCGGTGGCAAAGCCTGGCCAGCCGGCGGGGTCGGCGCGGTTGTAGGCCTCCTTCAGCAGGTTGGCGATGTCTTCCTCGCCGACGGTGGCCAGCAGGGCGTTGCCGGTCAGCGCGCGGCCCATGCGGTCGATGGGTGCGCCGGGCGGCGGTGGTTCATTGGCCGGCGCGAGCTGGCGGCGCTCGCTGCGGCCCCACACGGCCAGCAGCGGGCCGCCGGTTTTGACGAGGTCGAGGTCAACCGAGACAACGATGGCCGAGGTCGTCCACCCCGCCAGGAAGTTGCGCGCCGGGCCGCCCTGAGTTTGGCCCCAGAGCTGGGGAAGGCGTTTGAGCGTCTCGGCATCGAAGCGGCGAAAGCCGCTGGCGTCCTGCGGTGCCTGGCCAGCCTGGATGGCAGCACCAGCGGCATTCAAGGCGCTGCGCGTGCCGCGCACGTTGTTGAAGTAGGGGTCGTCGCGCAGGCCGGCGAAGACGCGAAAGCGCCCGCCCCGACCTGCCAGGCCCTGTGGGCTGCTGACGTCGCCCTGCAGGCGATCGGCGCGGCCGGCCCAGCAACTGGCGGCGCCCGCGGCGTCGAACTGGCAGACCAGGCGGGTGGTGGCCGAGGTGCGGCCCAGGGCCTGGCCGCTGTCGACGTGGAAAACATACTGGACCTGGTCGGAAAAGCGTTTGCCGACGATGTCCATGACGAGATTGAGCCGCTTGCCGTCAGCCGAGGTCCAGGCGAAGAGATCGCCAATGTCCGCAGCCGGGTCGGCGATGACGGTGGGCGTGTCGAGGTGGTCGGCGGCGAAGGCGGGTGCCGTGGCGAGTGCGGCCAGCCAGACGGAGCGAGAGAGGAGGGTGAGGAGGTTTTTCATGGCACGCAGCCTAGGGAAGGCCGCCGCAGAAAACTTGGCAAAAACTGCGATGCCTGCTGACAGCTTCTGCACATCCGCCCTCCTACGATGCGCCGATGTCCCTGCCCCCGCACTCCCCGGCCGAGGCCGAGCGCCGCTACCGCCCGCTGCAGCGCGGTGCCGGGCTGCGGCTGATGCATTGCCAGTGCCGCGCCGGCCGGGGCGAGCGGGCGGTCGACGAGGAGCATCCGGCCTTCTCGATCACGCTGGTGGACCGCGGCCAGTTCACCTATCGCACGCGGGCCGGTGGCGCCCTGCTCAACGCCGGCTGGTTGATGCTGGGCAATGTCGGCGAGGGCTATGCCTGCTCGCACGAGGACAGTGATGGCTCGGGTGACGACTGCACGGTGCTGTCACTGTCGCCAGACCTGCTCGAGCAAACGCTGGGCGCCCTCGGTGTCGCCAAGGCGGCGAATCGCTTCTCACGGGCCTGCCTGCCGCCGCTGCCGCGGGTCGCCGCCCTCTTCCAGGGGCTGGACACCGGCGGCGACGAGGGTTTCGCGCTGGAGGAAGCCACCCTGGCCATCGTGTCGCAGGTGCATCGCGCCCTGATCGATGGCGAAGCCCCGGCCGCCTTGCCACGACAGGATGAGCGTGCCCGCGCGGCAGCGCATTGCATCGAGACACGCAGCGCCGAGGCGCTGACCCTTGATGAGGTGGCCCAGGTCGCCGGCCTCAGCCCTTTCCATCTGCTGCGCGTGTTTCGCCAGTCCATCGGCGTGACGCCGCACCAGTACCTGATGCGCACGAGGCTGATGCATGCGTTGAGCCTGCTGCGCGACACCCGCCGGCCGGTGACGGATGTGGCCTACGACACCGGCTGGGCCGACCTGTCAAATTTCAACAAGGCCTTCCGTCGCGAATTCGGCTGCTCGCCGCGCAGACTCAGGGGCACGGGCTGTCGAGAGATCTCTCTCGAAGCCTGAGCGGGCCTACTCGCCCCACTTGCCGATGTACTTCTTGTAGTTCTCGATCCAGCCGTTCGAGCCGAAGCCACCCTCGCTCTGGTGGGTGATGGCGATCGGCCAGGTGGCCAGGCGCAGGCCGGCGGTGCGGGCGCTGCGGCAGAAGTCCATGTCGTAGAAGTGGAAGTCAAAGCGCTCGTCAAAGCCCACCTGCCTGGCACGCAGCGTGTCGCGCCTGGCGGCAAGCAGCACGCCATCCAGCAGTTCGCATTCCGCCGGCACAGGCCCGAAGGCCGAGATCTGGCCGAAGGGGCCGGTACCGTGGGAGACGATGCCACTGAGGTTGGCGCGGTCGTCCCATTCGAACTTGGTGGTCGGGAAGGCCCAGGACGGCTGCATCGGCGCGCGGCGCTTGTTGCCGGCGACGCCGATGACATCGAAGGCGTGCAGGGCCGCCATCACATGCTCGTAGAAGAAGTAGTCGTCCAGCCAGACGTCGTCGTGGATGAAGGCCAGCACCGGCGCCGCGTCGGCGGCAGCGATGCGCTCGTTGTAGAGGATGGGCAGGCCGCGGCTGTTCTCGAAATAGACGCGCGGCAGCAGGCGGTCGTCATGGGCCATGCGGCGCAGCGACAGGCCCAGGGCGGACTTGCCCCAGAACTCATCGGGCGTGCAGCGGGTGGCGCAGACGAGGTCGATCACGAGGGCTAGCGAAGGTAGAGGGCCAGCGTGTCGCAAGGCGGGTTGCGCACCGGTGGGCAGGGAGCCGTGCGGCGGGCGTTGTTGAGCGCATAGGCCAGCTCGCGCGGGTGGTGCCATTGCTCGTAGAAGCGGCGCGAGGCCCGGGACTGCTCGGCCAGGGACTCAGGCGTCTGCGCGGCCAGCACGCGGATTAAGTCGTCCGGCGTTTCCCACCACAGTGCTTCCTCGTAGATGAGGTCGCGCGTGGAGTGGTGCTTGGACAGCGTGCTCTGCTGGATCAGCACCGGCAGGCCCGCGCCCTGGGTTTCGACCAGGCCTTTGGCCCCCTGGAAGGGAAAGGACGAGATGCACAGGTCGACATCGCCGTCGCGCAGATGGTTCCAGAGGCTGCGCACCGGCGGCTGGTATTGGAAGCGCGCCGGGTCAACGCCGGCGCCAGCCAGACGGTCCCTAAAAGCGTCGATGACGGGGCCGGGCAGCATGCCGATGTGCAGATGCGTGCCCCCCACCTCGGCCAGGCGGCGCAGGATGACGTCCAGGTAGTCGTAGCGCGCCGGGGCGATGAACTTGCCCGCCGAGCCGTGTGAGCAGGTGCGCAACTCGCCACCGGCCATGAAGGCATGCCCCGCGCGAGCGCCCTGGTCAGGCGCGGTCAGCGGCCAGTAGACCGCGTGGTGCACGCCCAGAAAGTGCTGGCATTTGTGGAAGGACAGGTTGGTGCAGTCCACATGCAGCGCATGCGGCAGGTAGACGCCCAGGGCCATGTCGTGGTCGGCATGGTGGAAATAGGCGATCTCGCGCGCCACGCCCGGCTGCGCGGCCCCGACCGCGGCCACGTCGTAGTGGTGATGGAACAGCGTCAACAGCCCGGGCTTGAGCGTGGCGAGCTGCAGGTGCAGCCACTGGAGCTTGTCGCGCAGCTGCATGGGCGGCGCCAGCAGCATCTGCACCGTGGGCGGCAGGTCGGCCAGGAAGTTCTGCAGGGGCAACTCGCGCTCATGCAGATTGGTCACCACCACGACATGGGTGAGGTCGGGCCGGGCGCGGATGACGTCCTTCAGCGCGAGCGAGTGGCCGCCCTGGCCGTCGTACAGCTCGGTGGCCACGTGCACGGCGAGGTGGTCGTGATAGCTCTCGGGGGTTGCCAGGTTGAGCTGGCGCGCGGCCAGGGCGCCCGCTGCCAGGCAGAAGCGGTCCATCTCGGCGGAGCCGAAGACCAGGCCCTTGGCCCGCGGGTCATTCAGCAGCGCGATGACGGTGTTGCTGAGTTCCATCAGCATCGCCGGCCAGTCGCCCGCGGCCTGCAGGCCATCCAGGCGCTGCACCAGGTTCAGGTATTGAGTCATTGAGGGACCGGGGGTCAGCGCGCGATGACGGAGATGCCGTCGGGCAGGTATTTCCTGTACTTCTCGAATGAGGCCTCCATGGCCTCGCGGGAGATGGCGTAGAAGTAGTCCTCGCCCTCCTCCCGCTTGCGCACGGCGCCGAAGCGCTCGTGGAATTTCCAGACCGACTCGTTGCCCACCCTCACGCTGAAGTGCGAGGCGGTGAAGCCCAGGCTCATGGCATAGCGGTAGACCATCAGCGCCGACTCCACCGCGAAACCGCTGGGGCGGTCGTCGGCCAGGATCCAGGAACCCCAGGAAAAGGAGTCGCCCTGCGGGTCATACAGCCGCACGGTGCCGTGCCGGGTGCCGGCGTGGTCCTCGATGATGAAGTAGACCTGGCTGTCATCGCCGGCATAGGCCTGCAGCCAGGCGCGCTGCGCGGCCACGTCGGACGAGGTCTTGGAGAGGTACTGGCCTTTGACCGGATCGGTACGCAGGCCGACGATGAACTCGGCGTCATCCACCGTGGCGTCACGCAGGACGATGCTCTTGCCCAGCACGCGGGCGGGCTTGACCAAAGTGATCGGCATGGCGGCTCCTTTGCTCAGGTCAGCGCCCGTACGGTGCCGATCAGCTGGTCCACCTGGGCGTCGGGCATGCCGGGCCACAGGGGCAGGCTCAGCACTTCGCGGTGGATCTGCTCGGTCAGCGGCAGGCTGCCGGCGGCCATGCCCAGTTCGGCATAGGCCGGCTGCAGATGCGGTGGCACGGGATAGTGGATCAGCGTGCCGATGCCGCGCTCGGCCAGGGCCTGCTGCAGGCGATCGCGCTCGGGATGCCGGATGACGAACAGGTGCCAGGCTGGCTCGGCCGGCTCGGGCACGAAGGGCAGCACGAGGTTGGCGCCGGCGAGTCCGTCCAGCAGCCTCGCGGCGATATGCCGGCGCTGCTGGGTGAGCGCGTCCAGGTCGGGCAGCTTGGCCGCCAGCACGGCGGCCTGCATCTCGTCCAGGCGCGAATTCAGGCCCTTGACCTCGTTGTGGTACTTGACCCGAGAGCCATAGTTGCGCAGCACGCGAACGCGGTCGGCCACGGCGGGGTCGTTGGTCGTGAGGCCGCCGCCGTCGCCCATGGCACCGAGGTTCTTGCCGGGGTAGAAGCTCCAGGCCGAGGCATCAGCCTGGCTGCCGACGACGCGGCCGCCCCAGCGCGCGCCGTGGGCCTGGGCGCAGTCGTCCAGCACGCGCAGGCCGTGCTTGCTGGCGATGGCGTTGATGGCGTCCATGTCGGCCGGCTGGCCGTAGAGGTGCACGGGCAGGATGGCGCGGGTGCGCGGCGTGATGGCCGCCTCGATGCGTGCCGGGTCGATGTTGTAGGTGCGCAGGTCGGGTTCGACGGGCACGGGCGTGGCGCCGCACTGGCTGACGGCCAGCCAGGTGGCGATGTAGGTGTTGGCCGGCACGATGACCTCGTCGCCCTCCCCCACGCCGAGCGCCAGCAGGCCCAGGTGCAGGGCGTCCAGGCCGTTGCCCAGGCCCACGGCATGGGCCGCGCCGCAATAGGCCGCCCACTGCGACTCGAAGGCTTCCAGCTCGCGGCCGAGGATGAACCAGCCGCTGCCGGCCACGCGGCTGAGCGCCGCGTCAATGGCCGCGCGCGAGGCGGCATAGGTGGGTTGCAGGTCCAGAAAGGGCAGCTTCATGCGGGCGCGTTGCCGACGGCGGCAAGGAAGTCGTCGTAGTCGCGGATGTAGTCGCCCGCGTCGTAGGTGTCCGAGGCCAGCACCAGCAGCACGGCATCGGGCGAGAAGCGGTACTGGATGCCCCAGACCATGGGCGGGATGTGCAGCCCGACCTTGGGGCTGTCCAGGCGCAGCTCGTCGCGGTGCTCGCCATCGTCCAGCACGATGGTGCAACTGCCTTTCACGCAGATGAGGAACTGATGGCAGGCCCGGTGTGCGTGCTCGCCGCGCACCTCCTCATTGGGCACGTCGTAGACGATGAAGAAGCGCCGCGGCGTGAACGGCAGGTGGGCGTCGATCTCGCCGAAGCTCAGCGCACCGCGCAGGTCGACGATCTTGGGCAGCGCATGCAACCGTGCACCGCGCGCCTGCAGGGCGGGCAATGCGTCGCCGAGCCGATGCGCGGAGATGGCGGGGCCGCTGACCTGGACCTCGGGCGTGTCGAGGTAGCCGACGATGTGGGCCGGGTTGCCGGCAACGATGGCTCGCGGCGGCACGTCGCGGGTGACGACGGCGCCGTCCGTCACCAGCGCCCCCGGGCCGATGGTCAGGCCGGCCTGGATGGTGGCATTGGCGCCGATGCTGGCACCCGCGCGAACGCGGGTCTTGAGGAACTCCGTGGGCTTCCTGCGGCTGCGCGGCGCGGGGTCGTTGCTGAAGGCAGCGTTGGCGCCGACGAAGACGTCATCCTCCAGCGTGATGCCGTCCCACAGATAGACCCCGCACTTGACGGTCACCCGGTCGCCCACCGCCACCTCGTTCTCGATGAAGACGTGGTCGCAGACGTTGCAATCGGCGCCGATGCGGGCGCCGGGCAGGATATGGGCGAAGGCCCAGACGCGCGTACGCGGCCCGATCTGCGTGGACTCGACCAGGGCGTGCGAGTGCACAAAAGCGCCGCTGCCATCCATCATCGATTGATCTCCCATGCTTGGACTGTTCAGTATCCCTCGGCCGCGTCAGCGCAAGGGTGCCGCCACGCCGCGGCCCATGCTCCAGATCAGCGCGACGATCTGCTGGGCGTCGAACATCGCGTTCACGTGGGCGACCCGCATCGAGTAGTAGTCGCCCTCGGCGGCCATCACGTCGAACAGCGAGCGGCGGCCGAGCTGCTGCCATTGCTGCAGCGTCGACGCGCGCACGCGGTCGCTGTTGCGCAGGATCTCGACGATGCGCCGGGCGCGGTCCAGCGTGGAAGTGCCGACCTCGTTCATCTCCAAGAGCCGGTAGCGCTTGGCCTCGATGGCCTCGTCGCGCTGCAGCACGGTGGCCCGGTAGCGCTGCACGGCGGCACTGGCCTGGGCGTGGGCGCCGGGCTGGAGGATGGGGATGGTGACGGACACGCCGGCGCCAACGTCGTTGGAGCGCGACTCGCCGGGGCCGCTGCGGAACATCGCGCTGGCGCTGCCGGTCAGGTTGACCGTCGGTTTCTGGCCCGCAATGACGGACTCGGCAAAGCTGCGCTGCGAGCGCGCCTGGGCCTCGGCCTGGGCGACGTCGGCGCCGAGCAGGATGTCGCTCTGCATCTGCTCCAGGTCGGGCATCACGGACAGCTGGGCCGTCATGCCGATGCTGGGCGGCAGGGGCTCGCCCACCAGGCGCTTCATGCGCACCTCCGTCTGGCGCAGGGCCGACATGGTCTGCTCCAGCGACAGGTCGGCCTGCTGCAGGCTCTTCTGCGCCTGCACCAGCTCGCTGGCGCGGCCGCGGTCGGCCTTGGTGATGATCTCCAGCGCGTCGACCAGGCAGGCCATCTTGCGCACGTATTGCGTGTAGACCTGGCCCTGCAGCACATAGCGGCTGCGGTCCAGCGCCAGCGTGACGACGTTCAGCGACAACTGCTCCTCGGCGCTGCGCTGGCCTTGGGCTGCGACTTCGGCGAGCTCCTTGCGCCAGTCGGTCAGCTTGGCGACGCGGCCGGAGTCCCAGACCGGCATGCCGGCCGAGAGCGTTGCACCGGCTTGGCCACCCCGGCCGACGGTCAGGCCGCCGACGTTCTGGTACACGCCGTTGGTGCTGATGGTGAGGTTGGCCGTCGGCAGGCCCAGTGCACGCGTCTCTTCGACGTCCGATCGGGCGGCATCGGCCAGCAGGCGCACGGCGCCCAGGGCCTTGCTGCGCGACAGCGTTGCGTTGATCAGTGTTTGCAGCGCGGCGCGCGGGTCGCCGGTCTGGGTTTCGAGGGCGCTCATGTCGCGGCCCAGGCGCGACAGGCCGGCGTCGTCCTCGTTGCAGCGGCCTTGGGACGCAGGCACCTCGACCGCCGGCGGCGGCGCAACAGTCTTGGGCGGGCGCGTCTGCGCCAGCGCGAGTGAACCGAAAGCGGCGAAGCCGAGGACGATGAGGGGACGGAGCGGGTACAGCATGGCCCCGTCACTAGACCATCCGCCCCCCTCCCCTGAAGCCCGGAAAAGCGGGCCCGCACCTGCCCTTGTTCAGCGCTAGCTACGTTGTCTTGCGGGCCGAGCGCCGGGCCGCTCCCAAGCCGGCCCTCTTGGCGATGTGCTTGCCGGTTGATCCGGCAAGCATCGCCGTCCCCCCGGGGGACCGACCAAGCTCGCCGCGTTCAGCAGGCGAGACTGGGCGAGGGGCAGCTTTACCGCTCGCGCAGCGCTTCCTGCGACTTCATCATCGGCCGCAGCAGGTAGCTCAGCACCGAACGCTCGCCGGTCTTGATCTCCACCTGCGACGTCATGCCCGGGATGACGGGCAGCTTCTCGCCCTTGTACTTGAGGTTGTTGCGCTCGGACGTGACGATGACGCGGTAATGGCCCTCGCCGCTCTTGTCGCCCTCGGTGACGGCGTCGGGGCTCATGTAGGTGACCTTGCCTTCCAGGCCGCCATAGGTGTTGAAGTCATAGCCGGCCAGCTTGACCTCGGCCGTCTGGCCCAGGCGGATGAAGCCGATGTCCTTGGGCTTGATGCGCGCCTCCACCAGCACCTTGGGACCGATGGGCGAGATTTCCAGGATGGGTGCGCCGCTGGCAATGACGCCACCGACGGTGCCGGACTTGATGCTTTTGACGACCCCATGCACGGGCGACTTCAGCACGGTGCGCGTCAGCGCGTCCTGGCGCACCACCATCTGCTCGTCCATCTGGGCCATTTCGCTTTGCACGCGCACCAGTTCCTGGCTGGCTTCCTGGCGGTAGCGCGACAGGCGCTCGGTGCGCTGCTGCTGGATCTCGTTGACCTGGCGGTTCAGCCGCATGACCTCCACGTCGCTCATCAGGCCGCTGCGGGACATGTCCTGGGCGAGCTTGAGCTCCTTGGAGATCAGCCCGAGGCTGCGGTTGATGGCGCCGACCGCCTCGTCCAGCAGGCGCTTGCGGGCGTCGAAGGATTCGGCCTCGCCCTGGGCATAGCGGGCCTTGGGGTCGATGCCGGCGGGCCAGTGGATGCTGACGCGGCCATTGGCCTCGGCATCCAGGCGCGCCGCGGCCGCCTTCAGGGCCAGCAGCTTGGCCTGGCCTTCGTTCTGCTGGGCTTCGACGCGCGTCGGGTCGAGGAAGGCCAGGTCCTCGCCGGCCTGCACTTCCTGGCCTTCGCGCACCTTGAGTTCGCGCAGGATGCCGGCGTCCAGGCTGGCGATGACCTGCTCGCGCCCATCCGGCACGATGCGGCCGTCGCTGCGGGTGATCTCGTCCACCTTGGCCAGGGCCGACCAGGTGATGGCCACCGTGACGACGGCGCACAGCAGGTACAGGGCCCAGGTCGCGCGCGGCAGGGGCTCGTCGATCTGGGCGGCATGAAGGGCACTGACGAACAGGCCTTCTTCCTTGCTCAGGGCTTTGGCGCTCATACGCTATGCCCGCTCGGCCGCCCGAAGGGCATTGCCACCCCCTCGGGGGGCAGTGAGTGAAACGAACGTGGGGGCTTCATACGCTGGCGCTGCGCTGCACGGGCTGGGCCGACGGATGCATGTGTACGCCCTCGCCGCCCTGCGCGGGCGCGGCCGGGCGCACGCCGGACAGCGCCGCCAGCACCTGGTCGCGCGGGCCGTCCATGACGACACGGCCGCCATCGACGACGGCGATGCGCTGCACCAGCTCCAGCACGGCCGGGCGGTGGGTCACGACGACGAGCGTGGCCGTGCCGGCTGCGTCACGCAGCTGGCGCAGGAAAGCCATCTCGCTTTGCGCGTCCATCGAGCTGGTGGGCTCGTCCATCAACAGGATCTGCGGCTTGGTGACCAGGGCCCGGGCCAGGGCCACGAGCTGGCGCTGGCCGCCGGACAGCAGCTGGCCCATTTCGCCGACCGGCAGGTCCCAGCCCATCGGATGGCCGGAGACGACGCGGTCCAGGCCGGTCAGCTTGGCCACCTCGACGAGGCGGCCCGCGTCCAGGTGGGCGCGGCCCATCAGCACGTTGTCGCGCAATGTGCCGACGAACAGGCGCGGCTCCTGGCTGACGAAGCCGACCCGGGCCCGGTACTCGGCCGGGTCGACCTGGCGCAAATCGATGCCATCGACCTCGACCATGCCTTCGGTGGGCTGGTAGAGGCCGCCGAGCATGCGCAGGATGGTGGATTTGCCGCTGCCGATGCGGCCCAGGATGGCGACGCGCTCGCCGGCCTCCAGGCGCATGGTCACGTTGCGCAGCACCTTGGGCGCCGCCGACTCGCTGGCCGCCTGCTGCTGGCCGTGCTGCGGTTGGGGCGGGTAGCTGAAGCCGACGTCGTGCAGACCGACCTTGCCGGTGACCTGGGACAGCGGCACGTAGTTGCGGCTGCTGTCACGCTCGACCGGCGCATTCATCATCTGGTTGAGCGCCATCATGGCGGCGCGAGCACCCTGGTAGCGCGTGGCCAGGCTGACGAGGCTGCCCAGCGGCGCGATGGCGCGGCTGGCGAACATCACTGAGCCGATCAGCGCGCCGGCGGAGATGACGCCGTCATGGATCAGGTAAACGCCCCAGATGAGGATGATGAGGTTGACCGCCTGCTGCAGCGTGCTGGACAGGTTCATGCTCCAGCTCGACAGCGCGCGCGAGGTCAGGGCCGTGTCGGCCACGATGGCCGTCGTGCGCTCGTAGCGGCGCACGAAGCGGCCCTCGGCGCCCGACGTCTTCAGGTCTTCCAGGCCCTCGAGGGACTCGACCAGGGTTCCGTGCAGGTCGGCAGTCTCCTGCATATTGGTGCTCATGGCCTTGCGCAGCGCCCCCTGGATGGCCCAGGACAGGCCCATGATGAGCGGCACGGCCAGCACCAGCACCCAGCCCAGCGGCCCGCCGATGACGAAGGTCATGCCGATGAAGATGACCAGGAAGGGTAGGTCCGACAGGGCCGACAGCGTGGCGCCGGTGAAGAACTCCCGCACCATTTCCACCTGGGCCAGATGGGCGGCATAGGCGCCGGCGGAAGCCGGCTTGTGCTCCATGCGCACCCCGAGGGTCTGGCGGTAGAGCTTGGCGCCGATGACGAGGTCGGCCTTGCGGCCGGCCAGGTCGATGAGGTGGGAGCGCAGCTGGCGCGCGAACAGGTCGAAGACCAGGGCCACCGAGGCGCCCACGGCCAGGGTCCACAGCGTGACCATGGCCTGGTGGGGAATGACCTTGTCATAGATGACCGAGGTCACCAGGCCCGACACCAGCATCAGCACGTTGGACAGCAGCGCCGCCAGCATGGAAGCGCGGTAATAGGGCGTGAAGCGCTTCAGCGTGCCCCACAGCCAATGCGATTCCAGGCCCTTGTCGGCCAGCTTCAGCAGCGGCGCCTCCGAGCGCGGGGCCGAGGCGGTCTCCTGCGGCGACACGGCCAGCATGAAGCCGCTGTACTCGGGCTCCAGTTCGGCGGTCGTGGCCGGCACGGCGGCGGCTTCGGGGCCGGGGAAGACCACTTCATAGCGGCAGGCGCCCGCGGCCACCGCGGCCGGGTCATCCAGGCGGCGCACCAGCACGCAGGCGTCGCCGCCGTTGAGCAGCAGCACCGCAGGCAGCAGCAGGGCATGGATGTCGTCGATGCTCTTGCGCAGCAGGCCGGCGTTGTAGCCCGCCTCGCGCATGACGCGGATGGCGCCGTCGGGCGCGAGAACCCCTTCCACCGGCGCGCCAGCGCGCAGCGACTCGGGCGAGCGCGGCTTGCCGTGGTGGCGCGTCAGCCAGGCCAGGGCCTGCAACAGCGGGTCACCGGCAGGCTGGTTGCTCAGGTTCTCCAGCGGGTCCGGTGGCGGCGCCGGCTCGCCATTGGCGGCCAGGCGCAAGCCCGGCGCCTGCGGCTGGCCGTCAAAGAAGGGGTCGTGCTGACGCGGCATTTAGGCCTTCTGCCTCGCATCGAGCGCAAGCCGCTCGAACTCATGCTCTATATCGCGCACGATGGCCGGGATGTCAAACAGCGGCGAGCTGCGGCCGTGCTCCGCCAGGTAACGCTTGTAAGAAGCTGCGCGGGCCGGCTGGTTGCCGATCTGTACGGCACGCTGCTCGTATTCCTCGATGGTCGTCGTGATCAGGTCGGGCAGGCCGACGGCCGTCAGCAGGCTGCCGGCCATGCGCGAGATGTAGGTGCGGCCCGAGCGGGTCAGGATGGGCGTGCCCATCCACAGGCAGTCGCTGGCCGTGGTGCCGGCGTTGTAGGGAAAGGTGTCCAGGAACAGGTCGGCCAGCGTGAATCGGGCCAGGTAGTCGGCCGGCTGGGCGCGCCCGGCAAAGACGAGGCGTTCGGGGGCGATGCCCTCTTCCACCGCAACGCGCTGCAGGTTGGCCTTGGCAAACGGGTTGTCGGCCAGCAGCCACAGCACGCTCTTGGGCACCTGGCGCAGCACGTGCATCCAGCAGCGCCAGACCTGCTCGCTCATCTTGTGGTTGTTGTTGAAGGCGCAGAAGACGAAACCGTCCTCCGGCAACCCCATCTCGGCGCGCGTTGGCGCCGGGTTGGCGGCGCGCGTACGGTCGCTGACCTGGTAGCAGTGCGGCAGGTAGATGGGTTTTTCGGTGTGATACGGCAGCGACTCCGGCGGCATCACGAAGCGGTCGGCCAGGATCCAGTCCACACCCGGCAGGGCCGAGGTGGCCGGCAGGCCCAGGTAGCTGACCTGGATGGGCGCGCCGCGATAGGCCAGGATGCCGGGGCGCGCGCCGCTGGTCAGCCCCTGCAGGTCGACGAGCACGTCGATGCCAGCCTCGGCAATCATCTCTGCGGCGCGGCGGTCAGGCACGCCGTGCAGCGGCGTGTAGCTGTCCATCGCCCCCTTGATGCGGGCGCGCAGCGGCGTGCCGTCCTCGCGGCTCCAGCTGAAGGCGTGGATCTCGAACTTGCTCTTGTCGTGCAGCTCGTACAGCTCGGCCGTCAACAGGCCGACGGCATGCATGTGCAGATCGCCGGACAGATAGCCGATCTTGATCTTGCCCTCGCGCTTGCGGCCTTTGTGCAGCGGTGGCTCGGTGACCTTGGTGACCTTTTCCAGCACGAAGCGCTGGGCGGTCAGCAGTTGCAGGGCCGGGTCATCGCTCTCGTCCAGCATGCCGAGCAGCGAGGTGCTCATCAAGAGGTGGTTGTGCGTGACTTCGCCAAAGGTCTGGTAGACCGGCCAGGCGCATTGCTTCTGGCGGATGTGCACGTAATGCTGGGCGACGTCGCTCTGGCGCGGGTCCAGCTCCAGCGAGCGGCGCATCAGCGTCTCGGACTCGTCATAGCGCTTCTCCTGCTCCAGCAGGCGGGCGGCGTTGTTGAAGGCGTGCAGGCGCAGGCTCAGCGGGTCGGTGCCCAGCGCGTCGGGCGCCTCGTTGTCGTAGACGGTGCGCCATTCGGCCAGCGCCTCTTCCATGCGCCCCTGGTGCTCCAGCTGGTGGCCGAGGTTCAGGCGCGCCTGGGCGAAGGCCGGTGCCTGCTCCAGCGCCATGCGGTAGACGGTCTCCGCCTCCTCATGGCGGCGCAGTTCGCCCAGGACGGCACCCCAGTTGAAACAGGCCACATGGCGCAGCGGCGACGCGGTGGCGCCGACCCAGTTCTGGTAGAGCAGCGCGGCCGCGTCCAGGGCGCCGGCCGCCTGCAGGCGCGAAGCGGCCTCCATGACCTGGGGCAAAGGCCATTGGCCGCTGCGGGCCAAGCCAAGCCATTGCTCGAGAAGGGCAATACCTTGGGGCGGGGCAGCGGGAGGCGTCGACATGTCCATGCGGCGGGCGGTGTGATCGGATGTTCCGCCGATTTTCAAGCCGCGCCGCCAGGTTGGGCACGGGGAATAGGCTGCGGATTGCGCAGCATTTCCCGCCCCGGGCACCTCAAACTGGGGAATCATGCCCCGCCGCGGGCAGGCGGCAGGGCCTTCGCGAGGCGTCAGACAGGCCGTAGTGGCCTGTCTTCGGTCCCCGCTCAGCCACCCAAATAGTCCGACTTGCCCAGCGGCACGCCGGCATGGCGCAACAGCGCGTAAGTGGTTGTCGCGTGGAAATAGAAGTTGGGCAGGGCGAAATGCCGCAGATAGGTCGAGCCATCGAACTTCAGCGGGTCACCGCTGCGGCGCGGGATGACGATCTCGCGCTCCTCGCTGCCGGCGAAGGCCTCGGCGGGCACGGACAGCACAAAGTCGCGGGTCTTCTTGATGCGCTCGGCCAGCTCGTCCAGCGTGGCTTCGTTGTCCTCGTACTTCGGGATCTCCTGGCCGCCCAGGCGGGCCACGCAGCCCTTGGCGGCATCGCTGGCGATCTGGATCTGCTTGGTGAAGGGCAGCATGTCGGGCGCCAGGCGCAACGTCAGGTAGACGTCGGTCGAGAACTTCCTGGTTTCGGCATGGGCCTTGGCGGCCTCCAGCCAGGTCAGCATATTGCCCAGCATCTTGGCGAATGCCGGCGCGCTCGCGGCGTGCATGGAAATCGGGGTCATCGGGTGTCTCCTTGAGGGAAAGCGATGGTAGCCATGCAACCCTGACCCCTGCTGAGCACCGTGCACAATCCCCTGCAGCTATGAACGTGATCATCCTGGACGACTACCAAGACGCCGTGCGCAAGCTGCGTTGCGCGGCGAAGTTGGAGCCCCTCAACGCCAAGGTCTTCACCAACACGGTCAAGGGCATCGGCCAGCTGTCCGTGCGGCTGCGCGATGCCGAGGTGCTGGTGCTGATCCGCGAGCGCACGACCTTCCCGCGCCAGTTGCTCGAGAAGCTCCCAAAACTCAAGCTGATCTCCCAGACCGGCCGGGTTGGCAGCCACATCGACGTCGAGGCCTGCACGCGCTTAGGAATTGCCGTGGCCGAGGGCGTCGGCAGTCCGGTGGCGCCGGCCGAGCTGACCTGGGCGCTGATCATGGCCTCCATGAGACGGTTGCCGCAATACATCGGCAACCTGAAACATGGCGCCTGGCAGCAGGCCGGGCTGAAGGCTGCGTCCATGCCGGCCAATTTCGGGGTCGGCATGGTGCTGCGCGGCAAGACGCTGGGCATCTGGGGCTACGGCAAGATCGGCCAGCTCGTGGCCGGCTATGGACGCGCCTTCGGCATGAAGGTCATGGTCTGGGGCAGCGAGGCCTCGCGCCTGCGCGCCGAGGCCGATGGCTACCAGGCCGCCCCCAGCCGCGAGGCCTTCTTCGCCGAGGCCGACGTGCTGTCCGTGCACCTGCGCCTGTGCGACGCCACGCGCGGCATCGTCACATCCGAAGACCTGGCCCGGATGAAACCGACGGCGCTGTTCGTCAACACCTCACGGGCCGAACTGGCCGTCGAGGGCGCGCTGGTGTCGGCACTGAACCGCGGCCGGCCCGGCATGGCCGCCATCGACGTCTTCGAGAGCGAACCCATCCTGCAAGGCCACCCGCTGCTGCGGCTGGAGAACGCCGTCTGCACGCCGCACATCGGCTATGTGGAGCAGGACAGCTACGAGCTCTATTTCGACGCGGCTTTCGACAACGTGCTGAACTTCATCAATCAGCAGCCGACGAATATCGTCAACCCGGACGCACTGAAGGTCCTGCGCTGAAGTCCAGCGCTGAGGAAGCGGCCTTGAACCGTCCCGAATCCCTGACGGAACTCTTCCTGGCGTTCTCAAGGCTGGCCCTGCAGGGCTTTGGCGGCGTGCTGGCGATAGCCCAGCGCGAACTGGTCGAGCACCATCACTGGATGAGCAAGGAGGAGTTCGTCGAGACCCTGGCCATCGCCCAGGTGCTACCCGGGCCCAATGTGGTCAACCTGTCCATGATGATCGGCGACCGCTTCTTTGGCCTGCGAGGCGCCGTCGTGGCGCTGGCCGGCATGCTGGTGGCGCCCGCGATCATCGTGCTGGCCCTGGCTGCCGCCTTTGGCCAGCTGGCCCGCCACCCCATGGCCATCAATGCGCTGCGCGGCATGGGCGCGGTGTCGGCCGGACTGATCCTGGCCACCGGCATCAAGCTGCTGCCGGCACTCAAGAAGAGCCCGTTGGGGCTGCCGCTCGCCCTGGGCCTGGCCTTGACGGCTTTCGTGCTGATCGGGCTGCTGCGCTGGCCGCTGGTCAATGTGCTGGCCCTGCTAGGCGGCGGCGGCATGTTCCTGGCCTGGTGGAGAACGCGGCCATGACAACGCCCGTCGATCTTCTCGGCCTCTTCCTGCATTTCCTGACGCTGTCGCTGCTGTCCATCGGCGGCGCCATCACGACGGTGCCCGAAATGCACCGCTACCTGGTCGACAAGACCGGCTGGCTGAGCGATACCGACTTCACGTCGTCCATCGCCCTGGCACAGGCGGCGCCAGGTCCCAACATCCTGTTCGTCGCGGTGCTGGGCTACAACGTGGCCGGCCTGACGGGCGCGGCGGCTGCGATGGCCGGCATCATGCTGCCGTCCAGCGTGCTGACCGTGACGGCCACGCGCTGGGCCCGCGCCAACCGCGAGCACATCGTGCTGCGCGCCTTCTCGGCCGGCATGATGCCGCTGACGCTGGGGCTGATCATCGCCACGGGCTGGCTGCTGGCCCTGCCTTTCCTGCGCGCCGACGAGCACCGCTGGAGCACGCTGGCGATGATTGCCGTCACCGTGCTGCTGACGCTGAGGACGAGGCTGGGCCTCGTCTGGATGGTGCTCGGCGGTGGCGTGCTGGGCGCGCTGGGTCTCGTCTGAGTTCTCAGACGCCCAGGCCGGCCTGCGTGGTCACCGAGCGCTTGCTGACGGGGGACATGCCCAGCGTCACCTGCGCATAGACCTCGTCGGAGCGCGGCATGATGATGGGCGTGTGGATATCGGCCCAGCCGACGATCTCGGTGCCGGCGTCCTCGTCGAGCTTGGCGGTGTCGATGGCGCGCTTCTCGGAGTAGTTGACGCTGCCCGCGGCCAGCACCGAGACGGCCTTGTAGGGGCGCAGCAGCAGGCCGCCGGCCAGCCAGGTGAAGGTGCTGATCAGGTCGTCGGCACCGCCGTCGCCGGAGGGCAGATGGTCGCCGGCGAGGTCTTCGCCGAAAAGCTCGATCTCCAGCCGATAAGTGCGGCCGACATCGCTCGCGTCGAAGGTCATCGTGCCGGCGACGGTCACGTCGCGCTTGCTGCCATTGACGGCGCCGAGGGTGATGGTGGGGGTGGAAAGCGTGGCCATGATGGGCTCCTTGAGTCAGTTGAATCAGATCGAGGGCTCGCCAGGAATGGCTTGCCTGCCTGTACTGACGCAAGGCAGCGCCCGCAGGGATCAGCCCCGCGCTGGTGAAAGTTCACCCTGCGCCGACGCCACCCGGCCGAAACGCTGCCGGCGGTCGGCCCAGCAGCCGCAGGAAGGCGCGCCGCATGCGCTCGGTACTGCCGAAGCCGCATTCCAGCGACACGCGCAACACCGACGCCGAGCCGCCCTCCAACGCCGCGCGCGCCGCTTCCACGCGCAGCCGCTCGACCGCCTGCGCGGGCGTGGCGCCCGTCTCGGCGTGAAAACAGCGCGCGAAATGCCGTGGGCTCATGCAGGCCCGGGCGGCCAACTCGTCCACGCGGTGATCGCGCTTCAGGTCGCGCCGCACCTCGTCCAGCAGCGCGCCGAAACGGCCGTCGGGGCGCTGCAGGTCCAGCAGCGGCGAGAACTGCGACTGCCCGCCGGGCCGCCGCCGCTCCACGACGAGCTGGCGCGCGGCCTCCCGTGCGAGGTCTTCGCCATGATCGTGGGCCAGCAGTGCCAGGCAGAGGTCGATGCCGGCGGTCATGCCGGCGCTCGTCCAGAGTTCCGGCAGGCCAAGCTGGCGGACTGCGGGCTCGCGGACGTAGATGCGGTCGGGCTGCAGGCGCACGGCGGGAAAGTCGCTGGCGAACTGCCGGCTGCGTGACCAATGCGTCGTGGCCGTGCGCTCATCCAGCAGGCCGGCGGCGGCCAGCACGAGGCTGCCGCTGCAGATGCTGGCTACGCGCGCGCCCGATTTGCTGGCCCTGCGCAGCCAGGCAATGAGGCGGCCGTCGCGGCAGGCGGCGTCCACGCCATCGCCGCCGATCACCATGACCAGGTCGAGATCTCCCAGATGGCGCGGCAGCCCCTGCACCGGCCAGGCCACGCCGGCCGAACTGTGCACGGCAGGCGGCGCACTCGCCACCAGCCGCCAGTCGTAGCTGCCCGGCCGCGCCAGGCGGGCGAGCTCGAACACCGCCATAGGCCCGGCCAGGTCGAACTGCTGGAAACCCGGGAAGAGCACGAAGGCGATGCGGCAGGTCATGCCGACATGATGGCAGGAAAGGTGGGAACTGCGTCATGGCGGCCATGGGCCAACCCACACAAACTGCTGCCCATGGACCACGAAGCACCCACCATGACCGACCCCGGACACGACCTCATCACCATCACCCGCCGCCCCGACACGGTTTTCGTCTCGGGCCAGGGCGCCTGGCTGACCGACGAGGGCGGCAAGCGCCACCTCGACCTCGTGCAGGGCTGGGCCGTCAACAGCCTGGGCCACAGCCCGGCCCTCATCACGCAGGCCCTGCTGGCGCAGTCGCAGCGGCTGCTGAACCCCAGCCCCGCCTACTACAACCGCCCGCTGCTGGACCTGGCCGGGCGCCTCGTGGATTCAAGCTGCTTCGACCGTGTCTTCCTCGCCAGCTCGGGCGCCGAGGCCAACGAGGGCGCGGTGAAGCTCGCGCGGCGCTGGGGCAGCAGCATGCGCAGCGGCGCCAACGAGATCATCGGCTTCGAGCAGGCTTTCCACGGCCGCACGCTGGCGATGATGAGCGCTTCGGGCAAGCCGGGCTGGGGCGAGATCTACCCGCCCATGCCCGGCGGCTTCGTGAAGGCGCGGCTCAACGACATCGCATCGGTGGAGCGCGCAATGACGCCACTCACGGCGGCCGTGATGATCGAATTCGTGCAGGGCGAGGCGGGCGTCGTTGTGGCCGACCCGGGCTTCGTGCGCGAGCTGCGCGCGCTGACGGCCGAACGCGGCGTGCTGCTGATCGCCGACGAGGTGCAGACCGGCATCGGTCGCTGCGGGCATGCCTTCGCCTACGAGCACTTCGGCATCGAACCCGACGTGATGACGCTGGCCAAGGGCCTGGGTGGCGGCGTGCCGCTGGCGGCCTTGCTGTGCAAGGAGGCGTTCAACTGCTTCCTGCCCGGCGACCAGGGCGGCACCTTCTGCGGCAACCCGCTGATGGCGGCGGTGGGGCTTGCCGTGGTCAACGAGGTCTGCCGCGAGGAGTTCCTGGCCGGTGTGCGCGAGCGTGCGGCGCAGTTGTCCGTCGGGCTGCAGGCCGTCGCGCGCGATCACGGCTTGCTGGGCGAGCGCGGCCTCGGGCTGCTGCGGGCACTGGTGCTGCCGTCAGACGTCGCGGGCGAGGTGGTGGCGGCCGCCCAGGCGCTGGAGCCGGTAGGGTTGCTGCTCAATGCGCCCCGCCCTCACCTCATTCGACTGATGCCGGCGCTGAACATCAGCGCGGCCGAGATGGACGAGGGGCTGGCGCTGCTGCGCCGGGCGCTGCGCGAGGTGCTGGGTTGAGGTTCAGCCCTGCGTGGTCCCGAAGATCTTGTCGCCCGCGTCGCCCAGGCCCGGGATGATGTATCCGACATCGTTCAGGTGACTGTCGATGGCCGCCGTCCAGCACCGCACATCGGGATGGGCCGCTTGCAGGGCCTTCACGCCCTCGGGGGCAGCCACCAGCACCAGGGCGCGCACGTCCTTGCAGCCGCGGGCCTTCAGCAGGTCGACGGTGGCGATCATGCTGCCGGCCGTGGCCAGCATGGGGTCGATGATCAGCGCCGTGCGGGCGTCGAGGTTGCCCACGAACTTGTCGAAGTAGTTCACCGGCTTGAGCGTCTCGTGATCGCGCGCCAGGCCCACGACCGAGACCTTGGCGTTGGGCAGGATGTCCAGCACACCGTCCAGCATGCCCAGGCCGGCGCGCAGGATGGGCACGACGGTGACCTTGCGGCCCGCGATCTGGTCGATCTCGGCGGGGCCGCTCCAGCAGTTGATCGTCGTCTTCTCCAGCGGGAAGTCGGCCGTCGCCTCGTAGCAGAGCAGCCGCGCCACCTCGCCGGTCAGCTCGCGGAACTTCTTCGTCGAGATGTCGACCTCGCGCATCAGGCCGATCTTGTGCTTGACGAGGGGGTGCTTGACTTCGATGACGGCCATGGCGGGCTTCCTATTTTTTCTGAATAGTCAGAATTATCGACGTTGACGAAGGGCCTCGTAGAGGCAAACCCCGGACGCTACCGACACGTTCAGGCTTTCGACGGCGCCGGCCATCGGGATGCGCACCAGTTCGTCGCAGGTCTTGGCCGTCAGCTGGCGCATGCCCTCACCTTCCGCGCCCAGCACGAAGGCCACCGGGCGCTTCAGGTCCAAGTCGTAGATGGAGCGCTCGGCCTGGTCGGAGGTGCCGACCACCCAGATGTCGCGTTCCTTCAGCTCATTCAAGGTCCGTGCCAGGTTGGTGACCATCAGATAGGGCACGGTCTCGGCCGCGCCGCTGGCCACCTTGGCCACCGTGGCGTTCAGGCCTACGGCGCGGTCCTTGGGGGCGACGACGGCATGGGCGCCAGCGCCATCGGCCACGCGCAGGCAGGCACCGAGGTTGTGCGGGTCGGTCACGCCGTCCAGCACCAGCACCAGCGGCGGGCCTTCCACCGCGTCCAGCACATCGTCCAGCGAATGGAGCTGGGCCAGCGCCTGCACCCGGGCCACGACGCCCTGGTGGCGCGGGCTGCCGGCGATCTGGCTCAGACGCTCGTCGTTGCTCTCCACCAGCTTGGCGCCGGCCTCCTTGGCACGCTCGACGAAGGCGCGCATGCGCTGGTCGCGCCGGGAAGGGTCGAAATGGACCTCGGCGACCGAGGCCGGATGGGTCTTGAGGCGGACGGTGACGGCGTGGAAGCCGAACAGGACGGACTTGGGGGAGCTCATGGCCGCATTGTCGGTTCAGCGGCCGGCCTGCTTCCTCGCGTTCTCCATGACGTTCACAAAGCTGTCAGTCCAGAAGCGCGCCTTGTTCTTGGCCAGATGGTCCAGCAACTGGTCATGCGCTTGACGCGTGACGCTCAGGTGTTCTGCACCCACGCCGTGAAAGAGCAGCGACACCAGCGCATGCTGGGCCGCCGCCTTTTCGACCAGGGCGATCAGTTGCTCGCCGCTCCAGCCCTCGACGAAATAGACCGGCATGGCATAGGGGTCGAGCGCGGCAGCATCGGTAGCCATGGCCGGGCCGGCAGCCCGGTAGGCGACGAAATGCGGCTTCAGTGCCGCGACGAAATCCTGGCCGCCGGCCTGCATGTCCAGGCACGGGGGCGTGAACGTGCGGCGGGCCTTGCCGTCCAGCGCTTGCAGCCAGGTGTTGGCGGCGATGACCTGCTCCTGCACCTGGGCCGGCATCTGGCGCTCCAGGTCGCGCTGCGGCTGCACCCACTCGCGGCCGGGGCCTTTGGCCGAGCAGCCGTGAAAGAGGCTGTGGTTGCCGAGCTCGTGGCCCGCCGCGGCGGCGGCCTTCCATTCGTTCTGCCGGCCGGGCAGCGTCGGCCCGTTGATGGGAATGTAGAAACTCGCCCTCAGGCCGCGCTTGTTCAGCGCCGGCACGACATGATCGAGCTGGCTGTCCAGCGCGTCGTCATAGCCCAGGCTGACGGCCGCCTGCGCGCCGTTCGGCCACACGAAGGGCGCCGCCTGGACGGTCCAGCTCATCATCAGGCCAGCGGCGGCCAGAAGCAGTGCCCGCATCACGATCCTTTCAGCACTTGAACAACCATCAGCACGCCGATCAACACCGGCTGATGAACCATGTAGAAACTCAGTGACCAACGCCCCAGCACAGCCAGCGGCCGCGGCGCGCTGCCGGCCCAGAGGCCGGGCCAGGCACGCGTGACGACAAAGCCGAGCAGCATGACGCCCAGCCACGGCAGCACCGGCACATAGTCCTCGGTGATGGGCTTGTGGGTGACGAGGCCGACCCAGTTGGTCCAACGCGTGTCGAAGAAGGCCAGCTGCACCAGCCGCGGCGCCGCAATGGCCAGCGCCGCCAGCACCAGCAGCGCCGCGTTCGGCAACCGGCTCAGGCCCATGCGCAGCAGCAGCAACATCACCGCGATGCCATGCAGCACGCCAAAGCTGATCCAGCTGTTGGGGAACATGAACCACGAGCCCAGCGAGACCAACGCCGCGCAGCCAGCTACCTGGCTCCAACGCTTCCAGAAGCGGCCAGCGCCCTGCCCCGCCAGCACCGCAAGGGCCTGGCCGCCGCCGGCGCAGAACAGGAAGAGGCTGACGATGCAGATGCGCTGCCAGGTCCAGACCGGGTCGCGGTAGAAGTCCTGGCGGATCCAGCCGAAGTGGTTCAGGTCGAAACCGAAGTGGAACGCGGCCATCCAGACGATGGCCAGGCCGCGCAGGGCGTCGAGGCGATCGGAACGGGGGGGCGATTTGTCGGCGGCGGCCGTGGGCATGCAGGGCTAGGGAGTCGGCGAGGACGCCGGATTCTGACGCCTCGGCACATAGCCCCGCTGCACGAAATCGGTCTGCATCAGCCCCTGCATCGCGAACTGCGGCCCGCGCGCGCCACGCGCCCTGGCAGCACGGCGAGGCGGCGGTGCCAGCGGTGGCTGGCTGGCGGCGTTTTCGGCGGGGCGCGCCGAAGCCGGCACGTCGGACGCTGGCGAGGCGGCGGGGCTGGGGATCTCCACCCCATTCGGTTGCAGGTTGCGCGCCGGCAGGGGCACACCACTCTTCTCGCAGGGCTGGTCGGTGTAGCGCACCTGCCCGTCCACTTCACACCGCCAGACCTGCTGCGCCCAAGCACCGCCGCATGTCAGCCACATTGCCAGACACATTCCCAACCCTGCAGCCAAGCGCTTCATCGTGGATCTCCACGCAGCCCCGGCAGCGCGCCGACTGCGCGCAGACCATCGGCAAACGCCGTGCCCCCACGGGTGAGCGCTAGGACGTCGGCGCGGAGGCGGGGTTTTGAATTCTTTGCCGTTGCTGCTGCTGGCGATGCTGCATCTTCTCCTCGGCGATGCGGCGGCGGTTGATGCGGTCACCCTCGTCGGGGTCGGCCGCACTGTGCATCGCCTCGGCGCGAAGGCGCGCGTCATAGCGGGCGCGATCGCTCAGCTGCGTCTGCGCCGCCTGGGCCTCGCGGCTGATGACCCAGTCGGCCTCGCGATAGCGCCCCTGCCCGGCGCGGCACTGGCGCACGCGGCGCACCTCGTCCTGCAGGAACTGGCGTTCCGCATCGCCCAGCGTCGTCGAATTGGCGCGGACTTCCATGCCACGAATCTCGCCGTCACCGGGGCAGGCATTGCCCGCCGTCGCGATGGGCGCCGAAGCCGCGGACGCTGCTCCCATGGTGGCGCGGATCAACTCCGGCTTGAGGCTCTCGACGACATTGGGCTGCAGGCTGCGCTCGGCTACCGGCTGGCCGCTGCCCGGGCAGGGCTTGTCGCTGAAGCGCACCTGACCGTTCAGCTCGCACTTCCAGACCTGCTGCGCGCCAGCGCCAAAAGGCAGCAGCGCAAGGCCAATCGCCAACCCCAAGCACGAACTCACTCGCCGCATCTCAAACCATCCCTTTGAAGTCGATCCTCGCATAACGCACCACCGGACCATGCGCCGACAGGCCAGGCGCTGGATGCGACGCGCTGCCCTGTCGATGTTCTTTACAGTCGAAGTCAAGTGCCAAGGCCACGACCTCCCGGTGGGCACCGGACACGACAGAACATTGACGCAATGTCAGGCGCTCGGGGGCGCTGGCTTTGCCAAGACATCGTGCAAGGTGCGCTGGCACTGGCGCAAGCTCAGGCAGACGCCGTGATGCTCCCGCAGATGCTGTTGCAGCAGCTTCCCATCCCATCGCCCTTTGGCGTAACCGCAGCCACCGGGCGGTATACGAAGCTCAGCAGCCACTTCCAGCGACTTCACGCCCGTTAGCCGCGGCGGCCGCCCCGGCGGACGCTCTGCCACCGGCGTGATGGCGGCCCCACGGAAATGCCGAACCCAGCGCTGCAGGCTGCGGGGGCTGTCGCCAAACCATGCCGCAACCTCCGAGCAGCTGCGCCCGCAGGCCACCAGGCAAACGCAATGCAGACGGTGCAGCGCCTGCTCCTGGGCCGATCGATCGGATCCGATTCGCAACATCTGCCGCAGCGCATCGAGCGCCGCGTCGGGCAGTTGGGTCATGAAATACCTCCCGGGCATGGCGCCCGGCGTGCGACATGCCTTCTGACGCTTCCGTCTGGAGTCGGCAACTGGCACGTTCGATGCTCGCTACCGGAGGAATCAGCCGGCAAGGGCACGCCTTCTGACAACAGCCAATATAGGCGTTGCGATCGGTGCCTACCTCCAAGGAGACACACCATGCCCTGTCCTCACACCCGCAGCAGCCATCGGTGGATTGCCTTGCCGCTTCTGGCTCTCGTGCTGCCCGCGCTGGCCGACACCGGCCCCGAGGCCAACAGCAATGACTGCAGCCAGCGCAACGCCTATGTGATCGAGCACAACTACACCCGCACGGCGCTGGACTTCACCATCAACTACACGGATCGCCGAAACGGCGGCACCATCGTCGCCTCGGATCACGTCGGAGAAATCGCGGCGGGCGGGCAAAGCGGCAAGCGCGACATCCCCGACGCCGCCAAGACGTTGACGCTCTGCGATGTCGTCAACCACACCCGTGCCGTTGGCAACCCTGGCGGCGCAGGCGGTGGGGCCGGTGGGCCGGACGACATCTGGAGCGGCGCCGAGCACGATCAGAAGTTCGAGGTGCTCTACAAGGACCCGGCCACCGGCAAATACGTTCAGCAGAGCATCTTCCATTTCCTGGCCCTGGCTTACGGCGGCGAGGAAATTCCTTTCCTCGACTTCTGGTTCGACACCAGCGGCGATGGCCGCATCGACGCCAACGATCACATGTACGCGCTCTACGACATCGGCGAGTACACGCACAGCGGTGCCGACTCGCTCGCGGCGCTGCGCTCCCGCTTCCTGCCGGGCCAGGCGGTGGACATCCTCAATGGCCGCATCGCGGGCGTCGACGGCCTTTACTTCAGCACCACCGCCTTCACCTTTGACGAGAGCAGCGGCTACCAGGGCAGCAACTACTCGGGCAGAGGTTTCGGCGTGACAGACCACACCTTCTACAGCCGGCTGCCCGAGCCCGCCAGCTTGGCGCTGACTCTGGCGGCGCTCGTGGCGGGCCTGAGTTCTCGCCGGGTGAAGCGGCCCCGGGCTTAAGCGCGCGCCCGGGAGGGCAGCACGGGCGGCGTGAAGCGGCGGGCCTCGGGAGCCCGGAGTTGTGCCCAAAATGCGGATCGACGCCACTCCCGCCGACGCCCCCGTGCCCACCCTGCCCCGCTGCCTCACCCTCGCCGTCGCGCTGCTCTTCCTCGGCTGCGCTCCCGCTTTCGCCAAGGCTCAAGCCCAGCCTCGCGCCGTCAACGCCCGCGGCGCGCTGGACGCCGAGGAGTTGAACAACATCGGCGTCTTCAAACGCGTGTCGCCGTCGGTGGTGCACATCACCACGCTGAGCGTGCAGCGCGACTTCTTCTCGCTGCGTACCAGCGAGCAGCCCAGCGGTACGGGCACCGGTTTCATCTGGGACGACGCCGGCCACGTCGTCACCAATTTCCACGTCATCCAGGGCGGCGACCGCGCCACCGTCACGCTGAACGACCAGAGCAGCTTTCCAGCCAAGCTCGTCGGCGCCTACCCGGACCGCGACATTGCCGTGCTGCGCATCGAAGCGCCCCACGAGAAGCTGCCGGCAATCGCGGTCGGTGCCAGCCGCGATCTGCAGGTGGGCCAGAAGGTCTACGCCATCGGCAACCCCTTCGGCCTGGACCAGACGCTGACCACCGGCATCGTCTCGGCGCTGAACCGCGAAATCGAATCGGTCACGCGACGCACGATCAAGGGCGCCATCCAGACCGATGCGGCCATCAACCCTGGCAATTCGGGCGGGCCGCTGCTGGACTCGGCGGGGCGGCTGATCGGCGTAAACACAGCCATCTACAGCCCGAGCGGCGCGAGTGCCGGGATCGGCTTTGCGATTCCGGTGGACGAGGTGAATCGCATCGTGCCGCGATTGATTCGAGATGGGCGCTTCATCCGGCCCGCGCTGGGCGTGACAGCCGGGCCGGAGAACCTGGCCAAGGCGCTGGGGGCGCCGAAGGGTGTGCTGCTGGTCAACGTGGCGGACGCCAGCCCGGCTGCGGCGGCGGGCTTGAAACCCTTCGGCAGGGATCGCAGCGGGCGCATCGTGCAGGGGGACGTCATCACGGCTGTCGATGGCGTAGCGGTGGCTGACTTGGACGACATGCTGTCGCTGCTGGAGACGAGGCAGATTGGGGAGAAGGTGACGTTGACGGTGTGGCGGGCGGGGCAGACGCGGAAGGTGGTGGCGACGTTGGGTAGCTCAGACTAGAACGAGGGGAAGGCTTTGAACGATTTACCTATGGCTGATGCGCGAAATGATGATCAAGCGCGAAAGCGGACTCGTGCCGCGGTCACCACAAGGAACTTAGCCAGTGCGTCTAACAACACACGATGGAACGAGCTGATCACTCACATCCGCGCTCTTGATGGCTGGCGTCCTTCTTATCGCTCGAAATCAGTTGATGGCACCGTCTCGAATTGGGATGTCGAATGGTTTTATCACCTGCCCTTTCCGTTTGAAGCTGTCGAATGGTTTGACATCGGCCTGTCCGAGGAGGGGCCATTCATAGGAAAGCTGCTTCCTAGAGCGAGCATTGACCATCGAAACGAAATCCTGCCAATCTTGGAAAAGATTGGCTTCGACTTCGAGCAGCGTGGCGACGTCGTACGTATCTGGGGTTATTTACCAAGGTCTTACGACGATTTCGCACCTCAATAGCGCGACGACAGGGGCGAGATCGGCAAGAGCCACCCCGTAAAGTAGCGACCCGCCCGACAAGTTACGCGACTTGGGCTTACTAGACAAACGACAGGACACCCCCATGGGCGCGCAATGGAAAGCCAAACACAAAGACATCGCCGCCAATGCCAAGGGTCGGCTGTTCGGCAAATTGTCCAAGGACATCATGATCGCGGCGCGCCACGGCGCTGACCCGAAGGACAACGCGCGGCTGAGGCTGGTGGTGGAGCAGGCGCGCAAGGTGTCCATGCCCAAGGAGACGCTGGACCGCGCCATCAAGAAAGGCGCCGGGTTGACCGGTGAGGTCGTCCACTTCGAGCAGGCCATCTACGAAGGCTTTGCGCCGCACCGCGTGCCGGTGATGGTGGAGGTGCTGACGGACAACGTGAACCGCGCCGCGTCGGACATGCGCGTGTTGTTCCGCAAGGGCCAGCTCGGCACGGCCGGTTCGGTGGGTTGGGACTTCGACCACGTCGGCATGATCGAAGCCGAACCCGCCACGCCCGGCGCCGACGCCGACACCGCCGCCATCGAAGCCGGCGCGCAGGACCTGCTGCCGCCCGACGAAGAAGGCGTCACCGTCTTCCTGACTGAACCGACCGACCTCGACCTCGTCAGCCGCGCCCTGCCCGAGCAGGGCTTCAAGGTGCTCAGCGCCAAGCTGGGCTACCGCCCCAAGAACCCCATCGACCCGGCGAGCCTGAGCGCCGAGCAGCTGGACGAAGTGGAGAGCTTTCTCGCCGCGCTGGACGCCAACGACGACGTGCAACACGTGTACGCAGGGCTGGCAGGCTGATTCACCTGGCTCGCCGTGCCAGACGCATGCCGCCCAGACTGACCAACCCGGCAAGCATCAACGCCCAACTGCCGTTTTCCGGCACGGCGTTCACCAACAGCCCGCGGGCCGACGTCAGGGTGTAGCCGGCTGGCAGCGAATACTCCACGCGCGCGCTGAAGCTCAGAGAAGAGTTCAGGCTGGACATCGCGAACTCGAAGCCGCGCTCAAACGGCGTGCCGACCACCGCGGTGAACGAGGCTGAATCGACGCGATGGAGGGTGGGTTGAGTGACGCCGCCACTGAAGGTTGCGGTGCGGCCGAAGGCGAGCACGTCACGTGACGGGTCATTGGCAATCCGATCAGCGACCGCGTTCGCCGAGGCGCTCGGCGTCAGCGAACGTTTGCCGCTGATGAAGGTGTAGCTGGTCAGCACAAAGCCGGAAGCGCTTCGAGCCGTGGTGCCATCGAGGGTGACCGTGACGCCAACCTGCACCGTGGGCGTGGGTCCCGTGATCATGAACTGGTCGAACTGGACGGCATCGATGACGGAGGTCGGCACCGTGGAGGGTGTCGACTTGACGGACAAGTGCATGTCCATCCCATTGACGAAAACATGGGCGCTGCCGCTCGAAGGGCTGCCGTAGTAGTCGGCAAACGAAGCCGTCAGGTCCGCGCCATTCGTCAGCGTGCACGACACGAAGTCGCCGCCCAGCGGCAGCAGGCCGGTACACGTCGAGTGGTCGGAAACGAAGTTGATTTCGCGGGTGACCCCTGGGGCTAGCGGAAGCGCCCAAGTGGCGCTGCTGCAGGCTGTGGCCAGGCAGGCGACGGCCATGAAGCGCCGGGCCGGTGAAAGATCGTTGTGCATTGCAAGCTCCCGTTTGCGCCGCCGGCGGTGCGCAGGCTGCAGTTCGATGATGGAAGGCGCGGCCGCGCCGCACCACCCACGGATGACCCACAGCACTTAGCATGCGGCGATGAACCCATCGCAGCCTGAAGCGGCAGCCGCGCAGCGGTCGAGCGAGTTGCTGGGCGTCATGCGGGCGCTTTCGGCGCAGGCCCCCGGTGCGCTGGACAGCACGGCGGCGCTGGCCCTGCGGGCGCAGACGGATGGACAGGCGGCGCTCGCTGCCGGAGCAGCCGGCCTCGTGGTGCTGGTGGAGCACCTGCAGGCCTGCATCTATCGCCACGCGATGCCCATGCTGGGTGTTCTGACGGCCGTCGGCCCTGACGCGGTCGGCACCGGCATCGAGGGCCTGCTCGCCTGGGCCGGGGCGTCGATTGCCCATGATTACGGTGTGCTGCCCGCATGGCCACCCGCCAACGTGGCGCTGCTGATGGAAAGCGCCCGACAGGCACCCAGCGACGTGTCACTGGCGCTGGCCTGCGCGCTGGGTGAGCTCTGCGAACGCCATGGCGAGGATGCGGAGTTCGAACTGCTGTTCGCGCAGGTCGCAACGGTTGAGAAGCGGCCCGATGCCTCACCCTTCTGGCGCGGCCATTGGGCCATCGTCGCGGCCTGGCATCTGTACGCCTTCGCCAAGGTCGACGAAGCGCGCGAGCGGCTGGTGCTGGCGCAGCAACTGGCAGCCGAACACCATCTACCGGGGTTGGCCGCCGTCGCGGCACTGCAGCGCGCACGCCTGGTGGAGTGCAGCAGCGACCCCACGGCGGCGCTGGCGCTGGCAGCCCAGGCCGCCGCCGCGGGCGATGCAGCCAGCACGCCGCTGTGGTGGGCCGACCAGGCCGATGTGCGCTGCCGCGTGGCCCTGCTTGAGGGCGACTTCCATGCGGCCCTGGGCCACGCGAGGCGTGCCCTGGGCCATTTGCAGATGAGTGGCGCCTGGCCCGGCTACCAGGTCACCTACCTCGTGCAGGAGGGCTATGCACTGATTGGCTGCGGCAATGCCGAGGATGCTGCAGCGCGCTTTCAAGGCTTGGGCGAGATGCAGCTGCCACGCTACCTGGCGGCGCGCCTGCGCTGCCTGGCAGACCTGACCGCACTGATCGCCATCGGCCAGCGCAATGGCTGGGGCGCCCTGCCAAACGCACCCCTGGCCCGCGCCATGCGCACGCTGCGCGAACTGGAGTGGCCCGGCGTGCTGCCGCTGCTGCCGCTGCATATCGGCGAGATCTTCTGCCAGGCCCTGGTTCAGGGCGCCGAGACGGACTGGGTGCGCTCGGCCATCCGCACGCGCCGGCTCGCCGCGCCGGCCGGGGCGCCCGAGGCCTGGCCCTGGTCGGTGAAGGTCCACGCCCTGGGTGGCTTTGAAATGTGCAACGACGCCGGCGCCGTGCGTTCAGCGGAAGGGCGCAAGGCCGCCAGCAAGCCGCTCGAACTGCTGCGCTATCTGGCTTGCCGCGGCACCGAGGCCGCCTCAACCGAGGCCGTGGCCCGCGAGCTGTGGCCCGGTGACGGCCGTGAGGGGCGGCAAAAGGCCTTCGAGGTCACCGTCGCGAGGCTGCGCCGCCTGCTGGCCCACGACGCCGCCTTGCTGGTGCAGGACCATGGCGTGCGCCTGAACGCGGACTGCGTCTGGGTCGACGTGCAGGCCCTGAACGACCGCCTGACTGAGCACGAGCACTCACCTGCTGGCAGCTCTGCCGCCGCCGGGGCCCTGGACGCCGCCCTCAAGCTCTACCGTGGCCCCTGCCTGACGCTCAGCGAGCAGACTTGGGCGCTGGCTGCGGCCGAGCGCTGGCGGGCCCGCCTCGCCGCGGCGCTGCTGCGTGAGGCACGCGACGCAAGCGTCGACGCCACGCAAGCGCGGGAATGGACGCTGCGCGCTGTGTCCGCCGACCCCGGCATCTCAAGCCATGTGGCTGCGCCAGCGACCCATCACTTGTAGAACGCAGCGATCTGGGGGATGAATCTCTCCGGATTGCCGCCGACCAGATTCGTCAAGACGACGACGGCCAAGCCCTCGTCCGGATAAACGATGAAGGCCGCGCGGTTGCCGCCGATGCCGGCGACCTGCCTTTTCGGGCTTGATGCAAGCACCGGCCAGCCGGCCGCCCAGCTGCCTTCAGCACCACTGCTCAGCTTCTCGGGTGTCCACATGCGCTGCGCGCTGGCCGCGCTGATGAACCGGCCACTGGACAGCGCGACGATCCAGTTCGCCAGCTCGGTGGCCGTCGTCTGGATGCCGCCTCCCGCATGGAGGCTGTAGGGCATCTCGTAGACCCAGTGAGACAGGCGATCGGCATCGTCCGGCGCGAGCGTTCTGCGGGGAAAGTGGCTGTAGATCGTTGCAGCGTTCGCCACGAGGTCATAGCTGTCGCCGAACGTCGTCAGCGGCATGTCGGCCAGCGCGAACTGCCGCTCTTTCATGTAGCGCTCGTAGGGCATCTTGGCCTGCTTGACGATGATCTGAGCCAGCAGGCCGTAGTTGGTCTGGTTGTAGGCAAACTTCTCACCGGGCGGCGCTTCCATGGGTTGCTGTTTGACCGCCTTCCACATGGCCGCTTCAGTGCTGCCAGTGACGGGGCCGGGTTGATCGACGATGTCGGGCAGCCCCGAGGTGTGCGCCAGCAACTGCCGCACGCGGATGGGCTGCCAAGCGCTCGGCAGGTCATCGAGATAGCGGGATACCGGCGCCTCAAGATTCACGAGGCCGGCCTCGGCCAACTGCATCAACGCAACGCCTGTGAGCGGCTTGGTGCCGGAGTTGAGCGGGAACAATGTCTTGGCCGTTGCTGGCACACGGTTTTCGACGTTGGCCCAGCCATAGCTTTCGGACAGCACGATCCGGCCGTCCTTGACGACCGCAACCTGCAGCCCCGGTATGCGCCGTTCCTTCATCGTCTGTTGAATCAGGCGGCGCGTCTGATCGTTCGAGGTTTCGATGGCATCAGCGGCGCGGCCGAGGCCAGGCAGTGCCAACAGCAATGCCGCCGTCAGGATGACGAGGGTCTCTCTTCCAAATTTCATAGGCTGTTCAGGACGAAGCGTGGGTGAGTTGAGGTGTCGAACCTTGGCGCAACCCGTCATCGTGCGGCAGCTTCTGACCGATGACGTAAGTCAGAGAGGTTGAGGGGCGGCGCTTGATCCCACGTCACACTGCGCCAGCAACCACTGCTCGAAGGCCTTGACCGCCGGCCGCGACTTGGCCGCCGGGTCGACGATGAGGCGATAGGCCCGCGCCGACGCGATGCCGGCATCAAACGGCGTGACGAGCTGGCCGCTGGCCAGCAGCGCGTCCACCAGCGGCCGCCGGCCCAGCGCCACGCCCTGCCCCGCAATGGCGGCGGCGATGGCCTCGGAATAGCTCGAGAAACTCAAGCGCGCCGCCGGCCGCAGATCGACCAGGCCCCAGGCGCTCAGCCAGGGCTCCCATTCGGCCGGCATGCCGGCGCTGTCGCCGTCCATGGCCAGGTGCAGCAGCGTGTGCCGGGCCAGGTCGGGCGGCTCGCGCAGCGCCAGGCCCAGTTCGCCCACCAGCCGTGGGCTGCAGACCGGCACCATCGATTCGGCGAACAGCTGTTGGCCCTGAGCCGCGCCGACCGGGCTGTAGCGGATGGCGAGGTCAAAGCCCTCGCTGGCCAGGTTGCGGTTGCCCAGGCCGGCATCCAGGCGCACGTCGATGCCCGGGTGGGCACGGGTGAAGCCGGTCAGGCGTGGGATCAGCCACAGCGACGCGAAGCCCGGCGTCGTCGTCAACGCCAGCATCTGGCGCTGGTGCGGCTCACGCACCGCACGCACGGCCACACGCAAGGTGTTCAAGGCCGTCGAGCAGGCGGCGTGCAGGCGCTGGCCATCCTCGGTCAACGCAAGCGCACGGTGGCGGCGCTCGAACAGCGTCACGCCGAGTTCGTCCTCCAGCGCGCGGATCTGCCGGCTCATGGCCGACTGCGTGATGAAGCGCTCTTCGGCAGCCTGGGTGAAGCTCAAATGCCGCGCCGCCGCCTCGAAGGCGGCCAGCAACTGCAGCGGCGGGAGGTGGTCGACGGGCTTTGTTGGCATGCGATGGCGGAATGCGAAGCCTTCCGAATGATCGTTTGTCGGCAAGGTGGCCAAGCGGCACTATCCGCGTCAGACGGCCGCAACGCAAGCATGCCAACCCGGCATGCCAGTCCGCCGGCCCAGGAGCACACCATGCTGATCGACGTCCCCCGCACCCGGCTGTTGCTGCAACGCGGCCAGATCTCGCGCCTGCCCGAGGCCCGCGCCACCCATCTGTGCAGCGCGTCCGGCACGCTGTGGATCACCATCGACCACGATTCGCGCGACATCGTGCTGGAACCCGGCCAGTGCTTTGTCGTGCAGACCGATGAGGCGGTCACCGTCAGCGCGTTGAGCGGCCCGGCGGTGCTGGACCTGAGGCCGGCGGCGACCGGAGCGCGGCAGTGAACACGCTGCTGGCGCCAGCGCCCGTCGCCACCGAGGCACCCGAGCATTGGATGCTGGCCGGCGGGCACCAGGTCCGCCTGCGCCCCATTGCCGCCGCGGATGCCGCTGCCGAGCAGGCCTTCTTCAGCGCGCTGTCGCTGGACTCGCGCCACAAGCGCTTCCATGTCGGCCTGCGCGAACTCAGCCCCGCATTGCTGAAGCTGCTGACCGAAGTTGACCAGAGCCAGCACGTCGCCTGGGTGGTCGAAGCCCAAGCCCCCGGCCATCCCGTCATTGCCGACGCGCGCTATGTGCATGACGAAGACCGCCCCGAGCGCGCCGAGTTCGCGCTGGCCGTCGCTGACGACTGGCAGGGCCGCGGCCTGGGCCGGCGCCTCATCGCCCACCTGACGGCCCATGCGCGCCGCCACGGCGTGCAGCGCCTGCATGGCGACATATTGGCCGACAACCGCCGCATGCTGGCGCTGATGCGTGATCAGGGCGCCCGCTTGACAGCCCATCCAGACGGCGCACAACTGGTGCGCGCGGTGCTCTGCACGAATGATCCGGCGATTGATGCCTGAACTAAGGACACTCAATGACGAACAAATTCAGCAACTTATTGATTTGCATTTGATTTTCGTAATAAATTGAGGACAAAACTCAGGACACGACTCCTGAATCATGTCCGCAGACCTCACCAGCCTCGAACAACTCCTGCGGCCACGCGGCCCTCTGGGGCTGGCGGACATCGCCGCGGCCCTGGGCTGCTCGACCAAGACCGCCCAGCGATTGGTTGCGGCGGCCGGTGCCGCCGTCGTGGCGGCGGGTCAGACCCGGCGTCGGCGCGTCGCTTGGCGACGTGATTTCCGTGGCCAACGCGTTGAGGCCCAGCTCTACCGCATCGCTGCCGATGGCCGCCCTCAGGCCCTGGCCCAATTGCGCCCGATCTGGCCGCAAGGCTGCCATCTCGACACCCTGGCCGCCTGGCCGGCGCCCGACGCCGCACGCGACGGCTGGTACGAGGGCCTGCCCTACCCGCTCTATGACCTGCGGCCGCAGGGCTTCCTGGGCCGCAACTTCGCGCGCCGGCATGCCGCCGGCCTGGGCCTGTCCCCCGACCCACGCAGTTGGGACGACGATGCCCTGCTATTGGCCCTGAGCAGTCTCGGCGACGACCTGCCGGGCGAGTTGCTGGTGGGAGACGCCGTCCTGCGCCGTTTTCTCGATGCCAGGCTGGCGTCGCCGGCGCCGCTGCATGAGGCAGGACTGCCAGCCCGCTACGCCGAACTGGCAGCCCAGGCCATGGAAGGCGCACTGCCCGGCTCATCGGCGGGCGGCGAATTTCCCAAGTTCACGGTGGCACGCGAACTGGCAGGCATGGCGACACCGCATTGCGTCGTCAAGTTCTCGGGCGCCGACGAGTCCGCAACGGTGCAGCGCTGGCGCGACCTGCTGGTCTGCGAGCAACTGGCGGCGGCGGCCTTGGGGCTGGAGGCGGCGCACACCCGGCTGCTGGCACATGAGGGGCGCCACTTCCTGGAAAGCGAACGCTTCGACCGCATCGGCCCGCACGGGCGGCGAGGGGTCGTCAGCCTCGAAAGCGTCAATGCCGGCCTCGTCGGTGAGGCCACGAACGATTGGACCCGGGTGGCCGCTGCACTGGCCGCCCACGGCCTGCTGAGCACGGCGGATGCCGAGCGGGTCGCCGAGCGCCAGCTCTTCGGCCAACTCATCGCCAACAGCGACATGCATGGCGGCAATCTGTGCTTCTTCCACGACGCCGCGGGTCTGAGCCTGGCGCCCAGCTACGACCAGCTCCCCATGCGCTACGCACCGCTGGCCGGTGGCGAAGTGCTGTCCCCGCCGCTCACACCCATCCTGCCGCTGCCGACGGAGCGGGATCGCTGGCTGCGTGTGCTGCCCCGCGCACGCGGGTTCTGGCAGGCCGCCGCGGCGGATGAGCGCATCAGCCTACCGTTTCGCATGCTGTGCGCCGACAACGCCGCGGCGCTTGAGCAGGCAGCCTCCGTCGCATGAACCGTTTGCTCCTCATCACGCTGCTGCTGGCTCTGGGTGTTGTCGTGTTCAGCCTGGCCGCCGGCGAATGGCTGACCCGCCCGGCCCGCGACTCCATCGGCCCACCACCGCCCGATTTGCGGGCCGAGGCGCTGCGCCTCCCCTACGGCGACAGCCAGCAGGTCAGCGGCTGGTTCCTGCCCGGCCGCCCGGGTGAAGGCGCGGTGCTGTTGCTGCACGGCGTGCGTGGCAACCGGTTGCAGATGCTGGAACGCGCCCGCTGGCTGCAGCGCGAGGGCATTGGCAGCCTGCTGATCGACCTGCCCTCGCATGGCGAAAGCAGCGGTGACCGCATCAGCTTCGGCCGCCGCGAGGCGCTGGGCGTGCAGGCGGCGCTGGGCTGGCTGCACGCCCGCCTGCCGGGCGAAAAGCTGGGCGGCATCGGCGTGTCGCTGGGCGGCGCTTCGCTGTTGTTCGCCGAGCGCCAACCCGAGCTGGATGCCATGGTGCTGGAGTCCGTCTACCCCACCATCACCGATGCCGTGCAAGACCGCCTGGTGGCGCGCCTCGGCCCGGCCGGCGCCTGGGCCGCACCGCTGTTGCTGCTGCAGATCCCGCTGCGCCTGGGTCTGGGCGTGCATGAGCTGCGCCCCATCGAAGCCATCAAGGCCGTTCACGCGCCGCTGCTGGTCGCGTCGGGCACCGCGGATCGCTCGACGCGCTGGGTCGAGACGGAGCAGCTTTTCGCCGCGGCGACCGAGCCCAAGGCGCTCTGGCCGGTGCCGGGTGCCGGCCATGAGGACCTGCACGACTTCGACGCCTCGGCCTACCGCGGTCGCCTGCTGCCTTGGTTGCAATCACATTTGCGCAAAGCCGGTGGCTGACAGGGCCAAGCCGGCGCCGGCAAGATGCCTGCATGTCTACCCTGCCCCCGCTCTCCATCCTCGACCTCGCACCCGTCGTCGAAGGCGCCACGACGCGTGAAGCCCTGCTGAACAGCCTGGACCTCGTGCGCCTGGCCGACACGCTGGGCTATACGCGCTACTGGGTGGCCGAGCACCACAACATGGAAGGCGTGGCCAGCTCGGCCACTGCGGTGCTGATCGGCCAATTGGCCGCGGCGAGCCAGCGCATCCGCGTCGGCGCCGGCGGCATCATGCTGCCCAACCATGCGCCGCTGACCATCGCCGAACAGTTCGGCACGCTGGCCGAACTCTTCCCCGGCCGCATCGACCTCGGCCTGGGCCGCGCGCCCGGCACCGACCGACCGACGATGCGCGCGCTGCGGCGCAGCCTGGAGAGCAGCGGCGAGGACGGTTTCCCCAACGATGTGCTGGAGCTGCAGAGCTACCTCGCGCCACTGGCCGCGCAGGCGCAAGTGCGTGCCGTGCCGGGCCAGGGCACCGAGGTGCCGATCTGGTTGCTGGGCTCCAGCCTGTACTCGGCCCAGCTCGCCGCTCACCTCGGCCTGCCCTTCGCATTCGCGTCGCACTTCGCGCCCGAGATGCTGATGCAGGCGCTGCAGATCTACCGTTCCACCTACAAGCCCAGCGCTCGCCACCCCAAGCCGCATGCGATGGTGGGCCTGAACATCATCGTGGCGCCAACCGACGACGAGGCGCAGTACCTGTTCACGTCGGCTCAGCAGCGCTTCCTGGGCATGGTGCGCGGCCGGCGCGGCAAGCTGCCCGAGCCGGTGCCGAGCATGGATGCGCTGTGGTCACCGGCTGAGCGCATGCAGGTGGAGCGCATGCTGAGTGAATCCATCGTCGGTTCGCCGGAGACCGTGCGCGCCGGGCTGGCGGAAACGAGCGAGCGCACGCAGGCGGATGAATTCATCGTCGCCTGCGCAGTGCATGACCATGCACTGCGCAGGCGTTCGTACGAGCTGCTGGCGCGGCTCTGAGTTGCGCGCGCTGTCCGAGTCACCGTGAATAAGTGCCTCGGCGTCCAGCCAGTCTGGAATTTCATAGGGAAGCTTCGCCTGAAGCGGCCCTTGCCCCATCGACGCCATCCGGGCTTGCGGCACACTGCGCGCATGCCCGCCGCCCAGCCCGCCGCCCCGGCCGAGGTCGCCCCGACGCTGTTCAAGAACGCCAGGGCCTTCGAGGCCTGGCTGAAGAAGAACCACGCGAAGTCCGACGGCCTGTGGCTGATGATCGCCAAGCGCGGCGCGGCCGAGCCCAGCGTCACCTACCCCGAGGCGGTGGAGATCGCGCTGTGCTGGGGTTGGATCGACGGCCAGAAGAAGGGGCTGGACGACCAGCACTTCCTGCAGCGCTTCACGCCGCGGCGTGCGCGCAGCGTCTGGTCCAAGATCAACGTCGAAAAAGTGGCCGCGCTGATCAAGGCGGGCCGCATGCAGCCACCCGGCCAGGCGCAGGTCGAGGCCGCCAAGGCCGACGGCCGTTGGGCCCAGGCCTACGACGGCGCGAAGACGTCCACCGTGCCCGACGACCTGGCGGCAGCGTTGGATGCGAATCCGCCGGCCAAGGCCTTCTTCGCCACCGTCAACGCGAGCAACCGCTACGCCGTGCTCTGGCGCATCCAGACCGCCGTCAAGCCCGAGACGCGTGCCAGGCGCATCGCGCAACTGGTGGACATGCTCGCCCGCGGCGAAACGGTGCATATCTTCAAGCCCAAGCCCAAACCCGGCTAGGCCATCAGCGCTGCCCCCACCGGCCAACGCACGGAGTTGCAGTTCCGACAGCCGATAGCTGAGACGCAGTGGGTGCGGCAGATCTGAGCCCGATGCGAGCGCATGCAAACCCAGACCTACTACGCCGTCACCGCCCCGCGCCTGACCTTCCAGCCGCTGGCCGACTCGTCCACTGACGTGGAAGTGGCCGTGCTCGGCGGCGGTTTTGCGGGCCTGGCCGCGGCGCGCGGGCTGCAGGAGCGCGGCATCACCAGCGTGGCGGTGCTGGAGGCGCAGACCATCGGCCATGGCGCGTCAGGGCGCAATGGCGGTTTCGTGTTCGGCGGCTACAGCCGCGACGCGGCGGACTTGGTGAGCGACCTGGGCTTGGCAGCGGCGCGTGAGTTCTACGCTCATAGCCGCGAAGCCATCGCACTGATTCGCTCGCGCATCGAGGCCCACGCCATCGACTGCGATCGGCAAGAGGGCGGCGCTCTGCTGCTCAACTGGTTCAGGCACAGCGCACGCGCCGAGCGCCAGTTGCGCGATCAGGCGCGCTGGCTGCGCGAGAACTTCGGCGTCACCTGGGACGAAATCGAGCCTGCCCAGGTCCGGCAGTGGCTGGACACGCAGCGTTATGGCGGCGCTCTGCTGGAGCGCGATGCCTTCCATTTCCATCCGCTCAAGTACGCGTTGGGGCTCGCTCGCGTCATCGAGCATGCCGGTGGCAGGGTGCACGAGCACAGTGCCGTGATGAGCATCGAGCGCCTTGCCGCCGGTGGCTTTGTGCTGCGCACCTCACATGACGCCTCGATCCGCGCGGCCCAGGTCGTCGTGGCCGGTGGTGCCTATCTGAAGGCCATGCTGCCAGCCCTGACCGGCGCGCGCCTGCCCATCGCAACCTATGTCATCGCGACCGAACCGTTGCCGCCCAACCTGCGACCGATCCGCACGCCCGCCGCCCTCTACGACAACCGCTTCGCCTTCGACTACTACCGGGCGCTCGCCGATCACCGGTTGCTGTGGGGCGGCCGCATCTCCATCCAGGAGCGCGACCCCGCGCGCATTGCGCAGATGCTGCAGGCGGACCTGCTCAAGGTCTATCCGCAGCTCGCCGCGGTGCGCGTCTCGCATGCCTGGGGTGGGCTCATGAGCTATGCCCGGCACAAGATGCCGCAGATCGGCCAGCTGGCGCCGGGCCTGTGGTTCGCTCAGGCCTTTGGCGGCCATGGCGTGGCGCCGACAACGGTGGCCGGCGAATGGCTGGCGGACGCCATCAGCGGCCGCGCGGACCTGCCCGCCGCCTTGCAGCGCTACGGATTGACGCCGGTCTTCGGCCAGGCGGGTCTGCTGGCGGCCCAGGCCACCTACAGCTGGGCCGAGCTTCGCGACGCGCTCAAGGAGAGGCTGCCCGGCTGATCACTTGATGCGCTGCTTCTCGAGCTTGCGCGCCAGCGTGCGCCGGTGCATGCCCAGGCGCCGCGCCGTCTCGCTGATATTGAAGTCGGTCTCGGCCAACACCTCGTGGATACGCTCCCATTCCAGCGTCTTGATGGACGCGGTCTGGCGCTCGGTCACTTCCACGTCGGCATCGCCCTGCTTGCGCGCGAAGGCGGCTTCGATGTCGTCGGTGTTGGCCGGCTTGGCGAGGTAATGGCAGGCCCCGAGCTTGATGGCCTCGACGGCCGTCGCGATGCTGGCATAGCCGGTCAGCACGACGATCAGCACCTCCGGGTCCCAGCCATGCAAGGCCTGTACGCAGGACAGGCCCGAAGCGCCGCCAGCCAGTTTGAGGTCGACGACGGCATGGCCGAGTTCCTCGTCCTCGGGCAGCTCGTCGAGCAGGGTCTTCATGTCGTCCAGGCCGGTGGCTCGCAGGCAACGCCAGCCGCGGCGCTCGAAGGAGCGCGTCAGCGTGTGGGCGAAGCTGTCGTCGTCCTCGACGATGAGCAGCAAACGGTCTGCTTCAGCGGGCATGAGTGTCGGATTGTCGCGGCAGCAGCGAAGCCAGGGGCAGCGTCAGCACGACCTCTGCGCCGCCGCCCTCGCGGTTGCGAGCCTCCAGCCGCCCGCCCAGGGTGCGCGCGACGTTGACCGACAGGAAGAGGCCCATGCCACGGCCCGGCTGGCCCTTGCTGCTCTGGTAGGGCTCGCCGAAATGCTTGAGACGGTCGGCGTCGAAGCCGGGGCCGTTGTCGCGCACGCTCAAGTGCAGCGTGGCTTCGTCCGGGCAGGTGGCGACGAGGGTCAGCGGCATGCCTGGCGCCGCCTCGAGAGCGTTGTCGAGCAGGTTGGCGACGACCTGCTGCAATGCGCTGTCCGAGATGATCTCGACCTCGGGCAGGTCCTTGTTGCGCAGTGCCAGATCCGCGCCTGCGTGGGCGGCCCGCCAGTCCTTGGCCAGGCTGTCGGTGAAGGCCTGCAGCGTCGTCAGCCGCGGTGCCTCGCCGCGCATCTCGCCGGCCGACATCAGGATGCCCGTGACGATGGCCTTGCAGCGCAGGATCTGGCGCTGCATCTCCTCGATTTCCTCGCGCAGCTCGGGCTCGCCCGCAAACGGGGCCATATGGGCCCAGTCGCCCAGGATGACGCTGAGCGTGGCCAGCGGCGTGCCCAGCTCATGCGCGGCGCCGCTGGCGAGCAGGCCCATGCGCACGATGTGCACCTCCTCGGCCGCGCGCTGCTGCAATTCGGCCAGCTCGGCGTCGCGCTGGCGCAGATTGCGGTTGATGCGCACGATGAAGACGCTGAGCAGGCCGACATTGAGCACGAAGCACAGCAGCAGGCCGCCCAGGTAGTTGGGCGACAACGTCGTCGGCGATGAGGCATCCAGCAGCAGCGGGCGGTGCCATTGCGTCAGCAGCACGAAGCCCGACACCGCGCTCAGCATGACGCCCATCAGATAAGCCGGCCGCAGCAGCACCGAGGCCACGGCGACCTGCAGCAGATACAGGTAGATGAAGGGGTTGTCGCTGCCGCCGGCCAGATAGAGCTGGCCGGTCAGCACGCCGACGTCGACCAGCAGCGCAATGCAGAGCTCGATCTGGGACACCGGCTGCGTGAGCTTGCTGCGCCAGATGCTGAACAGGTTGAAGACGACCAGGATGCCGAGCAGGCTCAGCATCTCGGCCCAGGGCAGCGTGATCGCCAGGCCGACATGCACGACGAGCACGGTGGCGAGCTGGCCAACGACGGCCAGCCAGCGCAGCTCGATGAGCTGGCGCAGGTTGGCGCGGCCGGCGCGGCGCTCGGGCGCGACGATGACCGGCTCAGCGGGCTCGGCGGTGGGGGTCAGCGGCGTGGGGTTCAAGGCAGGGAGCGGCGGCGCTCTTCGCGGAGCAGATAGATGGCGGCAGCCGCAGACATGGCCGCGAGCGCCAGCCAGGTGATGGCGTAGACGGCGTGATTGTTGGCGAAACGGATCACCGTCAGGCCGGGGCGCGGATAACGCAGCGGCTGGGCGGGATCGGCGGACTCGTCGACAAAGAAAGGCGCGACCGTACCGCTGACGCCAAGCTGGGCCGCGATACCGGCGACATCTCGCGAATACCAGCGCCCCTCGGCGGGCACGTTCTGGCGCAGCGGGCCGCCGCCGGTTTCGGTCAGGCGCAGCAGGCCCGTCAGCTCGACGGCGCCGGCGGGCGCGGCATGCCGGTCGGGCGCGCGCTGCTCGGGCGGCACGAAGCCGCGGTTGATGAGGACGGCCGTGCCGTCGTCCAGGCGCAGCGGCGCCAACACCCAATGGCCGCCGCCCAGTTCGGTCGTGGCCTGCACCAGCACCTCACGCGGCTCGAAGCGGCCGCGCAGGCGCAGGCGGCGGTATTCGTCGGCCTTCGATACCGAAACCGATGCGGCTGGCGGAGACACCGGCTCCGCATGAACCTGGCGCTCGACGCGGGCAATGAGGTCTTCTTTCCAGCCGAGGCGCTGGAACTGCCAGACGGCCAGCGCGAGGAAGCCCACGCTGGCCAGCGCCGTGGCGACGATCAGTGCCAGGCGCGCCGCGCGGATCACGGCATGTTGCGCATCGCGGCGGGGTCGGGCGTCGGCATCATGTTGGCGTTCATGTGATACATGACCCAGACCGAGCCGGACAGCATGATGACGACCAGGGCGCCGGTGAACAGCAGCGCCAGCAGGGACCAGCCCTGCTCGACCTTGGCGTTCATGTGCAGGAAATAGATCATGTGCACGACCATCTGCACGGCCGCGAAGCCGAGGATGACCAGGCCCGTGAGTTTGGGCGTGGGCAGCACCTTGCCCATGACGAGCCAGAAGGGAATGGCAGTCAGGATGACCGACAGGACGAAGCCGATGGCGTAGCCCTTGAAGCTGACGTGGAAGTCACCGTCGTCGTGATGGTCGTCGTGGTGAGCGTGAGCGTGGTCGGCCATCACAGCACTCCCATCAGGTAGACGAAGGTGAAGACGCCGATCCAGACGACGTCCAGAAAGTGCCAGAACATCGACAGGCACATCAGGCGGCGGCGGTTGGCCGGCGTGAGGCCGAGCTTTTGCACCTGCACCATCAGCGTGACCAGCCAGATGCAGCCGAAGGTGACGTGCAGGCCGTGGGTGCCGACCAGCGTGAAGAAGCTGGACAGGAAGGCGCTGCGGCCCGGGCCGGCGCCCTCGTGGATGAGGTGGTGGAACTCGAACAGCTCGATGCCCAGGAACCCCAGGCCGAACAGGCCGGTGATGGCCAGCCAGGCCAGCATCTGGTTCTTGCGCTTGGCCTGCATCGCGATCATCGCGAAGCCATAGGTGATGGATGAGAACAGCAGCAGGCCGGTGTTGACGGCCACCAGCGGCAGGTCGAACAGGTCGGCGCCCGACGGGCCGGCCGCGTAGTTGCGGCCCAGCACGGCGTAGACGGCGAACAGCACCGCGAAGATGAGGCAGTCGCTCATCAGGTAGAGCCAGAAGCCCAGCATGGTGCTGGGCTGCGGGTGGTGGTCACCGGTGTCGTAGAAGACGGGCGCGGCGCCGTTGACGTGAGAGGTCACAGTTGCAGTCATGTCAGCTGTCTCCCGGTCAGGCGGCGGAAGCAAGCGCGCGGGTGCGCTCGTCCTCGGTGCGGGTCACCGCATCGGCCGGGATGTGGAAGTCACGGTCGTAGTTGAAGGTGTGGACGATGGACGCGATGACGGTGGCGGCAAAGGTCGCCGCGGCGATCCAGTACATATGCCAGATCAGCGCGAAGCCCATGGCCGTGGCCAGCATGGCGATGATGAATCCGGCGCCGGTGTTCCTGGGCATGTGGATGGCCACGAAGCCTTGGCGAGGGCGCTCGGCATTGCGCTGCTTCATGTCGTGCCAGGCGTCCATCTCGTGGGCGACGGGCGTGAAGGCGAAGTTGTAGTCCGGCGGCGGCGAGGATGTGGACCATTCCAGCGTGCGGCCACCCCAGATGTCGCCCGTCGTGTCGGCCAGTTCCTTGCGACGCCAGATGCTGACGGCGATCTGCACCAGGAAGGCACCGATACCGCAGGCCACGATGCCCGCACCGATGGCGGCGACGACGAAATAGGGTTGCAGCGTCACGTCATCGAAGTGGCTGACGCGGCGCGTGATGCCCATCAGGCCCAGCACGTACAGCGGCGTGAAAGCGACCCAGAAACCGATGAACCAGCACCAGAACGAGACCTTGCCCCAGAAGGCGTCGAGGCGGAAGCCGAAGGCCTTGGGGAACCAGTAGTTGATGCCGGCGAAGGCGCCGAACACCACGCCGCCGATGATGACGTTGTGGAAGTGGGCGATCAGGAACAGGCTGTTGTGCAGCACGAAGTCGGCCGCCGGCACGGCGAGCAGCACGCCGGTCATGCCGCCGATGGTGAAGGTGATCATGAAGCCCACCGTCCACAGCATCGGCACCTCGAACTTGATGCGGCCACGGTACATCGTGAACAGCCAGTTGAAGATCTTGGCGCCCGTCGGGATCGAGATGATCATCGTCGTGATGCCGAAGAAGCTGTTCACGCTCGCGCCCGAGCCCATCGTGAAGAAGTGGTGCAGCCAGACGAGGTAGGACAGGATGGTGATGACGACCGTGGCATAGACCATGGACGCATAGCCGAACAGCTTCTTGCGGCTGAAGGTGGACACGACCTCCGAGAAGATGCCGAACACCGGCAGCACCAGGATGTAGACCTCGGGGTGGCCCCAGATCCAGATCAGGTTCACATAGAGCATGGCGTTGCCGCCAAGGTCGTTGGTGAAGAAGTTGGTGCCGAGGTAGCGGTCGGCCGTCAGCAGCGCCAGCGTCGCGGCGAGAACCGGGAAGGTCGCGACGATGAGCACGTTGGTGCACAGCGACGTCCACGTGAAGACGGGCATCTTCATCATGGTCATGCCGGGCGCGCGCATCTTGATGATGGTGGCGATCAGGTTGATGCCCGAGAGCGTCGTGCCCACCCCCGCGATCTGCAGCGACCACAGGTAGTAGTCCACGCCGACATCGGGGCTCGCCAGGATGCCCGACAGCGGCGGGTAGGCCAGCCAGCCGGTCTTGGCGAATTCGCCAATGAACAGCGACAGCATGACCAGCACGGCACCGCCGGCCGTCATCCAGAAGCTGAAGTTGTTCAGGAAGGGGAAGGCCACGTCGCGTGCGCCGATCTGCAACGGCACGACGTAGTTCATGAACCCGGTCACGAAGGGCATCGCGACGAAGAAGATCATGATGACGCCGTGGGCCGTGAAAACCTGGTCGTAGTGGTGCGGCGGCAGAAAGCCGGCGTTGTCGGCGAAGGCCATGGCCTGGTGGGCGCGCATCATCAGCGCGTCCGCGAAGCCGCGCAGCAGCATCACGACACCCAGGATGATGTACATGATGCCGATCTTCTTGTGGTCGATGCTGGTGATCCAGTCGGTCCACAGATGGCCCCAGAGGCGGAACTTGGTGATCAGCGCGAATACCAGCGCGCCGCCCAGCACCACGGCAATGAAGGTGGCGACGAGGATGGGCTCGTGCAGCGGCAGCGAGTCCCAGCCGAGGCGGCCGAGGATGGGATGCAGCTGATCGAGCGTCTGGTGTTGGGCAACGACGGGATTGGACATCGGTCGGTCTCAGTTCTTCAGCGCGACGGGTGAAGCCTCGGGGGCTTCGACAGGCAGGCCCTGCAGGTTGGTCGGCGTGCACAGCGCGGCCACCACCATGCGGTCGCGCTTGTTCCCTTCGGCATCGCGCCAGGGGCTGCGCATCGTGCTGGCCACGCCGCCCTTGCCGGCACCGCCGGCTGCGTCGATGGCCATCATCTGGCTGGCGCACATCTTCTTGCCGTCGACGCAGCGGTCGACGATGGCGCTCCAAAGGCCGGGCTCGACACTGGCGAAGCGGCGAATGGGTTCCTTGGTGCTGGGCTGCTCGAGCTTGAGGTAGTCGGCACGGGTCAGCGTGTTGCCGCCGGCCTTGTTGCCGTCGACCCAGCGCGCGAATTCTTCGTCCGTCAGACCGTGGAATTTGAAGCGCATGTCCGAGAAGCCGGCACCGCTGTACTGGGCCGACAGGCCGTCATACACGCCGGCCTTGTTGATGACGGCGTGCAGCTGGGTCTGCATGCCCGGCATCGCGTAGATCATGCCGGCCAGGGCCGGCACGTAGAAGGTGTTCATCACCGAGGTGGACGTGAAGCGGAAGTGGATGGGGCGGTCCACCGGCGCGGCCAGTTCGTTGACGGTCGCGATGCCCTGCTCGGGATAGATGAAGAGCCACTTCCAGTCCATCGACACCGCATAGACCTCCAGCGGCTTCACGTCGGCGGCGACGGGCCTGCCCTCGGCGATGCGGTCCAGCGGGCGGAAGGGGTCGAGCTTGTGGGTGCTGATCCAGGTGATGGCGCCCAGCGCGATGATGATCAGCAGCGGCGCACCCCAGATGACGAGTTCCAGACGCGTGGAATGGTCCCAGTCCGGCGCGTACGTCGCCTCCTCATTGGACTGGCGGTAACGGTATGCAAAGAGCAGCGTCAACGCGATCACCGGGACGATGATCAGCAGCATCAGCAGCGTGGATGTGACGATGAGCTGGGCCTGCTGTTGCGCGATGTCGCCATGCGGCTTCATCACGATCCAATCGCAGCCAGACAAAGCGAAGCTGGCTGACAAGACCAGGGCGCTGTTGAGGAGAGACTTGTTGGGGTACATCCTGAGGCGCGCGCAAGGGTTAACGATCTTGCTCGCAGCGATGGAATGTAAGTTGATTGAGGTAAATCAACGATTGGACATTTTGTCCAAGGCACAGACGGAGACAAGCCCGAAATGGCAGTTGCAGGTAGTACTTTCCATCACCCCAATTCCGGTCCCGTGACCACCCGGACGGACGAGGACCTCGCCCCCGGCGATATCGCAGTCGGCGTCATCATCGGCCGCGCGTCGGAGTATTTCGACTTCTTCGTCTTCGGCATCGCCTCGGTGCTGGTCTTCCCGCAGGTCTTCTTCCCCTTTGCCGACCGCCTGACCGGCACGCTTTACGCCTTCCTGGTCTTTGCGCTGGCATTCGTCGTCCGACCGGTCGGCACGCTGATTGGCATGTCCATCCAGCGCCATTTCGGCCGCTCCGCCAAGCTGACCGCCGCCCTCTTCCTGCTCGGCTGCTCCACGGTCGGCATGGGCTTGCTGCCCGGATATGCCGAAGCCGGTAGCGCGGCCATCTGGCTGCTGGCGCTGGCCCGCGTCGGCCAGGGCCTGGCCTTGGGCGGCTCCTGGGACGGCCTGCCCTCGCTGCTGGCGCTGAACGCGCCGCCCGACCGCCGCGGCTGGTACGCCATGCTGGGCCAGCTCGGCGCGCCACTGGGCTTCTTTGTCGCCTCGGGCGTGTTCCTGTACGTCTTTGGCAACCTCGATGCCAAGGACTTCCTGTCCTGGGGCTGGCGCTTCCCCTTCTTCACGGCCTTCGCGATCAACGTCGTCGCGCTGTTCGCCCGGCTGCGCCTGGTCGTCACGCATGAGTACGAGAAGCGCATGGAGGAGCAGGAGCTTGACCCCGCCTATCTGCGTGAGCTGCTGCCGGCCCAAGGCCACCACATCGTCATCGGCGCCTTTGCAGCCCTGGCCAGCTATGCCCTCTTTCACCTGGTGAGCGTGTTCCCGCTGTCCTGGGTGGCTCTGTCCGATGCGCAGGGCATCGAGGACTTCATGAAGATGGAGCTGCTCGGCGCCGCCTTCGCCGCCGCCGCCATGCCGATGTCCGGGCTCATCGCCGACAAGATCGGCCGACGCAGCTATCTCGGCACGATGGCGATCGCCATCGGCGTGTTCGCGCTGTTCGCGCCGCTGATGCTGGGCGGCGGCAAGCCGGGCCAGGCGGCCTTCATCCTGATCGGCTTCGTGATGCTGGGCCTGTCCTATGGCCAGTCTGCCGGCTCGGTGACGTCCAACTTCCTGCCGCACTTCCGCTACACCGGCGCGGCGCTGACGGCCGACATGGCCTGGCTGCTGGGCGCGGCCTTTGCGCCCGTCGTGGCCCTCTTCCTGTCCTCACGCTTCGGCTTGGTGTCGCTCAGCCTCTACCTGCTGTCGGGCGTGGTTTGCACGCTGGTGGCGCTGCGGGTGAACAAGCGGCTGCAGGCTGCGGCCGTCGTTCAAGACTGAGGACCCGCGCTCCGGCAAAGGCGGGCTCAGGCCCGCCTTTGTTTTGCCCCAACAGTTTCCATTATCGGAAAGTTTCCGTACACTTAGCCATCACGGAAACTTTAGAGCCGCCATGTCCCTGACCCTGCACTACCACCCGCTGTCCTCCTACTGCTGGAAGGTCCTGATCGCCCTCTACGAGAACGGTGCGCCGTTCGAAGCCCGCAATGTCAATCTCGGCGACCCGGTGGCACGCACGGCCTATGCAGCGCTCTGGCCCACGGCCAAGATCCCGCTGCTGGTCGATGGCGAGCGGGTGGTGCCCGAAACCTCGATCCAGATCGAATACCTGGACCACCACCATCCGGGCCGCGTGCAACTGCTGCCCGAGGACTTCGAGGCGCAGCTGGAAGTGCGTTTGTGGGACCGCGTCTTCGACCTGCATGTGATGACGCCCATGCAGCGCTTCATCGCCCAACAGCTGCGCCCCGAGGCCGAGCGCGACGCGGCCACGCTGACCGGCACTGTCAACGACTTGGGGCTGGCCTACGACCTCATCGAACGCCGCCTCGGCGACCGCGAGTGGGCAGCAGGCGAGTCCTTCACGATGGCCGATTGCGCAGCTGCACCGGCTCTGTTCTATGCCGCCATCGTGCGGCCCTTCTCGCCCGCACACGCCAAGCTCAGCGCCTATTTCGAGCGCCTGCTCGCCCGCCCCTCGGTCTGGCGCTGCATCGTCGAGGCTCGCCCCGTCTTCCAGTACTACCCTCTGCGCCATGCCCTCCCCGCTCGCTTCCTCGCCGACTGACGCGCGCCTGGACCGCCTTTTCGCGGCGTTGGCGGACGGCAACCGGCGCGCGATGGTCGACCAGCTCAGCCGCGGGCCGGCCTCGGTGTCGGACCTCGCCAAGCCCTTGAGCATCGCCCTGCCCTCGGCGTTGAAGCACCTGGCGGCACTGGAAGCGGGCGGCCTTGTGCAATCGGACAAGGCCGGTCGCGTGCGCACTTACCGCATCGCGCCCGATGCCTTTGGCGGCCTGGAGGACTGGGTGGCCACGCGCAAGGCGATGTGGCATCGCCAGTTCGACGCCCTCGACGCCCTTCTCGAAGAACAGGACAAACAACCGTGACGACGACTCCCGCTGCCCACACCAGCTTCGTGCTGGAGCGCCGCTTCAAGGCCTCGGCCACCCGCGTGTTCGCCGCCTGGGCCGACCCGGCCACCAAGCAGCGCTGGTCCGACTGCCATGCCGAGACGAACGCCACGGAGTTCAGCATGGACTTCCGCCCCGGCGGGCAGGAGATCTACCGCAGCGCCCTGCCCGACGGTACCCAGCTGGCCGTCGACAAGGTGTTCCTGGACATCGTGCCGCAGGCGCGCATCGTCTTTGCCTACTCGATGGCGGCGGACGGTCGCGCGCTGTCGGCCTCACTGGTCACCGTGGAGTTCTCCAACAGCCCGGCTGGCTCGACGTTGAAGCTGACCGAGCAGCTCGCCTATCTCGACGGGCATATGGACCTGGAGCAGCGCCGGCGTGGCACCGAAGAAGGCCTCGACCGGCTGTTGCTCGAAGTCGACGCCGCTTAACCGAACGCCTTGCGCGCGTTCTGGAACATTCGCAACCAAGGGCTGTGCAGCGCGCGGTCGCCGCTGGTCCAGCTCATCTGCACGTTGCGGAAGACACGCTCGGGGTGAGGCATCAGCGCGGTGAAGCGGCCATCGGCCGTCGTCACCGAGGTCAAGCCGCCCGGGCTGCCGTTCGGGTTGAACGGATAGGCCTCGGTCGCCTGGCCGTGGTTATCGACAAAGCGCATGGCCTGGATGACCTTGCTCGCATCGCCCTGGCGCGCGAAGTTCGCAAAGCCCTCGCCGTGAGCGACGGCGATGGGCGCGCGGCTGCCGGCCATGCCCTTGAAGAAGACGCTGGGCGAATCCAGCACCTCGACCAACGCGAGGCGGGCCTCGTACTGCTCGCTCTGGTTGCGCGTGAAGCGCGGCCAGGCGTCGGCGCCCGGGATGATGGGCGCGAGTGCGGCCAGCATCTGGCAGCCGTTGCAGACGCCCAGGGCCAGGGTGTCGGAGCGGGAGAAGAAGGCACGGAACTGCTCGGTCAGCACCGGGTTGAACATGATGCTGCGCGCCCAGCCTTCGCCGGCGCCCAGGGTGTCGCCATAGCTGAAGCCGCCGCAAGCGACGAAGGCTGCAAAGGCGTCCAGCTTGACGGCACCCGACTGCAGGTCGCTCATGTGCACGTCGAAGCTGTCGAAGCCGCCCAGCGACATCGCATAGGCCATCTCGACATGCGAGTTCACGCCTTGCTCGCGCAAGATGGCGACCTTGGGGCGGGCACCCGTTGAGACGAACGGTGCTTCCGGCGTGAACGTCAGGTGCACGTGCAGACCAGGGTCATCCGCCTTGCCAGCCGCCGCGTGTTCAGCATCGGCGCCGGCCGGGTTGTCGCGCAGTTTGGCGATCCGCCAGCTCACCTCATCCCAGGTCTGCTGCAGCGCCGAGAGGTCAGCAGCAAAGACCTTCTTCGCATCGCGCCAGACTTCCATCTGTCGCGCCGCATTCGGCTTGGCCACGACATGCGAATGCTTGGACAGGCCATGCGCGCGCAGCACCTGCATGACGGCGTCGCGGTCGGCCGCGCGCACCTGGATCAACGCGCCCAGTTCCTCGCTGAACAGCGCGCGCAGCGTCAGCTCCTCGCGACGGGCGCTGACCTGGGCGGCCCAGTTCTTGGAGTCGCCCATGTCGGCGCGGCTGTCGCTGATGCCGTCCCCTTCGGTGACCAGCATGTCCACGTTCAGGCTCAGGCCGGTCTGGCCAGCAAAGGCCATTTCGCAGGCAGCCGCCCACAGGCCGCCGTCCGAACGGTCGTGATAGGCCAGCAGCTTGCTCTCGGTGCGCAGTTCGTTGATGGCATTGACCAGCGAAACCAGCAGCTTGGGCTCGTCCAGGTCGGGCACATCGGCGCCGAACTGGTTCAGCGTCTGCGCCAGGATCGATCCGGCCATGCGGTGCTGGCCCTGGCCGAGGTCGATGAGGATGGCGCACGAGTCCTCGCGCTGCCATTCCGGCGTCAGCGTGCCGCGAACGTCGGCGATGCTGGCAAAGGCCGTGACGATCAGCGACACCGGCGCGGTGACCTGTTGGCCATCCCACTTGGTGCGCATCGACAAGGAGTCCTTGCCGACCGGGATCGAGATGCCCAGCGCCGGGCACAGCTCCATGCCGACGGCCTTGACCGTGTCGAACAGCGCAGCGTCTTCACCCGCTTCGCCGCAGGCGGCCATCCAGTTCGCGCTGAGCTTCACGCGCGGCAGCTCGAAGGGCGCGGCCAGCAGGTTGGTGATGGCCTCGGCCACGGCCATGCGGCCGGAAGCCGGCGCGTTGACGGACGCCAGCGGCGTGCGCTCGCCCATGCTCATCGCTTCGCCGGCAAAGCCGTTGAAGTCGGCCAGCGTGACGGCGCAGTCCGCCACCGGCACCTGCCAGGGGCCGACCATCTGGTCGCGGTGGTTCAGGCCGCCCACGGTGCGGTCGCCGATGGTGACGAGGAAGCGCTTGGCTGCAACGGTCGGGTGGCGCAGCACGTCGAACGCCGCCTGCTCCAGCTTGACACCGGACAGGTCCAGCGCGCCGCCGCTGCGGGCCACGCGCTTGACGTCGCGCTGCATCTTGGGCGGCTTGCCGAGCAGCACGTCCATGGGCATGTCGATGGGGTGGTCGGTCACTTCCGTGTCGCCATCGACCAGCTTCAGGTCGCGCTCTTCGGTGACGACGCCGACGACGGCGAAGGGGCAGCGCTCACGCGCGCACATCGCCGCAAAACGATCCAGGCTGCCCGGCGCGATGGCCAGCACATAGCGCTCCTGGCTCTCGTTGCACCAGATTTCCTTCGGCGCGAGACCCGACTCCTCCAGCGGCACCTTGCGCAGGTCAAAGCGCGCGCCGCGGCCGGCGTCGTTGACAAGTTCCGGGAAGGCATTCGAGATGCCGCCCGCGCCGACGTCGTGGATGGCCAGCACCGGGTTCTCTTGCCCGAGGCCCCAGCAGTGATTGATGACCTCCTGCGCACGCCGTTCGATCTCAGGGTTGCCGCGCTGCACGGAGTCGAAGTCCAGGTCGGCCGTGTTGGTGCCCGCCGCCATCGAACTGGCCGCGCTGCCGCCCATGCCGATGCGCATGCCGGGGCCGCCCAGCTGGATCAGCAGGCTGCCGGCCGGGAACTCGATCTTCCTCGTCAGGTCCGAGCGGATGGTGCCCAGGCCGCCGGCAATCATGATGGGCTTGTGATAGCCGCGGCGCACGCCGTCCACGGTCTGCTCGTAGACGCGGAAATAACCCGCCAGATTCGGCCGGCCGAACTCGTTGTTGAAGGCCGCGCCACCGAGCGGGCCCTCGATCATGATCTGCAGCGCCGACGCGATATGCGCCGGCTTGCCCACGGGGTTCTGCTCCCAGGGCTCGTTCAAACCCGGCAGATGCAGGTTGGACACCGAAAAGCCGGTCAGGCCCGCTTTGGGCTTGGAACCGCGGCCGGTGGCGCCTTCATCGCGGATCTCGCCGCCAGCGCCCGTGGACGCACCCGGGAAGGGCGAGATGGCCGTCGGGTGGTTGTGCGTCTCCACCTTCATCAGCACCTCGGCCTGCTCGGCGCGGGCCGTGTAGGCCGAGCCCGGCGCGTCGGCGGCCATCCAGCRCTGGATGGCGTGGCCTTCCATGATGGCGGCGTTGTCCGAGTAGGCGACGACCGTGTGCTGCGGGTTCAGCTTCTCGGTGTTGCGGATCATGCCGAACAGGCTCAGCGGCTGGGCCTCGCCATCGACGATGAAGCTCGCATTGAAGATCTTGTGACGGCAGTGCTCGCTGTTGGCCTGGGCGAACATCATCAGTTCGACGTCGCTGGGGTTGCGGCCGAGCTTCCTGAAGTTGGTGTCGAGGTAGTCGATCTCGTCGGCCGACAGCGCCAGGCCGAATTCAACATTGGCCTTCTCCAGCGCCGCGCGGCCCTGGCCGAGTACGTCGACATGCGCGAGCGGCTCGGCCGTGCGTTCGTCGAACAGATGGGCGGTGGCTTCGCGGGTGAAGCACACCGACTCGGTCATGCGGTCATGCAGCAGTTCGGCGCAGGCCTGCAGGTCGGCTTCGCTCAGCGACTTGGCGCCGCCGAGCAGGCCGGGCTTGAGGGCGACGCGGTATTCAACGACGCGCTCGACGCGCTTGAGCGCCAGGCCGCAGTTGCGTGCAATGTCGGTGGCCTTGGACGCCCAGGGGCTGACCGTACCGAAGCGCGGCGCGACGACGACGAGGTCGCCGGTGGCTGCAGCTGCGGCCGGTTCGCCATAGGTCAGCAGCGCCTCGAAGCGCTGGAGCGCATCGCCGGCCATCGCCGTGTCCGTCCAGACCCAGTGCACCGCGCGGGCACTGACGGCGCTGATGCGCTCGTTGACCTGTTGCAGCCGGCCCAGCAGGGCTTGGGCACGGAAGGCGGACAAGGCGTTGCCGCCCTCGAAACATTGCAGATGCAGGGTGCGGGTCATGGCGTCGGGAGGCGGGGCCGCGCGGCCGGCGTAAGGGGAAACCAGCATTCTAGGCGGCCGCAAGCGCCGCGCCGGCTACGCGCCCAGACTGAGACCGCGACTGCGCAACCAGGCCTCGGCCTCGGCGACGCTGGCGCACCCGTGGAAGTTGGTCAGCGTGGCGGCGCGGGCTGCCATCGGCTGGATGATGAGGGCCTGGAAACTGTCGGGGATGACCGTGGCCGCCGCGGCGAGGTCATGGGCCAGGGCGTCTTCGAAAAAGGCCCAGATGCCATCCAGCGCCTCGGGCGTGGCGCCTTCCCAGGCGGCGGTGTCGCTCAGCAGGCCCCAGGGACGGCCGGCACGCTCACGAGCCAGGCGGCCGCCCTCTTGGCGCAGCCGCGTGGCGGCCACCTCGTTCCAGGTCCCTTCAAGGCGCAGAACCAGCACATCGCCACGCCAATTGAGGCTGAAGCGGCCGTGCTGGCTCCACGCTCTGGTCATGGCGCTTTCATTCGGCCGACGACGTCGCGCACCTCGGCCATCAGTGCCGGCACATCGATCGTGACCGGTTGGCGCTCACGCAGCACCTGGCGGCCGCCGATCCAGACATTGCTGACGTGCTCGCGGCCGGCAACATAGACAAGCTGCGCCGCGGCGTTGTACACGGGCTGGCATTCGACGCTGTCCAGCGACACGGCGACGCAGTCGGCCAGCTTGCCGACCTCCAGCGAACCGAGGTCGTCGGCGCGGCCCATGGCCTTGGCGGCACGGATGGTCGCCATCTCCAAAGCGGTGCGCGCCGTGGCCACGGTCGGGTCGCCAGTGATGCCCTTGGCTAACAGCGCTGCTGAGCGGATCTCACCGAACATGTCGAGACGATTGTTGGACGCTGCGCCGTCGGTGCCAAGCACCGTATTGACGCCAGCGGCTTCCAGGCGTTGGAGCGGCATGACGCCCGAAGCCAGCTTCAGGTTGGAGTTGGGGTTGTGCACCAGGTGCACGCCGTTCTTGGCCATCAGCTCGATCTCGGCGTTATTCAGGTGGACCATGTGGACCGCGATCATGCGTTCGTTCATCAGTCCCAGCTTAGTCAGCCGTTCCAGCGGCCGCACGCCGAACTGTTTCAAACCGTCTTCCACCTCGCCCGCCGTCTCGTGGATGTGGCAATGCATCTGGATGTCCAGCTTCTCGGCCAGGTCGCGCAGCTTGATGAAGGTCTCGTCGGACACCGTGTAGGGCGCGTGCGGCGCACTCGTCCAGTCCAGCAGCTTCTCGCCCTTGTACTGTTCGTAGGCGGCGATGCCCTTGGCGATGTAGTCGTCGGGGCCCGAGGCATAGCCGGTGGGGAAGTCGATGACGTTCATCGACACGGCGGCACGCACGCCCGAGTCCACGGCGGCACGGGCCATCGCGGTCGGGAAGAAGTACATGTCGTTGATGTAGGTCGTGCCGCTGCGCAGGCCTTCGGCGGCCGCGAGCTTGGAGCCCAGATACGTCCACTCCTCGCTGACCCACTTCTTCTCCAGCGGCCAGATGTGGTTCTGCAGCCAGTCCATCAGCGGCACGTCATCGGCCACGCCGCGCAGCAGCGTCATGGCCGAGTGGGCATGGGCGTTGATGAGGCCGGGAATGAGGATCTGCTCGGGCAGCTCGACGCGCTCGGCCTGGGGATACTGGGCCAGCAGCGTCTCGCGCGGGCCGACGGCCGCGATGCGCTCGCCGTCGATCAGCAGCGCGTGGTTTTCCAGCGTGTCTTCGCCGGCCTTCATGGTCAGGATCCAGCGGGGCAGCAGCAGGGTCTGGGGCATCTTGTTCTCCTTGTGGGATTCAGTTTGTTTGCGTGAGGAGTTGCTCGACTTCCGCGCGGCGCGGCATCGCGTCCTGCACGCCGGCGCGGGACACGGCCAGGGCCGCTGCGGCCTGGGCGAAGGCGAGCGCGTTCTCGATGGGCTGGCCCTCGGCCAACGCGGTGATGAGGGCCCCAACGAGGGTATCGCCAGCGCCGACGGTGTCGACGGCCTTCACGACACGGGCGGGCACGCGGCGGACACCTTCCGCGTCGATCCAGCACAGGCCTTCGGCGCCCAGCGACACGAGGACCGCCGCCGGGCCTTTGGCGCGCAAGGCCCGGGCCAGCGTCTCGGGTTCGGCGGCGCCACCGCCCAGCGTCGTGATCAGGGCCTGGGCTTCCAGCGCATTGACGACGAGCAGGTCGACCAGCGGCAACAAAGCCTCACAACCGGCGCGAAAAGGTGCGGCGTTCAGCACGGTCTTCACACCGGCCGCGCGGGCGCGCTCGAAGGCTCGGGCGACGCTCTGCAGCGGTAGCTCCTGCTGGGCGACCAGCCAGCGCAGACCCGCCATGTCCAGGGCTTCGACCTGCTCCAGCGGCAGCGTGCCGTTGGAGCCGGCGACGGTGACGATCTGGTTCTCTGCGTCCTCGGCACCGACGACGATGAGCGCCACGCCGGGCACCTCGTCGGCTGGCTGGGCAATCGCGCGCGTGTCGACGCCTTCCGCGATCAGTTGGGTCACCATGGCCGCGCCGTTCTCCAGCAGGCCCACCCGTGCAGCCAGTGCCACGCGGGCACCTAGGCGCGCCGCGGCCACGGCCTGGTTGGCGCCCTTGCCGCCCAGGCAGGAGCCGAAGCGCTGGCCGCGCAGCGTCTCGCCCGGCAGCGGCAGCCGCGGCGCATGCACGATGAGGTCGCGGTTGACGCTGCCGAGGACGAGGATCTCAGGACGGGTCATCAGGGTTCCCAAAACGAAAGAACCCCTCGGGAAGACCGAGGGGTTCGCATGAGGCGCTAAGTGTCGTTCAGCGATCAGCGCTGGGCGATGGGCTTGACGTCGCGCGGCGTGGCGCCGACGAAGAGCTGGCGCGGGCGGCCGATCTTGTACTCGGGGTCGCCGATCATCTCATTGAGCTGGGCGATCCAGCCGACCGTGCGGGCCAGCGCGAAGATGGCGGTGAACAGCGGCACGGGGATGCCGATGGCGCGCTGCACGATGCCCGAGTAGAAGTCGACGTTCGGATACAGCTTGCGGGCAACGAAGTACTCGTCTTCCAGCGCGATCTTTTCCAGCTTCATGGCCAACTCGAACAGCGGGTCGTTTTCCAGGCCCAGCTCGCTCAGCACTTCGTGGCAGGTCTCGCGCATCAGCTTGGCGCGCGGGTCGTAGTTCTTGTAGACCCGGTGGCCGAAGCCCATCAGCTTGACGCCGGAGTTCTTGTCCTTGACCTTGTTGACGAACTCGCCGATGCGGGCAACGCCGCCCTGCTTCTGGATGTCGCCCAGCATGTTCAGGCAGGCCTCGTTGGCGCCGCCGTGCGCGGGGCCCCACAGGCAGGCCACGCCGGCCGCGATGGCCGCGAACGGGTTGGTGCCCGACGAACCGCACAGGCGCACGGTCGAGGTCGACGCGTTCTGCTCATGGTCGGCATGCAGCGTGAAGATGCGGTCCATGGCGCGCACCAGCACCGGGTTGGGGCTGTAGTCCTCGCAAGGCGTGGCAAACATCATGCGCATGAAGTTGCCGGCGTAGCTGAGGTCGTTCTTCGGGTAGATGTAGGGCTGGCCGACGGTGTACTTGTAGGCCATGGCCACGAGCGTGGGCATCTTGGCGATCAGGCGGATGGCCGAAATCTCGCGGTGCTCGGGGTTATTGATGTCGGTGCTGTCGTGATAGAACGAGGACATCGCACCCACCAGGCCGGTCATGACGGCCATCGGGTGGGCGTCCCGGCGAAAGCCCCGCAGGAAGAACTGCATCTGCTCGTTGACCATGGTGTGGTGCATCACACGGTCTTCGAAATTGGCCTTCTCGGCCGCGTTCGGCAGCTCTCCGTACAGCAGCAGATAGCAGGTCTCAAGGTAGTCGCAGTTCACCGCGAGCTGCTCGATGGGGTAGCCGCGGTAGAGCAGCTCACCCTTGTCGCCGTCGATGTAGGTGATGGTCGAGTTGCACGACGCCGTCGACAGGAAGCCGGGGTCGTAGGTGAACTTGCCGGTCTGCGCGTAGAGCTTGCGGATGTCGATGACATCCGGGCCGATGCTGCCCTTGTACAGGGGCAGGTCCATCGAGGGGCTGCCGTCGGAGAACGACAGGGTGGCTTTCACGTCGGACGGGGTCATGGTGCAGTCCTTTGAGGCTTTGAAAAACTGGTGTCAGGTGCGCAGATCGGCGAGCACGCCTCGCACGGCAATGGTGTCGATTTCACCACTGGGTTCCTTGCGGCGCAGTAACAGATCCAAAAGGTCGTTGTCGGCCAGGTCCATCAGCGCAGTCAGGCCTTCGGCATGGCTGAGGCTGATGCCTTCGGGATGACGGTTGAAGAAGCGCTCGATGAAGATGTCGTTCTCGAGCAGGCCCCGACGGCAGCGCCAGCGCAGCTTGGAGAGTTCCCGTTCACCGATCACTTCAGCCATCGTCAGACCGCGCGGCGGACCATCAATTCCTTGATCTTGCCGATGGCCTTCGTGGGGTTCAGGCCCTTGGGGCAGACGTCCACGCAGTTCATGATGGTGTGGCAGCGGAACAGGCGGTACGGGTCTTCGAGGTTGTCCAGGCGCTCCGCGGTGGCTTCGTCGCGGCTGTCGGCGATGAAGCGGTAGGCCTGCAGCAGGCCGGCCGGGCCGACGAACTTGTCGGGGTTCCACCAGAAGCTCGGGCAGCTCGTCGAGCAGCTCGCGCACAGGATGCACTCGTACAGGCCGTCCAGCTCCTCGCGCTCGACGGGCGACTGCAGCCGCTCCTTGTCGGGCGGGATGTTGTCGTTGACGAGATAGGGCTTGATCGAGTGGTACTGCTTGAAGAACTGCGTCATGTCGACGATGAGGTCGCGCACGACGGGCAGGCCCGGCAGCGGCTTCAACGTGATGGTGCCCGGCAGCGTCAGCATGTTGGTCAGGCAGGCCAGACCGTTCTTGCCGTTGATGTTCATCGCGTCCGAGCCGCAGACGCCTTCGCGGCAGGAGCGGCGGAAGGACAGCGTCGGGTCGACGGCCTTCAGCTTGACCAGCGCGTCGAGCAGCATGCGCTCATGGCCATCCAGCTCGACCTCGAGGGTCTGCATGTAGGGCTTGGCGTCCTTGTCGGGGTCGTAGCGGTAGATCTGGAAGGTGCGCTTCATGATGTCTTGATCCTTGCTCGGCGCGGCGTCAGAAGGTACGGACCTTCGGGGGCACCGACTCAACCGTCAGCGGCGTGAGATTGACAGGCTTGTAGTCCAGGCGGTTGCCTTCGGAGTACCACAGCGTGTGCTTCATCCAGTTCGCGTCGTCGCGGTTCGGGTAGTCGTTGTGCGCGTGGGCACCGCGGCTCTCGGGGCGGGCGGCGGCCGAGATCATCGTGGCCTGGGCGGCTTCGATGAGGTTCTCGACTTCCAGCGCTTCGACACGGGCCGTGTTGAAGACCTTGGACTTGTCCTTCAGGCCGATGCTGCCGACACGCTTGGCGATTTCCTTGATCTTGGCCACACCTTCGTCCATCGACGCCTGGGTGCGGAACACGCCGGCGTGCTGCTGCATGGCGGCGCGGATGTCGTTGGCGACGTCCTGCGAGTACTCGCCATTGGTGGCCGAGTCCAGGCGCGCCAGGCGCGCCAGGGTCTTGTCGGCAGCGTCCTTGGGCAGGTCCTTGTGGGACTTGGTCTTCAGGTTGAAGTCGACGATGTGGTTGCCGGCCGCGCGGCCGAACACAAGCAGGTCCAGCAGCGAGTTGGTACCCAGGCGGTTGGCGCCGTGCACCGACACGCAGGAGCACTCACCGACGGCGTAGAGGCCGTTGATGATGTCGTTGGGCTTGCCGTTCTTGGGGATGACGACCTGGCCATGGACGTTCGTCGGGATGCCACCCATCTGGTAGTGGATGGTCGGCACGACAGGAATCGGTTCCTTGGTGATGTCGACGTTGGCGAAGTTGTGGCCAATCTCCAGCACCGACGGCAGGCGCTTGGCAATCGTCTCGGCGCCCAGGTGGGTCATGTCCAGCAGCACATGGTCCTTGTTGGGACCGCAGCCGCGACCTTCCTTGATCTCCTGGTCCATCGAGCGGGACACGAAGTCGCGCGGCGCCAGGTCCTTCAGCGTCGGGGCATAGCGCTCCATGAAGCGCTCGCCGTTGCTGTTGCGCAGGATCGCGCCTTCACCGCGGCAGCCCTCGGTCAGCAGCACGCCCGCGCCGGCCACGCCGGTGGGGTGGAACTGCCAGAACTCCATGTCTTCCAGCGGGATGCCGGCACGCGCCGCCATGCCCAGGCCGTCACCAGTGTTGATGAAGGCGTTGGTGGAGGCCGCGAAGATGCGGCCGGCGCCGCCGGTGGCCAGCAGCACGGTCTTGGCGTGCAGGATCTGGACCTCGCCCGTCTCCATCTCCAGCGCGGTCACGCCGACGGCATCGCCCTCGGCGTCGCGGATGATGTCCAGCGCCATCCACTCGACGAAGAACTGCGTGCGCGCCTTGACGTTTTGCTGATAGAGCGTGTGCAGCAGCGCGTGGCCGGTGCGGTCGGCCGCGGCGCAGGCGCGCTGCACGGGCTTCTCGCCGTAGTTGGCGGTGTGGCCGCCGAACGGGCGCTGGTAGATGGTGCCGTCGGCATTGCGGTCGAAGGGCATGCCGAAGTGCTCAAGCTCGTAGACGACCTTGGGCGCCTCGCGGCACATGAACTCGATGGCGTCCTGGTCGCCCAGCCAGTCCGAACCCTTGACGGTGTCGAAGAAGTGGTAGTGCCAGTTGTCCTCGGACATGTTGCCCAGGGACGCGCCGATGCCGCCTTGCGCGGCGACGGTGTGCGAGCGGGTCGGGAAGACCTTGGACAGCACGGCCACGTTCAGGCCGGCCAATGCCAGTTGCAGCGAGGCGCGCATGCCGGAGCCACCGGCCCCGACGATCACCACATCAAACTTACGGGTCGCAAGCTGCGCCATCAGAGTCTCCACAGAACCTGGATCGCCCAACCAGCGCAACCCACAAGCCAAACGAGCGTGAACACCTGCAGTGCCAGGCGCACGCCGACAGGCTTCACGTAATCCATCCAGATGTCACGCATGCCGACCCAGGCGTGATAGGCCAGGGACAGGATGGTCACGAAGGTGATGACCTTCATCCACTGCTGGGAAAAGATCCCCGCCCAGCGGTCATAGCCGAGGGCGCCGGGCATCAGCACCTGCACCAGCAGCACGACGGTAAACAGGGCCATCAGCACGGCGGTGACGCGTTGCGCGAGCCAGTCACGCAGGCCGTAATGCGCACCGACGACGATGCGCTTGGAGCCGAAAGTACTCATTGTTGTTGTCCTCGAGGGCTCAGTACAGACCGAACAGCTTGGCGCCCAGCAGCAACGTCAGCAGCGTGCTGAGGACCAGTGTGACCATTGCCGAGTTGTGGCCCTGGGCCTTGCTGACGCTGTGCGTCGCGTCCATCCACAGGTGGCGCACGCCGGCGATGAAATGGAACAGATAGCCCCAGATCAGGCCCAGCGCCACCAGCTTGACGAACCAGCCCGGGATGCCTGCGAAGCCGGCCACGAACACGTTCGTGAAGGTCTCGAAGGAGATTTCCGTGCTCAGGCTGCTGTCCAGCATCCAGACCACGAAGGGCAGCAGCAGGAACATCAGAAAGCCGCTGATGCGATGCAGGATGGAGACGATGCCGGCAGGCGGGAGGCGGTAGCTGACGATCTGTGTGACGTGAATATTGGTATAGACCGGTCTTTTCTTGACACTGTCCGTCATGGTCGAGCCTGCGTAATCAATGTGAAACCGAAAGATTCTAGGGCCTAGATCCCCGTCAACCTTCGCACTTGCTGCACTGCGGCATTGTCAGATTCAGTTCAACTCATTGAGGTAGTGGTCTGCTTCGGTGTGGTAAAGCCCGCGACGCAATTCGACCGGTCGGTCGCCATAGGTGAACGCCACGCGCTCGACACTGAGCAGGGGTGCGCCGTCGGCAACACCCAGCAGTTCGGCGGCCTCGGCGGTGGCCGCCACTGCACGCAGCTTCTCCTCGGCGCGCACCATGTGCACCTGGAAGCGCTCCTCGAACAGCGCGTACAACGTGCCGGGGTAGGCGTTGATGACTTCGCTGCTGAGCCCGCGGAAGTGCCGTTCCGGCAGCCAGAGGTCGTCGAGCACGACAGCGCGGCCGCGCCGCAACAGCAGCCGCCTGACCTCGAGGACGGGCTCGGACGTGCGCAGATGCAGGGGCCGCGCCGTCTCGGCTGTCGCCCGCGCCCGCCGGCAATGCAGCAGCTCGCGCGTGAGGCCGGTGGTGCCATCGTCGGCCACCAGGCGCAGGAAGCGGTAGGCGTCGCGCGGCGCGGTATGCGTCGACACAAAGGTGCCGGCGCCCTGGCGGCGCTCGACGACATGGGCCGCTGCCAGTTCGTCCATCGCCTTTCTGACGGTGCCCGAACTGGCATGGAAGCGCTCGGCCAGCGCGGCCTCGCTGGGCAGGGCGTCGCCCGGCCGCCACTCGCCCGCTGCCAGCGCCGCAACGATCAGCTGGCGGATTTGCTCGTACAGGGGGGCGGGCGGCCTTGGCTTCATTGGGGGCATGCGCGCATTGCAGCACAGGGTATGCCCGTACACTTCCCCGCCTTCAGGCGATGCGCGCGGCGCCGCCTAGACACCAGCTTCATCAACTGTCCCCGGAGATCTCCATGAGCAAGAAACCCGTTCGCGTCGCCGTCACCGGCGCAGCTGGCCAGATTGGCTACGCCCTGCTGTTCCGCATCGCCTCCGGCGAAATGCTGGGCAAGGACCAGCCCGTCATCCTGCAGCTGCTGGAGATTCCCGACGAGAAGGCTCAGAACGCGCTGAAGGGCGTGATCATGGAACTCGAAGACTGCGCCTTCCCGCTGCTGGCCGGCATCGAGGCCCACAGCGACCCGATGACCGCCTTCAAGGACACCGACTACGCCCTGCTCGTCGGCGCCCGCCCGCGCGGCCCCGGCATGGAACGCGCCGACCTGCTGGCCGCGAACGCCCAGATCTTCACGGTGCAGGGCAAGGCCCTGAACGCCGTCGCCTCGCGCAACGTGCGCGTGCTGGTGGTCGGCAACCCCGCCAACACCAATGCCTACATCGCCATGAAGTCGGCCCCGGACCTGCCGGCCAAGAACTTCACCGCCATGCTGCGCCTGGACCACAACCGCGCTGCCTCGCAAATCGCCTCCAAGACCGGCAAGCCGGTCGGCTCGATCGAGAAGCTGGCCGTCTGGGGCAACCACTCGCCCACGATGTACGCCGACTACCGCAACGCCACCATCGACGGCCAGTCGGTCAAGGCGCTGATCAACGACGAAGACTGGAACCGCAACACCTTCCTGCCGACCGTCGGCAAGCGCGGCGCGGCCATCATTGCCGCTCGCGGCCTGTCGTCGGCCGCTTCGGCCGCCAATGCCGCCATCGACCACATGCGCGACTGGGCGCTGGGCACCAACGGCAAGTGGGTGACGATGGGCATCCCCTCGGGCGGCGAATACGGCATCCCCAAGGAAGTCATGTTCGGCTACCCCGTCACCTGCGAAGGCGGCGAGTACAAGATCGTGCAGGGCATCAGCATCGACGAGTTCTCGCAAGAGTGCATCAACAAGACGCTGAAGGAACTGACGGACGAGCAGGACGGCGTCAAGCACCTGCTCTGAGGCGGCATCGACGGCGGGCTCGCCCGTCAGCCAGCTGCGAGACACCCTTGCGAGGGTGTCTTTTTTTTGCTTTCGCTCGCTGCGACAGCCCCGCGCTGCCCAAAAAGCGCGGCCGGGTCAGCCGGATCGATTGACAAAGCGCAAGTCGGCCCCCGGCCCGGGCGCGCAGGATCTGCCCTGCCCCGGATTCACCCAGGAGCCGCCATGAAGATCGTTCTTGCAGTCGACGGCAGCGCGTACACCAAGCGAATGCTCAGCTACCTCGCCGCCCACGACGAACTCGTGGGCAAACACCACGAATTCGTCGCCCTGAATGTGACGGCCCAGGTGCCGCCGCATGCGGCCCGCTTCCTGCCGCACGACACCTTGCAGACGTACTACGCCGACGAAGGCGAGAAGGTGCTCAAGCCGGTGCGCGAGTTCGCTGCCATGCAGGGCTGGAGCCTGCGTGAGCACCACGCGGTCGGCCATCCCGCCGAGGTACTGGCCGAGATCGTCAATGAAGAGGCTCCGGACCTGCTGGTCATGGGCTCGCATGGTCACGGGGCTTTCGCCGGTGCCGTGCTGGGCTCGGTGTCCGCGCGCCTGCTGGCCCATACCAAGGCGCCCGTGCTGCTGGTTCGCTAGCTAGTCGGCGAAGGTGCCGCCGGCGTCCTACTGCCGGTCACGGCCTGACAGCAGCACTGAGCGGCCGCAATGCCGCCCAGCATGCTCAGTGCGAAAGCAACACCGGCACGGGCGAACTGGCCATCAACGTGCGCGTCACGCCGCCGAGCACAGCCTCGCGCAGGCGCGAATGGCCGTAGCCACCGGCGACGATCAGCTGGGCACCCATGTCCGCCGCGTGCGACAACAGCGCTTCGCCCGCCGCCACCTTGATGGGCACATAGCTGACCTTCACCTTCAGCCCATGACGCGCAAGCCAGAGCCCGATGTCGGCGCCCGGCATCTGGCCGTGATTGCGCCCCACGTCTTCAGGCGTCTCGAACACGGCCACCTCGACACTCGCCGCCTGCCTCAGCAGAGGAAGCGCATCACGCATGGCCCGTGCGGCTTCGCGGCTGCCGTCCCACCCGACCAGCACCCGTGACGCGGCCGGCACCTCGCACTCGCCCGCGAACGGCAGCACCAGCAGCGGCCGGCCCGAGCGCAGCAGCATTTCCTGCGCCATCTGCGCCGACTGGCCGTTGCACGCGTCATCGGGATTCAGCTGGGAGACCACGGCCAGGTCGCAGTAGCGCGCTGCAAGCGTCATCACTTCACCTGCATAGCCCATCTCGACGCGGCCTTCATAGGAGGTCACACCCAGGAGCGAGACCCGTTCCTGGAAGAGGCGCGCGCAGTCGAGTGCCCGGCTGCGCAGTTCATTCATCGCCGCCTGCTGATAGGCGGCAAGCCCCCCGCCTCCGGCGCCTTCGGGCGGCAGGGCGTACCACCCGGCCGGCGCAAGGCCGATGAGATGAGCCTCGTACCGCAGGGCCAGCGCCGCGGCAGCGTCCACGCGGCCCTGGACGTTCACTCCACTGTCGAGGTGAACGAGGATGCTCTTGATTCCCATGCTGTTTCTCCATTGACGCCGTGGCGCCGTTGCGTGCGCCAGATGTTTCTCGACGGCGACGGTGGCGTGGTTGACCCCGGTCAATGAAAGCAGGGGTTTCTCGCTGCCGCCGGGTCGGGCTTCCGTTCTTCAGTCGGTGACGCCCTGGAAGCTGAGCCTATTGATCCCGCGCAACGCGGCGCAAGCTCCACCTCGCTAGCCTTGGGTGATGAATACCCATGCGCGACGCGTTCTCCTCATCCTCGGGCACCCTGACGCCACCCGAGGCCACCTCTGCCACGCGCTGGCGGATGCCTATGCCGAGGGCGCGCGGTCAGCGGGCCATGACGTGCGCCTCATGGACGTGGCGACGCTGGATTTCCCGCTGCTTCGCAGCAAAGACGAATGGGACCACGGCGCCCTGCCCGCTTCGCTGCTGCCCGCACAGGAGCACATCCGTTGGGCCAGCCACGTGGTGCTGTTCTTCCCGCTGTGGCTGGGCGACATGCCGGCTTTGCTGAAGGCCTTTCTCGAACAGGTGGCGCGCCCCGGCTTTGCGCTGGGCAAGGCGGGCGATGGGGCGGCCGGCGGCAAGCTGCTCAAGGGCCGTTCCGCGAGGGTGGTCGTGACCATGGGCATGCCGGCACTCGTCTACCGCTGGTATTTCCGTGCCCACAGCCTGAAATCACTGGAACGCAACATCCTGGGCTTCGTCGGCTTCGCTCCGGTTCACGAAACGCTGGTGGGCGGGGTCGAGTCCCTGGGCGAAGCCGGCGTGGCGAAGTGGCTCAAGCGGATGCGCCAGATCGGCGCGAGCGCCGACTGAGCCGCCTTTCGCAGGCCCAGGGGCGCCCGATGCCAACTGCCGCCGGCTTCAGCTTGGCCGCCTTGACGCCGAGGCGCTGCGCAGCCATCCGCTCCATGTGATCCCGGCACCCACTGCCAGCGCCACCGTCACCCAGGCCAGCAAGAGGTCCCCGGGCGCCGGAACGCCAAAATGCAGCAGGCGCCTCGGGCCTGGCACCAGCACGGCGGTCGCAAGCGCCGACGCCGCCACGGCAGCGACTGCCCAGAAGGCCCGGGCGCTGCGACCGGACAAGGCGCGAAGCCCGTTGCCGATTGCCATGTTGGCCGCCACCAGCATCAGGTTTCCGAACGTCAGGCCGACCACCGCCAGCGTGCGGGCCACGTCGGTGTCACGCCCGGCCTGCAACGCCAGCATGTAAACGCCAAGGGTCGCCGCGAGCAGGCAGCTTCCCTGCGCCAAGCCCTGCCACAACATCGACCAGCCCACGATGCCGTCGTCTGTGCGCCGCGGCGGCCGCCGCATCAGCCCCGGCGCTTCGGCGGCACCTTCGAAGGCCAGCGAGCACACCGGATCGATCACCATCTCGGTCAGCACCACATGGACCGGCAGCATCAGCGGCGGCAGCCCGAGCAGCAGGGGCAGCAGCGCCAGTCCGGCCACCGGGACATGGATGGCGGTGATGTAGGTCATGACCTTGCGGAGGTTGTCGAAGATGCGCCGGCCCATGCGAACACCGCCGACGATGCGTCCGAAATCTTCGTCCAGCAGCACCAGGCCGGCGGCCTCGCGCGCGACGTCCGTCCCACGTATCCCCATCGCGATACCGACGTGAGCCGCCTTCAGCGCCGGTGCGTCATTGACGCCGTCGCCCGTCATGGCCACGGTCTCGCCGTTGCGCCGCAGCGCCAGCACCAGCCTGAGCTTGTGCTCCGGCATCACGCGGGCGAAGACGCGCACATGCCGCACGGCCTCGGCGAGCTCGGCCTCTCCGAAACCGGCGATGTCGGCCCCGGTCAGGACGCCCCCACGCACGTCGAGGCCGGCCTGCTCGGCAATGGCCAGTGCCGTGGCCGCATGATCGCCGGTGACCATCACCACCGCGATGCCGGCTTCCCGCGCCTGCGCGACCGCATCCGGCACGCTGTCGCGCAGCGGATCCTCGAAGGCTGCCAGGCCCAGCAACGTGAAGTCGTGGTCATGCTGATGCGCCACCGTTTCACCACGCGGCGGGCACGCCTCGGCCACGGCCAGCACGCGAAGTCCCTGTGCGGCCAGGCGCTTCACACGGGCCAAGAGATCGGCACTGCGTTGCGGGTCGAGGTGGCACAGATCGAACACCGCTTCCGGCGCACCCTTGGCGGCGACGCGAAGCCGGCCGGCTGCGTCCGTCCATTCATGCGACATCGCCAGCAATTCGGGGCTGAGCGGAAACTCGCGCGTCAACGTCCAGTCGGGGTGCAGGTGTGCAGTGCCTGCCAGCAAGGCATCGCCTCGCGCGAACAGCGCACGGTCCATCGGGTCGCTGCCATCACGCCGCGAAGCCAGCATGCCGAACTCGAGCAGCCGATGCGCCGCCTCGGGCAGGTCCTTGCCAGCCTCGATCCCGACCTCCATCTCGTCGGTCACCAGGCGGGACAGCTGCATCCTGTTTTCGGTAAGGGTCCCTGTCTTGTCCACGCACAACACCGTGGCTGCACCCAGCGCCTCGATGACCGCGGGACGACGCGCCAGCACCTTGATGCGAGCCAGCCGCCAGGCGCCCAGCGAAAGGAAGACGGCGAGCGCCATCGGGAACTCTTCGGGCAGCATCGCCATGCCGATGGCGACGGCCGACAGCAGCCCCTGCATCCAGTCGCCGTGCACCAGGCCGTAAACCACCACGATCACTGCGCAAATGGCGGCGGCAGCCAGGCCAAAGACACGCACCAGTCGGCGCAGATGCTGCTCCAGGGGCGTTGGTGCCGTTTCAATGGCGGCCAGCGATGCGCCGATGCGACCGACCTGCGTGCCTGCGCCGGTGGCCACCGACTCGATGACGGCGTGGCCCGTGATGGCCAGGGTGCTCGCGTACACGAAAGCACTGGCATTGCGCTCGGGCGACGCCATGGCCAGGCCGTCTTGCACCTGCCACACCCGTTTGTCCACCGGCACCGATTCCCCGGTCAGCAGCGACTCGTCGACCTGCAGCCCGACCGCCTCGCGAACGATACCGTCGGCCGCGACCCGCTCGCCCTCCCCGACCAGGAAGATGTCGCCAGGCACCAGCTCACGCGCCGGGATGCGTGCCATGCGCCCGTCACGCACGACGCGCACCTGCGGTGCAGACAGCGTGCGCAAGGCAGCCAGCGCATGCTCGCTGCGCCGCTCCTGCATGACGACGAGGCCCACCGTGACAACAGCGAAGAAAGCCAGGAGCAGGCCCTCGCCCAGATCACCCAGCAGCAGGTAGATGGCCGCAGCAGCCAGCAGCAGCAGGAACATGGGCTCGCTGAACACACCGCGAAGCGTGCGTGCCAGGCCCCGCTTTTGCGTGTCGCCCACCTCGTTGGGGCCATGGAGCGACAAGCGCTGGCGGGCCTGCGCGTCGCTCAGTCCTCGAGGCAGCGTGGGCGTGGACTGGGTTGCCTGTGGCGGTGACGCGGGGATGCCTGCGCCGGTCGGCGCCTCGCTCTCAGCGTGCAAGGCGGCCACCATCGAAGGCTGGAAGACCGATCCCCGAGGTGCAGCCCGTCATCAGAGCGACATTTTCTTGAAGCATGGCATTCCCCTGCCGCGAAGGACCTGAAAGCGGCCCCTCAGTCGGGCGCCCGCGGCCGCGAAGGGCGGCCCGCGCCCTGCACACCGTCGGCCCGGGCCGACAGATAGGCGTAGAGGTCGATGATGTGGGCCGTCACGGTGGGGTCGCCCTGCCAGGCAGGCATCACCAGCGCCGCTTCCCGGCCCTGCAGAACCTTTTCAACCAGGGCGCTCTGCGAGGCGCCTTGCGGGTCGGACTCCGCCGCCGCGAGGATCCAGTCATAGCGCCTGAGCACCAGGCTCACGAACTGGTGCGAGCCCATCTCGCGGAGTCTGGGCAGCAGGTCGGGGCCGGCCGCCGTACCGGTCGCCGCCGGGCCGTGGCAGGTCGCGCACTTCTGCTGGAACACCCGCCAGCCGATATAGACCTCGCCTTCCGGCAAGGCGCGGCGCGCCAGCTCCCGGGCGGGTTTGGCGTTTTGCACCTCTACGGCGCAACCGGCGGCCAGTGCGGCCGCGGCGAGTGACGCGAGGGCCAGACGGTACCGCCCCACGCCGTTCGCATTCATGACAGATGCTCCCGGACCGCCTGGCAGCCTGCGCACAGCCGCACGGACGGCAGGGCCGTGAGGCGCGCCACGGGAATAGCCTCGCCGCAGTTGGCGCAGTCGCCATAGCTTCCCGCGGCCAGGCGACCCAGCGCGTCGTCAACGTCCTGCAGCTCCCGCAAGTCCCGGGCGGCCTGGAAGTCCTCGGTCTGCTGGCGCTGCATGAGTTCAGCGTCGTCCTTGAGATCCCGCACCTCCTGGGACTGCGTCTGCACCGCTTGACGTGCCAGCTGCGCCGCATGAACCTCGGCTCGCAGCTCGGTCTGGCGGTACAGCAGCAGTTGGCGCAGCATGGGCAGGTGCGCTTGAGTCTGAGTTTCCATCTTGGGCAATCCTTGGTCGGCGAAGAGCCATGCTAGGCAGCCCACCGGCAAATGGATTGCGCTGGATCAAGCCGGACGACTGAAGCCCCGACCTGGCCGCTGCATCGATCGCCGCACGTTGCGGATTGACTGGGATCAACGCCTGCGCTGCACTGGCCGAATAGATTGACTCGTCGTCAGGGCTGCGAGGCAGCCGCCAATCGAGGGACACGCATGCCAATGAATTCAGCCTCGCAAGGCCGGCCGGGCGGCGCCAAAGGCAGCGGGCATGACGCCTGATCTCGCCGGCCGCTTCTTCGTCGCCCTCCTCATCGGCATCCTGGTCGGCATCGAACGGGAGAAGAAACGGCCGGCCGCGCCTTCCCACACGATCGGCGGCATCCGCACCCATGCCCTGCTGGCCTTGTCCGGCGCGGCGTCGGCCTGGCTCGGGCAGCAGTTGCAGCTTCAGTGGCTCTTCGTGGCAGTGCTCGTGTGCGCGAGCGCAATGGCAATTGCCAGCCACGCGCTGTGGCGCCGGGATGGCAAGGATGCACCTCCCAGCATGACCAGCGAGATCGCCGCCTTGCTCGTCGTGCTTCTGGGCGGCATGGCGGCGACCGGCAATCAGGCGCTGGCCGTGGCCCTGGCCGTGGCGTTGTCGGCAGTCCTCGCCTTCAAGCAGCCCCTGCACGCCCTGGTGGAGCGGGTCGGCCTCGATGACATCCTTGCAGGCATCAAGCTGCTGATTGCGTCGGTCATCGTGCTGCCCCTCGTGCCGAATGAGACGGTGGACCCCTGGCACGCACTGAACCCCTACCAGCTGTGGCTGCTGGTGGTGCTGATCTCCGCACTCTCCCTGGCCGGCTACATCGGCATGCGCTGGCTGGGGCCGGCGCGAGGCGCTGCCATCACCGGCCTTGCCGGAGGCCTGGTCTCTTCGACGGCCACCACGCTGAATTTCGCACGTGACAGCCGGAAGGCCGAAAGCTCCGCCAACGCCAGCGCGGCGGCCGCCGGCATCCTGTGTGCCTGGTTCGTCATGTTCCTGCGCGTGACGACGATCATCGCCATCCTCAATCGGCAGCTGCTGGGCGCCTTGTGGCCCCCGCTGTCGGCCATGGCCCTGGCCACTGGCGCGCTGGCATTGCGGCACTATCTCGCCGGAGCGGCCGCCGCAACCAGCTCCGCCCAGGCAGCCACACCTCTGAAGAACCCATTCAGCCTGGGCGCGGCGATCCGGTTCGGCATCCTGTTCGCCGTCGTCCTCGTCGTGACGAAGCTGGCCCAGCAGCAATTCCCGAGCGGCGGCCTGCTTGCGATCTCGGCGCTCGCTGGCGCGGCAGACGTTGACGCGATCGTGCTTTCGCTCAGCGGCCAGAAGGACGGCTCGCTGACGACGGCCGGGACCGCGTGGGCGCTGCTGGCGGCCCTGCTTGCCAACACGGTGGTGAAGATCGCGATGGTGCTGCTTGTCGCGCGCGGCACGGTGCGCCGGGAGATGGCCATCGCGAGTGTGGCGATCTGCCTGGTGGGTGGCACCTCGGCCTGGGTTTGGCTCTGAACCGAAACTGGGCCACGCCCGCCACGGCGTCAGCGCGTGGCCGGCAGCCGGAAGGTCGACACCGTCTCCACCAGCTGCTGGGCCTGCACCTTGAGGCCGTCGGCCGCGGCGGCCATTTGCTCCACCATCGCGGCGTTCTGCTGCGTGGCCTGGTCCATCTGCGTGACGGCCGCGCCAACCTGGCTCACGCCCGAACTCTGCTCGGCACTGGACGAGCTGATCTCGCCCATGATGTCGGTCACACGCTGGATGCTGCTGACCACCCTGTCCATCGTCGCGCCCGCCTGATCGACCAGCGTGTTGCCGCGGTCGACGCGCTCCAGGCTCTGCGAGATCAGCGTCTTGATCTCCCGGGCGGCTTCCGCGCTGCGGCCGGCCAGCAGCCGCACCTCGCCGGCGACGACTGCGAAGCCGCGGCCCTGCTCGCCGGCGCGTGCCGCTTCCACGGCGGCGTTCAGCGCCAGGATGTTGGTCTGGAAGGCGATGCCGTCGATGACGGAGATGATGTCGCCGATGCGGCGCGAGCTGTCGTTGATGCCCTTCATCGTGTCGACAACTTGCTTGACGACCTGGCCGCCTTCTGCAGCGACATGCGAAGCGTTCTGCGCCAGCTGGTTGGCCTGCTGGGCGTTGTCGACGTTGTTGCGCACGGTGGCGCCGAGTTCGTCCATGGAGGCCGCCGTCTGCTGCAGCGCGCTGGCCTGGCTCTCGGTGCGGGCGCTCAGGTCCTGGTTGCCAGAGGCGATCTCAGAGCTCGCATTGGCCACCGACTCCGAGCCGTCACGCACCTGCTGCACGATGCTTGCCATGCTGTCGCGCATGGCTTTCACGCCCTGCATGACGCTCTCATGGCTGCTGCCCTGCAGGTCGATGTCAACGCTGAGGTCGCCTTCGGCCAGTTGGCGCGTGATCTCATTGACGCGCGCGGGCTCGCCACCCAACTGGCGCGTGATGCTGCGCGTGATAGCCAGGCCCAGCACCAGCAGCACGCCGGCCAGCACCCCCACCCCCAGGCCCACCTTCCAGACGCGCTGCCAGATGGCCGCGTCGACCGTGTCCACATAGACGCCCGAGCCGATGATCCAGCTCCAGGGCGTGAAGCCCTTGACGTAGGACACCTTGGGCACCGGCTGCTCGCTGCCCGGCTTGGGCCACATGTAGGGCAGGAAGCCTGCGCCACTGGCCTTGACGATGTCGACCATCGCGACGAAGAGCGGTTTGCCGGTCGGGTCCTTGCTGTTGTTCAGCGTCTTGCCCTCCAGCTCCGGCTTCATGGGATGCATGACCATGATCGGGCTCATGTCGTTGACCCAGAAATACTCGTTGCCGCTGTAGCGCAGTCCCCGCAGGGCGGCGAGGGCCGCCTTCTTGGCGTCCTCGTCGGACAGCTTGCCTGTCGCAACCTGGGCGTGGAAATGCGAGACGACGCCATGCGCCGCCTCGACCGCCTGGCGCACCGCCTGCTGGCGCTCGTTCAGGATCAATTCCCGCTCCGAGAACAGCAGGATGGCCGCAACCAGCAGCACGCCAAGAACAGCGCCGAAGGTCTGCAGGGCCAAGCGGCGGGAAACTCTGAGCGACTCGAGCTTGAGCATGGCTTTGTCTCCGGAGATCGTTGTGCGCAGATGCTGTCACGCCTGGGTCAGATATGACAGTGCGTAAGCACCCTCTTGTTCCCGCAAACGTCGCGATTTCGCGACCGGCGTCACATCTGGCGCCGCCGCCGGCCTGGGTACAGTGGCGCGATGAGCGCACTCCTGCACCCCCGCCAGGCCCTGTTCGGCCACGAAGCCGCTCGGCCCTCGCTGCCGGTCGTCGACCACTACTGCGGCGTCGAGGCCCGCATGCGCAAGAGCCTGGCCCTGCAGGCCGAACTCGGCCCCGTCTTCGACATCACGCTGGACGCCGAGGACGGCGCCCCGGTCGGCGGCGAGGCCGAGCATGCGCTGCTGATCGCCGAACTGGCAACGAGCTCGGCCAACCGCTTCGGCCGCGTCGGCGCCCGCGTGCACCCTTTCTGCCACGCCGCCTTCGAAGCCGACGTCGACACCTTGATCGCCAAGGCCGGCGACAGGCTGGCCTATCTGATGATCCCCAAACCAGAGAGCGCCGAGGACGTCGAGCGCGCTGTGGCCGCCATCGATGCCGCCTGCGAGCGCCACGCCCAGCCCAGGCTACCGCTGCAGGTGCTGATCGAAACGCACGGCGCGCTGCGCGAGGTCTTTCGCATCGCCGCCCATCCGCGCATCGAGTCGCTGTCCTTCGGGCTGATGGACTTTGTCTCGGCCCATGGCGGCGCCATCCCCAAGACGGCGATGGAGCTGCCCGGCCAGTTCGAGCATCCGCTGGTCGTGCGCGCCAAGCTCGAGATTGCCGCCGCGGCCCATGCCTTTGGCAAGACGCCTTCGCACTGCGTGGTCACCGAGTTCCGCGATGCCGAACGGCTCGCGGCGGCCGCGCGGCGCGCCGCGCGCGAGTTCGGCTACACGCGCATGTGGAGCATCCATCCCGACCAGATCCGTCCCATCGTCGAGGCGTTCGCGCCGGCCGCCGACGAAGTGGCCGAAGCGGCCGAGCTGCTGCTTGCCGCACGAGCCGCGCAATGGGCTCCCATCTCTTTCCACGACCGCCTGCACGACCGCGCCAGCTACCGCTACTTCTGGACTGTGCTGGAGCGCGCCGAGCGCACCGGGCGCGCCTTGCCCGACGCAGCGCGATCGGCGTTTTTCCCCGTAGCCATCGGGGTAATCGCCGAGTGAGGCACGAACCGGCGTGCAGTCCGTCACGCGGACAATGCCTACATCTTTTCACCGCTGCGCGGCCGCATTGCAGCCATGATTCGCCAGCTTTTTCCACCCTCCTTTCCCACCCCGATTCCAGATGCCGATGACTTCGCTCCGTGCCAGTGCCGCCGCCCTGATCCTCTGCGCCGCCTTGCCCGCCCTGGCCCAGACCGCTCCGGCCAAGCCCGTCGCAAAAACCAAGGCCGCGGCCAAGCCCGCGCCCGCCAAGAAGGCACCGCCGCCGCCGCCCGAGCCTGTGCTGGTCGATGCCGATGAGGCCCAGCTTGCCGCTGCGGAGCGCGCCTACCTGGGCGACTACGCCTGCGAGTTCAAGGAGACCGTGCAGATCGAGAAGCATCCCAAGGTGGCCGGCTACATCAACGTGGCCTGGAAGAAGCAGGTCTTCACGATGAAGCCCGTGCTGTCGTCAACCGGCGCCCTGCGCCTGGAAGACGTGACCGGCCGCACGCTGATGATCCAGATCGCCAACAAGTCCATGCTGCTGGACACCAAGATCGGCCAGCGCCTCATCGACGACTGCGTCCACCCCGAGCAGATCAAGCTGATCGAAGCCGCCAAGGCTGCCAAGATCAACGACCCCGAGGCCGAAGCCGCCGAGGCAGCACGCAGCGGCCTGGGCATCACGCCCACGGCGGCCGAAACACCCGCAGCGCCCCCGGTGGCTGCGAAACCGGCCAAGCCAGCCAAGGCCAAGTGAGTCATTGCTGTTGAAACCCGTGGCTTGGGTATGTAGAATGAATACATACTTTTCGATGCATACCTGAGCCACCGCCTCCGCGGCGCTCAGCCGCTGGAGGCGCCATGGAAGCCACCGTTGCCGAACGCGGGCAGATCACCCTGCCCAAAGCCGTCCGAGATGCCCTCGGTCTGACCAAGGGCACGACGCTCAAGGTCGAGCTTGATGGCGGGCGCATCATCCTGCGCAAGAACGTCGACGACGCGCTGGCCAAGCTGCGCGGGCGCTTCAAACTGCCTGAAGGCGTCACCACCGACGACGTCATGCGCGAGCTGCGTGGCCGCGCCCCCGGCGACCCGGTCGAGCCGTGATCGCCATCGATTCCTCCGTTCTCATCGACCTGCTGGGCGGTGACGTGGGCGCCGAATCCGCTGAAGACTGTCTTCGCCAGGCGCTGGCGCGCGGGCCGGTCGTCGCCTGCGACGTCGTGCTCAGCGAAGTCGTCTCCGGCCTCGGCTTTGGCGCCGAGCTGCTGGATGCGCTGGAAGGCGTCGGCATCGTCTACTCTCCCATCGAATCCCGCGCGGCCGTTCGTGCCGGCGAAATGCAGCGCCGCTACAAGGAGCGCCGCAAGGCCTCCGGCCAGGCACCCACCGGTCCGCGCACCGTTCCCGACTTCCTGATCGGCGCCCACGCCCTGCTGCAATGCCAGGCACTGATCAGCCGCGATCAAGGTTTCTTCCGCGACTACTTCAAGGGTCTCAAGGTCATCGTGCCTGGAGCCGCCTGATTCCTTTTCCATCCCCGTTCCGCCAGGAGTTCCCCCATGCTGTCCGCCTACCGCCAACACGCCGCCGAACGTGCCGCCCTCGGCATCCCGCCCCTCGCCCTGGATGCCAAGCAGGTCGCCGAGCTGATCGAGCTGATCAAGGCTCCGCCCGCCGGTGAAGACGCCTTCCTGCTGGACCTGCTGACCCACCGCGTGCCCCCGGGCGTGGACGACGCCGCCAAGGTCAAGGCCAGCTTCCTGGCCGCTGTCGCGCACGGCGACATCAAGGTCGGCCTGATCTCCAAGGCCAAGGCCACCGAGCTGCTCGGCACCATGGTGGGCGGCTACAACGTGCATCCGCTGATCGAGCTGCTGGACGACGCCGAAGTCGCCGGTGTGGCCGCTGAAGGCCTGAAGAAGACCCTGCTGATGTTCGACTTCTTCAACGACGTGGCCACCAAGGCCAAGGCCGGCAATGCCAAGGCGCAGGAGGTGATGAAGAGCTGGGCCGATGCCGAGTGGTTCACCAGCCGCCCCGAGGTCGAGAAGAAGATCACCGTCACCGTCTTCAAGGTGCCCGGCGAGACCAACACCGACGACCTGTCGCCGGCGCCCGATGCCTGGAGCCGCCCCGACATCCCGCTGCACTACCTGGCGATGCTGAAGAACACCCGTGGGGACTTTGGTTCTGCTGGCGGTGCGGCCTTCAAGCCCGAGGAAGACGGCAAGCGCGGCCCGATGCAGTTCATCGAGGACCTGAAGAAGAAGGGCAACTTGGTCGCCTACGTGGGCGACGTCGTCGGCACCGGCTCCTCGCGCAAGTCCGCCACCAACAGCGTCATCTGGGCCACGGGCCAGGACATCCCCTTCGTGCCGAACAAGCGCTTCGGCGGCGTCACGCTGGGCGGCAAGATCGCACCGATCTTCTTCAACACGCAGGAAGACTCCGGCTCGTTGCCGATCGAGGTGGATGTGTCCAAGCTGGAAATGGGCGACGTCATCGACGTGCTGCCCTATGACGGCAAGCTGGTGAAGAACGGCGAGACGCTGGTCGAGTTCAAGCTCAAGAGCGATGTGCTCTTCGACGAAGTGCGCGCCGGTGGCCGCATCAACCTCATCATCGGCCGCTCGCTGACCGCCAAGGCGCGCGAGTTCCTGGGCCTGCCCGCGTCCACGCTGTTCCGCCTGCCCTCGCCGCCCGTGGCGACCAAGGCCGGCTTCACGCTGGCGCAGAAGATGGTCGGCCGCGCCGTGGGCCTGCCCGAGGGCCAGGGCGTTCGCCCCGGCACCTACTGCGAACCCAAGATGACGACGGTCGGCTCGCAGGACACGACCGGCCCGATGACCCGCGACGAGCTGAAGGACCTGGCCTGCCTGGGCTTCTCGGCCGACCTGGTCATGCAGTCGTTCTGCCATACGGCCGCCTATCCCAAGCCGGTGGACGTCAAGACCCACCGCGAGCTGCCCGCCTTCATGAGCAACCGCGGCGGCGTGTCGCTGCGCCCGGGTGACGGCGTCATCCACAGCTGGCTGAACCGCCTGCTGCTGCCCGACACGGTTGGCACCGGCGGCGATTCGCACACCCGTTTCCCGATCGGCATCTCCTTCCCCGCCGGCTCCGGCCTCGTGGCCTTCGGCGCCGCCACCGGCGTCATGCCGCTGGACATGCCCGAGTCGGTGCTGGTGCGCTTCAAGGGCGAGATGCAGCCCGGCGTGACGCTGCGCGATCTCGTGCACGCTATCCCGCTGTACGGCATCAAGGCCGGCCTGCTGACGGTTGCCAAGGCCGGCAAGAAAAACGCCTTCTCGGGCCGCATCCTGGAAATCGAAGGCCTGCCTGACCTGAAGGTCGAGCAAGCCTTCGAGCTGAGCGACGCCTCCGCCGAGCGCTCGGCCGCCGGCTGCACGATCAAGCTAAACCCCGCGCCGATCAAGGAGTACCTCACCAGCAACGTCGTGCTGATGAAGAACATGATCGCCGACGGCTATGCCGACGCCAAGACGCTGCAACGCCGCATCGAGAAGGTCGAGGCCTGGCTGGCCAACCCGGAACTGCTGGAAGCCGACAAGGACGCCGAGTACGCCCACGTCATCGAGATCGACCTGGCCGACATCAAGGAGCCCATCCTCTGCTGCCCCAACGACCCGGACGACGCCAAGTTCCTGTCCGAAGTCGCCGGCACCAAGATCGACGAGGCCTTCATCGGCTCGTGCATGACCAACATCGGCCACTTCCGCGCCGCGGCCAAGCTGCTGGGCGGCCAGCGCGACATCCCGGTCAAGCTGTGGGTCGCTCCGCCCACCAAGATGGACCAGAGCGAGCTGATCAAGGAAGGCCACTACGCCGCCTTCGGAACGGCCGGTGCGCGTACCGAAATGCCGGGCTGCAGCCTGTGCATGGGCAACCAGGCCCAGGTGCGCGAAGGCGCGACCGTCGTATCCACCTCCACCCGCAACTTCCCGAATCGCCTGGGCAAGAACACCAACGTGTTCCTGGCATCGGCCGAGCTGGCGGCGATTGCCTCGAAGCTGGGCCACATCCCCTCGGTGCAGGAGTACCACGAGGCGATGGGCGTCGTGAACAAGGACGGCGCCTCGATCTACAAGTACCTGAACTTCGACCAGATCGAGGAGTACGCGGACACGGCCAAGGCCGTGGCGGCCTGAGGCTGAAGGCTTCAAAAGCCAGCCCGCCGCGCGCCAGCCCGGCGGGCTTTTTTGCGCCCTGTGGGGCGCCTAGCGCAGGACGTGCATCAGATCGCCATGCCCTTGAGCGTCGGCATGGTCTGCGGCCGTCCAGCCTTGGGGATCGCGGTCTGCCTTGCGGGCGCCGGCAGCGAGCAACAGGTTCACCATCTCGCGCGACCCGGTGCGCGCGGCCAGCATGAGAACCGTGCGGCCCTGGTTGTCACGCAGGTGGACCGAAGCGCCGGCCTTCAGCGCCGAGCGTGCCGTCGCCAGGTCAGCGTGATCGGCAGCCGCCAACAGGAAGGCATTGGCCGGCATGGTGGCTTTCGCCGATTCGGCGACGTCGGAGGCGGCCAGGCTTTGGGCCATCTGCGGCGCCGCTCGAAACCTGGCCGCGACCCCGCTTGAAACTGCTTCCGACCGCGCCAGCATCTCGGCCTGGCTGGACGCGTCGGCCACAGCTCGGGGCGGCAACGGCGCGGCAGCTACCGCCGGTGCAGCGGGTGGTGGCGCGGCAGCCATCACCGGCTCGGCCAGTGGCGACGGCATCACAGGTGGCTCCGGTTTGGCCGTGCCCGCACTCACCTCCGCCTGCCGTTGCAACCGCGGCGGCGTCGCATCCGCCATCATGGCAGGAGCAGACCGTTCGGCACGCGGCTTGGCAAGGCTGGCCTTGGCCATTGTGCGGGGCGCTTCAGCGGCAGGCGCGGGCTGGGGCTCGACGGCCGGGCTGGCTTGGGCCACCACCACGGCCGCCGTCGATGCGGGCGCGGCCGCGGCCAGCCGCGGATCGGCTTCCGGTCGCGGCTCGGTGTTTCGTCCTTTCAAGACCAGTGCTGCCGCCACCAGCAGCCCCATCATGAGCAGGCCCAGCGCATAGGGTTGCCAGCGCCAGGCCAAGGCGTTCTCGGCGACGGGCACGGCAGCGGCCACATCCGGCCGGGGCAGCGCCGCCATCAGCCGTGCACGTCGCTGCTCGCGGCCCGCGTCGTCACCGAGCAGGGCTTCGCGATACGCAGCCTCGGCCGCGTCGTTGGGCGTGGTGGGATCGAACTCAGCCATCGCGCCACTCGCTCAAACGGTGCCGCAGGGCCTCGCGCGCATAGCGCAGCCGGGTCTTGGCGGTTTCGGGATGGGCCTGGGTCACGTCGGCAATCTCGGCGAGGCTGAGCTCGACCACGGTGAAGAGCAAGAATGCCTCCCGCTGCTCGACGGACAGGCGCAGCAGGGCACCCTCAACGGCCTGGACCAGGCGTTTGGACGCCAGCAGCTGCTCCGGCCCGGCGGCGGCCGAGGCCAGTTGATCCGGGTCGGCCTCGTCGTCTCCCTGCGGCGGACGCGCCCGAACATGGTCCAGCACGCGGTTGCGCAGCACGGTGTAGAGCCAGGTCGAGAACCTGGCTTTTGCGGGCGCAAAGCTGGCGGCCTTGGCTGCAACGGCCAGCCAGCCTTCCTGGTGCAGGTCCTCCACCGTGGCGCGATCCGTGGGGTGCAGCATCTGGCGAACGAAGGCAAAGGTCTTGCGGTCATGGCGGCGGTAGAGCCGGTCGAACGCACCCATGTCGCCGCGCAGATAGCTGGCGATGAGCTCTTCATCAGCGGGTTCACTCGCAGGCATGCGGCGCGGATGCTACGCCGGCCAGAGGTGGGTTTGCGGCATCGGGCGAGGCCTCACCAGCGCGGCGGCGGGTCGGGCACATAGCCGCCGCTGCTGTTGGGGAAGGACCGCGGCAACTGCGCCATGGGTCGGGGCATGATGCCCGCCGCCATCAGATTGGCCTGGCTGTCGTAGTGGATCTCCAGCAACTGCTCGGGCTGTGATGTGCGCCGCTGGAAGCCGGTGTGCGCAATGGGCGACCACTCCGACGCACCATGCCCCGTGCCCAGCTTGGCCCGCACCGAGCGCTCCGCCTCAGCCCGCCCCGCGCCTTCGCGCGCTGGAGCTGCCTGGACTGCAGCGTCCGCTGTCCCACTGTTGAGTCGGCTCAATGGGCTGGGCGCCACTGGCGCAGCAGGCGACACGAGCGGCGCGTCGTAGACCGGCGGCGGCACGTAGACCTCGCGGAACACCGCCGCGCCGATCACGCCGACATTGGCCGGCCGCCCGGTGCGCGCCGCATAGGAATCGCCCAGCGAGGTGAACTCGAAGGCCGCGATGTGCTCATCGCTCTTGCGCCAGCCCGTGATGTCATGGCTCTCGCCCGGGCTCAGCACATAGCCCGACTGGTTGAAACCCGCGGTGTCGCCGGTGATGGCGTTGACGCCGTCCACCGACAGCACCACCAGCACCCGCTCGGCGCTGCGGTTGCTGAGCCGGATGGCGTAGCGCGAGCCGGGCATGCCCGGGCTGAAGCGGCGACCACGGCTGGCGTACTGGGCCAGCGAGGCGCCGCTGTCGCGGTCGATCAGCTGCATGTCGAGCAGGGGCGGCGACACGACGGCGGCACAACTGGCGTGCAGCCCGGCCAGGCCCGTCAAAGCGGCTAACTGGAGCAAGGCGGTGCGGCGGCGCAGCGGAAGCAGGGAACTCATGGCGGATCCTTCGCAGGGATGGGACCTTTGCTTGTACGGAGCCGCTCGGTAAACGGGGTGAAAAAGCCGGCCGGCCAAAGAAAAAGCGGCCCGAGGCCGCTTCTGTCGCAGGAGGAAGGCCGCTCAGGCCTTGATGTCCAGCAGTGCACCAGTGGTGTTGATCTGCGTCTGCAGCACCTTCAGGTTGGCGACGAAAGAGTAGGCCGCGGACTGCTGTTCGACGATCTCGTTGGCCGGGTTGATCTCGCGCTCGGGCACCTTGTCAACATTGGTCGGCTCGACGCTGGGGCGGGCCTGGTTGCTGCTCGCCAGATTGGCGATATTGGCCGCCGACGCGCGCAGCCGCTCGTTCGCTGACGAGATGCCGGACATGGCGGTGGACAAGGGGACGTTCATCGGGATTCAGTTCTCAGGCGCGCTGGCCGCTACATCGACCGCGTTGTAGGTGAACTTTAGAACATTTGGCGAAAAACCCCGCATTTCCGGGGTTCGCCCTGGCGTCAAACGTGAAATCAGCCCGCAAGCTCTTCGTAGCCGCCAGCCGAAACGAAGACGCGCACGCTGTCGCCCCCGGCTGCCTTGGCCTCCGTGCAGGCCAGCGCCGCGCCGCCGAGCACGGCGTCCACCGTTACCAGCGTCGGCTGGATCTGCACGACGCCCAGCGAGGCTTTCACGCGGGTGCGGTGCAGGCCCCAGCGCAGGCGGTAGCTGGCGATGGACGAGCGCACCTTCTCCGCGATGATCTGGGCGTAATGCTGGTCGCAGTCGGGCAGCAGGATGGCGAAATGATCTTCCTCCAGGCGCGCGACCAGGTCGGAAGCCCGCACCTTGCTGATCAGCATCTGCCCCAGGCCGTAGAGGAAATGGTCACCCACCTCGGCGCCCATGTCCTTGATGACCTCGCCGAAACGGTCCACGTCAACCCACAGCACCGACACCGGCTCGTTGCGCCGGCTGCCGACATGCTCGCCCAGGCGGCGCTCGAACTCCCGGCGGTTGGCCAGCTCGGTGACGGCGTCGTGCTTGGCCGTCCAGGTGGGCTGCAGGCGCAGCGCGCGGGCGGCGCTGACGTCTTCGACGATCCACAGCGACTCGCCAGCGGGCGCTTCCCAGTGCACCGGCGTGGCCTGCAGGCGGCCCCAGAACCGGTGACCGTCGCGCTTGACGTATTCGATCTCCTCGTCCAGCGGTCGACCCGCGGCGAAGGCGGCGGCGGCGCGTTCCTGCAGCGCTGTGTGGGCCATGTCGGTGGTGTGGACGAGGCGCGTAGGCTGTCCGGCCAGTTCACCGTCGTCGTTGAAACCGAACAGGTGGTTGAACTCCTCGCTGACGACTTCGAAGCGCTGGCCGGAAACGAAGGCGACGGCCGTTGGCGCGCGTACCAGCAAGGCTCGCAGGCGGGCGGCGATGGGGTCCTCGGCGGAAGCGGGCGTGCCGGAAGTAGCGCTGCTCATGGGGGTCTCCGAGTCGATCTTCTAGGCCCGACTATCGCAGGACTGAAGGCTTTCGGCCATGACGCAGATCACGGCGTTAGAGTCCGCGTCCTTGCCGTACCACGGCGCCATCACAAGACGAGACGATGCGCTTGCTTCCGGTCTCCCTGCTCGCCCTGCTGACCGGCCTGACCCAGGCCCAGCAGCCCAGTGAAATCCCTCAGGGTCTGCGCGATGCAACGCCACGCTGGCACGCCTTGACGGGCGCGCGGCTGGTGCTGGCGCCGGGCCAGATCGTCGAGAACGGCACCCTGGTCATGAAGGACGGCGTCATCGTCGCCGTCGGTGCCAACGTGAAGCCGCCGGCCGGCGCCCGGGTCTGGGCGCTGCAGGGCCGCACCGTCTATGCCGGCTTCATCGACGCTGCCAGCAGCGTCGGCCAGGGGCGCATCGAAGCTTCCAAGGCCAAGGGCCTGACGCCGGGACAGCGCTGGGTGCGCAGCGAATTCCACCAGGCCACGGCGCTGGAGATCAAGCCCGAGGACGTGCGAGCTGCGCGCGAGCAGGGCTTCACGACGGCCCTGTCCCTGCCGCCCGTGGGCGCCGTCTTCCGCGGCCAGAGCGCGCTGATCAGCCTGCGCGACGGCACGGATGCACGCAGCCTCGTGCTGGCGGCCGAGGTGGCCCAGCACCTGGCCCATGAGTACACAACCTTCGACTTCGAGAGCGGCGCCCGCCCGGGCAACTTGAGCTACCCGACCTCGCTGATGGGCAGCATCGCGCTGGAACGCCAGACGCTGCTGAACGCCCGCTGGGCTGCCGGGCCGGCGCCCGCCGGCGAGCGGCGCGAATTCAACGCCAGCCTCGGCGCCCTCGCCCCGGCCCTGAGCGGCAAGCAGCCCATCGTCCATGAGGTGCTGGACGAAGAAGACCTGCTGCGCGTCGCCAGGCTGCGCGACGAGTTCGGGCTCAAGCTGATCGCCCAAGGCACCGGCCATGAATACCGCAAGGCGGCCCAGCTCAAGGCCCTGGGCCTGCCCCTCTTGCTGCCGCTGGCCTTTCCCGCGGCACCCGAAGTCGAGCAGCCCGAGAGCGCGCTGGACGTGCCCCTGCACCAGTTGCAGCACTGGGAGCGTGCGCCCGGCAACGCTGCCGCCCTGCAGGCGGCGGGCGTCGAGTTCGCGATCTCGACGCAAGGGCTGAAGGACGTCAGGAAGGAATTCTGGCCACGGCTGCGCCAGGCCGTGCAGCACGGTCTCACGCCCGAAGCCGCCCTGGCAGCACTGACGACCACGCCGGCCAAGCTGCTGAGCCAACCGCGGCTGGGGCGCCTCGCACCGGGCCAGCTGGCCCACGTCATCGTCGCCAGCGGTGATCTTTTCATCAACGAGCAGGCCGAGGTCGAGATCGCCTTCGTCGACGGCCAGCCGCTGCCGACCGAAGCCTGGGAGCGCTTCGACGCGCGCGGCCGCTGGACGGTGAAGGCCGCTGGTGGAGCCGAGCAAACCTGGCAGATCGCCGGCACGCGGGCCAAACCCACGCTGCAGGTCGATGGCAAGACCTGCGAGCTGCAGCAACGCGGCCGCGAACTGCTGTTGCGCTGGCCCTGCGAGGTCGGCGCGAAGGAAAGCCTGCGCCTGGAGGGCCGTGACCCGTCAATGGCCGGCGCGATGACGCTGGCCGATGGCCGCACCCAGCCCTGGACGGCCACGCGCATCGTGCCCTACCAGCCGCCTGTGGCCCAGGTTGTCGCCCCACCACCCCTGTCGCCCGCCACGTTCCCGGCGGGCGTCTTCGGCCGTACGGCGCCACCCGAGCGCCCGGCCGTCGTGCTGGTGCGCAACGCCACGGTCTGGACCAGTGCCGCTGCCGGCAATCTCGAAGCCACCGATCTGCTGGTGCGCGACGGCCGCATCGCCGCCATCGGCAAGGGTCTGGCAGCGCCTGCTGGCGCCGTCGTCATCGACGCTGCAGGCAAGCACCTGACGCCCGGCCTCATCGATGCCCACTCGCACACGGCCATCAACCGCGGCACCAACGAGTTCGCGCATTCGGTGACGGCTGAGGTGCGCGTTGGCGATGTGGTCGACGCCACCGACATCAGCCTCTACCGTCAGCTTGCCGGCGGCGTGACCAGCGCCAACTTGCTGCACGGCTCGGCCAATGCCATCGGCGGCCAGAATCAGGTCATCAAGCTGCGCTGGGGGCTGGACGCGGAAGGCCTGAAGTTCGAAGGCGCGCGCCCCGGCATCAAGTTCGCGCTCGGCGAGAACGTCAAGCGCGCCAACTTTCCCCCCAACGACGGCGACCCGCGCTATCCGACGACGCGCATGGGTGTCGAGCAGGTCATGCGCGATGCCTTCCTGGCTGCGCAGGCCTACCGCGAGCGGCGCAAGGCCGACCCGAACACGCGCCGCGACCTGCAGATGGACACGCTGGTCGAGTTGCTGGAACGCAAGCGCGTCATCCACATCCACAGCTACCGCGCCGACGAGATCCTGATGTTCGTGGCCCTGGCCAAGGACTTCGGCCTGGAGGTCGCCACCTTCCAGCATGTGCTGGAGGCCTACAAGGTCGCGCCCGAGATCGCGGCGCTGGGCGCCGGCGCCTCCGGCTTCTCGGACTGGTGGGGCTACAAGGTCGAGGTGCAGGACGCCATTCCCTACAGCGGCGCGATGACGCAGAAGGCGGGTGTGCTGACCAGCTTCAACTCCGACAGCGACGAGCTGGCGCGCCGCCTCAACACCGAGGCGGCCAAGGCGCTGCGCTATGGCGGCAAGGCCTGGGGGATGAGCGAGGCCGAGGCGCTGAAGTTCGTGACCATCAACTCGGCCAAGCAGTTGCGCATCGACAGGCGCGTCGGCTCGCTGGAAGTGGGCAAGGACGCCGACTTCGTCATCTGGAGCGCAAGCCCGCTGTCGAGCGCGGCACGCGCCGAGCAGACCTGGATCGACGGGCGGCGCTACTTCGACCGCGGCGAGGACACGCAGCTGCGCGAGCGTGATAGCGCCGAGCGCGCCCGCCTCGTGGCGCTAGCGATACCCGAGCGCGCCAAAGCCGCCGCGCCGCCCGAGGGGCGGCCGGCCACACCGCTGGCCGCAGCGCTGGACCAGCTCGAACTGCAACGCTGGCTGCACGAGGCAAACCGTGATCGCCAAAGCTATTTCGGCGGTGACGCCTGGCATGAATGCACCGTGGACGCGTACTGACATGAAGCTCGCACTCATCACGGCCCTGCTGGCTGCCGCCTTCACCGCCCAAGCCACGCCCAACACGCCACCCCCGCCACAGCGCGAACCGCTGCTGCTGCGCAATGCCGTCATCCACCCGGTCAGCGGCCCGGTCATCGCCAACGGCAGCCTGCTCATCGAGGCCGGCAAGATCCGCGCGATCGGTGGCACCGAGCTGGCCGCGCCCGCTGGCGCCAAGACCGTCGATCTGGGCGGCCGGCATCTCTACCCCGGCATGGTGGCGGCCAACACCAGCCTGGGCCTGGCGGAGATCCGCTCGGTCAACGCCTCGATGGACAGCGTCGAGACCGGGCCGCTGAACCCGAATGCCCGCGCCCTGGTCGCCTTCAATGCCGACAGCGAGCTGCTGCCCATCACGCGCGGCGGCGGCGTGCTGGCCGCGCTGTCCGTGCCCGAGGCCGGCCGCACCGGCCTCATCGCCGGTACGTCGGCGCTGCTGCAGCTGGAGGGCTGGAACTGGCAGGACATGGCCCTGCTGCCCGAGGTCGGCCTGCACATCGCCGTGCCGCGGCTGCGCCTGAACAGCGCCCTCTTCCCCAACCAGCCCGAAGCCCGCCTGGCCGAGATGCGCCGCTCGACCGAGGCCAGGCTCAAGCTGCTCGACGACGCCTTCGAATCGGCCCGGGCCTATGCGCTGGCGCGCGCTGCCGACCCGAGCACGCCCATCGACACGCGCTGGGAAGCGATGCGCCCCGTGCTGCCCGCTACAGCCGGTGCGGCGCCGGCCCGACCCGTCGTCATGCATGCCGATGACCTTGCGCAGATCCGCTTTGCGCTGGACTTCGCGGCCCGCCATGGCCTCAAGCTCATCATCAGCGGCGGCGCCGATGCCTGGCGCCTGGCCGACACGCTGCGCGAACGTCAGGTGCCCGTCATCATCGACGGCCTGCTGCGCCTGCCGATGCGCCGCGACGACCCGCCAGACGCCCTTTTCGCCCTGCCCGCCCAACTCGCCGCGGCCGGCGTGCGCTACTGCATCGCCGATGGCGGCCGCGACTCGACCAATGCGCGCAACCTGCCCTTCGAGGCCGCGAGCGCCCGCGCCTTCGGCCTGTCCGACGACGAGGCGCTGAAAGCCGTGACCCTTTACCCCGCGCAGATCCTCGGCATTGCCGACAGGCTGGGCTCCATCGAGGTCGGCAAGCTGGCCAACCTCTTCGTGGCCGATGGTGACCCCCTCGAGCCCAGCACGCGCATCGAGCGGGTGTTCATCCAGGGCCGCGAGGTGGAGCTCAGCGACCGGCAGACGGCGCTGCGCGACAAGTATCTGAAGCGCAACTAGCCGGCCGTCTTGGCCGGCGGCGTGGCTGCCGGCGAAGTGGGCGCGGCCGGCGCGCCCAGGCCCATCTGCGCATTTGGCCGCGCGTCGTGGCCGCGCTTCCACTGCCGCATGGTGTCGACCGCCACCGAGCGGCGGATGTAGCGATGCCAGATGAAGCTGAGGTCGAAGATCAGGATGGCCAGCCACCACAGATAGAGGAAGGCAGCGCCGGCGAGCAGCACGGGCCAGGCGGCGGGTGGCGGTGGCGCCGTCGGGCCGTCGGCGCCCAGCAGCCGCGACAGCACGATGAAGGCGATGACGAGGGTGCCGACGCCGACCAGGCAGCGTCGCCCCCAGTTGGGCTTGCGCGGCAGCAGCCAGCCGCTGAGGGCAATCAGCGCGGCAGCGGCGATCGGAGCGAGCCGGCCGGCGAGTTCCGCCACGTGGGCGGGAGCGGCGCTGCTCGTGAACGGACTGCCGAGGAAGTCAGCCGGCCCGTCCGGCAGCCACAGGTAAAACGGCCAGGCGCCAATCAGGAAGACGAGCGTGGCCGCGAGATGCCAGCGCAGGCCACCGGTATGCACCAGCCGCGGCAGCCGGGCGGCGGCGGTGATGCCCATCATCAGGCCGCTCATCAACAGGATCTGCAGCGGCAGCCGATCGAAGGTCGCGCCCGTCGGCGTGACGCCCTTGTAGAGCAGGAAGACCGCGGCCACGTGCAAGAGCAGGCTCGCCACATAGGGGATGGCCAGGCTCACCCGGTCGACAAGCCCGTTGCTGGCCGGAACTTTCGGCTGGACTGTCGGGTCCGGCAGCACCACGTCGTCGATGAAATGGCCGAACACCTCAGCGTCGTTCCAGTAGTCGTTGTGTGCCTTGCCGGGCAACCAGTAGCGGCTGAAGCCATGGTCATGCTTGCTGCCGAACTCGAAGGCCTCGCAGCCGCTGTCCTTCAGGAAGCCCATGGCGGAATCGAGCTTGAACCCGATGGGGTCCCCGAAGTCGTAGTAGTTGCGCCACTTGATCTGCTGGGCCAGCGTCAGCCGCGGCGCCTCGCTGTCGCCAAAGAGCACCTGCTGGCCGGAGCAGCTGGATTTCAGCTTGAGGCCCTGCCAGAGCGCCGGCCACAGCACGATGTGCTTGTCGATCGGCGAGCCTATCGTCATATAGCCGCGCACATAACGGATCCAGCCGTCGTCAACCGGCGCACTGGATCGGTTGTCCGGGTCGACGATGGGGCGGCCCGACAGCGCTTCGAGCAGGCCGAGGAAGCTGATGACCGTGCCCTCGCTGTGCGCCACGATGTAGATCTCCGGATGGCCCCCCGGGCAGGCCTCCTGGAATGTCGCCACCACCTGCGCGAGCGCGCTGTGGAAGCGGTGCAGGATCTTGTCGCGGTAGTAGGGAAAGTCGGTGACGAGCTGGACATCGCCGACGTAGTCGCGCAGCAGCGGCGCCAGCTCGAACTTGAAGATGCCCATGCGGGCGAGCACGGCCAGCAGGCTCTCCAGCACGCCCACGGTCTCGACGATTTCGTCGACGATGCCGGTACCGAGCTGGAAGTCCTCGGCCTTCAGATTGCCGTTGGGCACCTCCCTGCGGTACTGCGACTCGGCGCGGCTGACCACCGTGTGTCCCCAGGCCTTGGTCTCCTCCAGCGTGTCATTGGCCTTGACGACCTGCCCCGGAATGTCGGCCCAGTAGATCTCGGCGAAGCCGATGCGCGACAAGGCGTCTGCAGGCTTGGCGTCCAGGCGGCTGATGCGCACTGCCGCCGCCGAGCCAAGGTTGAAGTAACCCAGCGGCATGACCGGCAGTGGCGGCGAAGCCCTGTCGCCAAAGCGCCGCGCCACCGACCGTATCGTGTCGCTGCGCAGCTGGCTGCCAATGCCGTGGATGGCCACGACGATCTTGTCCATCGGCGGGCGGCCCTGGCTGGCGTCCGAAATGGATGCGGCCGTGGCTGTCTGCTGCTCGGAGGTGGATGCAACCGTCATGGGGAACTCTCCTCACGGGAAGTCCACGCATGGTGCCTCCGAGGCGGCCCTCACCGCTTCACCAAGACTGAGGAGACGCCGCCTCAGGGGGCGATCTGCTCCGCGTAGTCGTACAAGGCCGACAGGATCTGCTCACCTCGCTCGTCGGCTGTTTCACCGAGAACATCGATACGCTCCATGAAGGCCGCCAGCGTCTGCGCGCCGCCCTCGCCCTCATGCAGCCGCGCAGCCAGGTGGCCCTGCCAGCGCTCCGCCTCTTCTGCCGACAGGCTGGACGGGAAGTTGCGCGCACGCCAGCGGAAGACAAGCTCATCCAGCCGCCCGTCCTGGAAGGCCAGCTTGCCTTGCGCCGCGCGCTCGGCGAGCTGCGCGGGCGCCATCGTGCGCACCTTGTTCAACGCCCGGCGGTCCTCGTTGCCGATGAAGCCGCCGTAGAGGTCTTCGTCCACATCGGCCGGCGCGAAGGGCTCACGCTGGAAGACGTCGGCCCACAGGCCGTCCAGCAGCCGGCCCTTCTCGGCCAGCAACCGGGCGCTGGCGAGCTGAACCTCGACGTCGTGGTTCCAGCGCTCGGCCATCGCCGGGCTGAGCGTCTTCAGGTTGCTGATGACGATGGGGCTTTTGTTGACGTGGATGGTCTTGATGGGCAGCCGCGTGACGCCCTCGGGCAGCAGCTCCTGCTTGATGAACATGCGCGCGCGGATGGCTTCGGCGTTCAGCGTCAGCAGCTCGCCCGGGTCCACCGAGCAGTCCCAGACGATCAGCTCGTTCTTGTTGGTCGGGTGCGGCGCCAGCGGCCAGACCACGGCGATGCAGCCGCGCTCGGGGCCGTACATGCCGGAGATGTGCAGGAAGGGCTTGCCGATGCCGATCTCGTCCCACACCGCCTGCTTGCTGCGCAACTTGACGCAGAAGTCCCATAGCTTGGGCTGGGCCTGGCGCAGCTTGCGCGCCAACGCCACGGTGGCGCGCACGTCGGACAGTGCATCATGCGCCGCCTCGTGCGCGACGCCGTTGGCGATGGTCAGGTGCTCGAGCTTGAAGCTGGGGCGGCCGTCCTCATGCTTGGGCCACTCGAAGCCTTCGGGCCGGAGCGCATAGGCACAGCGCACCACGTCCAGCAGGTCCCAGCGGCCGCAGCCGTTCTGCCATTCGCGGCCATAGGGGTCGATAAGGTTGCGCCAGAACAGATGACGCGTCACCTCGTCATCGAAGCGGATGCTGTTGTAGCCCACGCCAATGGTGTTGGGCGTGGCCAGCACCGTCTCGATGGCGGCGGCGAACTCATGCTCGGGCACACCCTGCTGCAGGCAGTGCTGGGGCAGGATGCCGGTCAGCAGGCAGGACTCGGGGTCGGGCAAGTAGTCCGGGGCCGGCTGGCAGTACAGCATCAGCGGCTCGCCGATCTCGTTGAGCTCCGCATCGGTGCGCAGGCCGGCGAACTGGGCCGGGCGGTCCCGGCGTGGCACGCGGCCGAAGGTCTCGTAGTCGTGCCAGAAAAATGAAAGGGAAGACATGGCCGCCACGATAGCTCAGCCGATAGAGTGGCTCGCATGAGACTTGCCCTGCTGCTCCTGGCCGTTTGCGCCGCGGCACACGCCGACGACGCGATCTCCCCCGACCGGCCCGACTTCACCAACGGCCCCGATGTGATGGCCGCAGGCCGCTTCCAGGTCGAGACCAGCGGCGCCTGGCAGCGCGACGCCGCGACACGGCTGCGATCGACGCCGACGCTGCTGCGCCTGGGCGTCGACCATGACCTGGAGTTGCGGCTGGAGACCGACGGCGCGCTGCGCCAGCGCAACCCGAGCGCCAGCGGCCGAGGAGATCTGGCAGTCGGCTTCAAATGGCAGATGCAGGACGGCGACGAGGCCAAGCCTGGCCTGGGCTGGCTGTTCGAAGTGCAGACACCGACAGGCAGCGGGCCGTTCAAAGGCCATGGCTTGCGGCCCGGCCTGAACTTTCTGGCCCAGTGGGAGCTGCCGGCCGGCTACTCGCTCGGCACGATGGCTGGCGTCTTCATCGATCGCAACGACAACGACCAGCGCTACACGGGTGCCCTGCTGTCGGCGAGCCTGGGTATCCCGCTGGGCGAGAAGCTGCACGGCTTTGCCGAGATCGCCGGCCAGCAGATCGCGTCGGCCCGCAATGGCGGCAATGTCGTCACGGCCGGCACGGGGCTGGCCTGGCAGCTCACAAGCGACGCTCAGCTCGACACGGCCGTCTTCCGCGGCCTGAACCACAACACGCCCGACTGGGCGTGGACGATCGGCCTCTCGCTGCGTTTTTAGCGCTTCTTGACGACCACGCTGCCGATGGAATAGCCCGCGCCGAAGGAGCAGATCACGCCGGCGTCGCCAGCCTTCAGGTCACCCCGGTGATGGTGGAAGGCAATGATGGAGCCGGCCGACGCGGTGTTGGCGTATTCGTCCAGGATCAGCGGCGCGATCTCGCTGCCGGCATCCGCACCCACCAGCTTCTTGATGACGAGCTGGTTCATGCCCTGGTTGGCCTGGTGCAGCCAGTAGCGGCGCATCTGCGTTGGCTCCAGGCCCAGCTTGCCCAGGTGGGCCTCGATATGGGCCGCGGCCATGGGCACGACTTCCTTGAACACCTTTCGGCCTTCCTGATAGAAGGTCAGGTCGCGGTCGCTCGGGTCGCGGTCCTCGGCGCGGTTCATGAAGCCGAAGTTGTTGCGGATATTGCTGCTGAACTGTGTGGCGAGCTGCGTGCCGAGGATTTCCCACTGGTCGGCGCCGGTGGCGTCTTCCGCGCGCTCGACGATGAGGGCCGTGCAGACGTCGCCGAAGATGAAGTGGCAGTCGCGGTCGCGCCATTCCAGGTGGGCCGAGGTGATCTCGGGGTTCACGACCAGCACGCATTTGCTGGCGCCCGAACGCACCGCGTTGAAGGCCTGTTCCAGCGCGAAGGTGGCCGAGGAGCAGGCCACGTTCATGTCGAAGCCGTAGCCGCCGGCGCCCAGCGCCTGCTGGATCTCTACCGCCATGGCCGGGTAGGCGCGTTGCATATTGGCACTGGAGCAGAGCACGGCGTCGACATCCGCGCCGGTTTTGCCGGCCTGTTCAAGCGCCTTGCGGGCAGCATCGGCGGCGATCTCGGCCATCAGCGAGACCTCGTTGTCGCCGCGCGGCGTGAAGCGCGGGTACATGCGGGTCGGGTCCAGCACGCCGGCCTTGTCGACGACGTAGCGCTGCTTGATGCCCGAGGCTTTCTCGATGAATTCGACGCTGGAGTGTGTCAAGGCGGAGCGCTCGCCAGCGGCGATCGCCGTCGCGTGCTCGGCGTTCTGCAGGTCGGCGTAGGCGTTGAAGGCCTCGACCAGCTCGGCATTGGTGATGACATGGGGCGGGCGGTACAGGCCGGTGCCGCTGATGACCACGGCCGGGAATGAAGCTTGCATATTGAAGACGGAAGCCGCCGCTGCTGATGTACGAAGGCTGAAATCTTATCGATCCGGTTTGCTGCCTTCTCTAGGCACTAGCCTGGGGCCCTGGACAAAACATGCACGAAGACAGCCTGCTCCCACCCGACGACGCCCTGCGCCTGGCCTTACACAACGAGGTGCATGCCCGGCCGCCGGCGCGCATCCGCCTGCCGGCCGTCATCGTCCACATCGCCGTGCTCAACGACGGCATCAGCCGGGCGCAGGAGCATGCCCACCTGCGCCAGCTGCCCGGCCAGCACGAACTGGCCGAGGAGGCGCTGAACGCAAACTTTCTGCGCCTGCGCTGCGGCGAGTTCTCGCTGAAGTGGGAGCGCCATGCCGAGTTCACGCGCTACTCGGTCGTGCAGCCCCTGCCCGCCGACGCCGAGGCCAGCGCGCAGACGCTGGATGCGCTGGCGCTGCGCGTCGCACCGGATTGGCTGGGGCGCATCCCGGGGCGCACCTTTGCGGCCATCAAGCTCGTCATGATCGAGCGGCAGCTGACTTTCGCGCCCAGCGCCTTGACCGAGGCCCAGGCCTGGTTCGGCGCGCATGCAACGGTCGCGTCGACGATGGGCGGCGGCCATTCCCTGGTTGTCACCGACTTCTGCCTGCGCGCGACCGGCTTCGAGCACATCGTCGTGCTGGCTGAGCCCGGCACGCCCGAGACCCGCGCCGGCCGCATCTGCCAGCGCCTGTTGGAGCTGGAGACCTACCGCCTGATGGCCCTGCGCGGCCTGCCCGCCGCCAAGTCGCTCGGCTCGACGCTGGCCGAGGTGGAGGCCACGCTGGCCAGCATCACCGCGCGGCTGGAGAAGCGCGGCGCGTCGGAGGCCGAACTGCTGGACGACCTGATCTCGACGGCAGCGCGCATCGAGCACGCCACCGCCTCGCACCAGTACCGCTTTGCCGCCACCCAGGCCTACCAGGCCATCGTCGAGCAGCGTCTGGCCGAGTTGCACGAGGGCAAGGTGGCCGGCAGGCAGTCGCTGGGCGAGTTCATGCAGCGCCGGCTCTCACCGGCCATCGCGACGGTCAATGCGACGGCGCAGCGGCTGGCCGGCCTGTCACAACGCATCTCACGCGCAAGCGCCCTGCTGCGCACGCGGGTCGACATCGCCACCGAGGCGCAGAACCAGCAGCTGCTGGCCCAGCTCGGCGAAGGCCAGCGCACGCAGCTGCGCATGCAGGCCACCGTCGAGGGGCTGTCGCTCGCGGCCATTACCTATTACGTCGTCAGCCTGCTGCTGTACTTCTTCAAGGCGCTGAAGGCCGAGGGCTGGCTGCCAGTACAGCCCGAGCTGGCGGCGGGGGCGGCCATTCCCTTCGTGCTGCTGGCCGTCTGGCAGACGACAAGGCGCATCCACCGCAAGATCTTCAACCACCACTGACCAGGATCTCCAGGCCCGGCAGGCGCAGCGCCTGCAGCGCGGCCGGCCCGGCCTGAGGCGTGACGATCAGCGTCGACAAGGCCGACAGCGGCGCGACGCGGTAGGGCGAGACCTTGCCGAGCTTGTCGCTGCTGGCCATCAGCACCGTTTCCGCAGCGCTCGCCATCAGCAGCGCCTTGACCTGGGCCTCCTCGGCGTCGCCGGTGGACAGACCGAAGCCGGCCTCCACACCGGTTACGCCGAGGAAATAGCAGTCCGCCCGCAGCGCCTGGATGGCCTGTGCTACACCCGCGCCGACGGCCACGCCGGAGTGCTTGAACAGGCGCCCACCCAGCATCAGCACTTCGACAGTGGGGTGCTCGATCAGCGCCGCGGCGATGACGGGGCTGTGTGTGGCGACCGTGGCGCGCAGCGTGGCCGGCAGCTGCTGGACCATGGCCAGCGTGCTCGTGCCGCCGTCGACGAAGACAAGCTGGCCATCGGCGATGAGAGACGCCGCATGGCGGCCCAGCGCCTGCTTCTCGTCGACGGCAATGGCGCTGCGTCGCGCCAGGTTGGCCAGGGCCGGTGACACCGGCAGCGCGCCGCCATGCACACGCTGCAGCGCGCCCCGCGTGGACAGCTCGCGCAGGTCGCGCCGGATGGTGTCCTCCGACACCTGCAGGCGCTCGGCCAGTTCGCGGGCCAGCACGCGGCCCGTGGAATGAAGTTCTTCCAGGATGGCCAAGTGGCGTTGTTCGGTCAGCATCTGTGGGATTGCATGGTTTTGCGTTATTTTGCATGATTTTCCTTAAATTCAGGAAACAACATGCAAACCAAGACCGATTCGCGCATTGCCGACCTGCCCCTGTCCGAACGCGTGCGCGTCCAGCAGGAGAGGCTGCTGTCCAACAACTGGTACACGCTGAAGACCACCCGCTTCGACTTCCTGCGCAGCGATGGCCAGTGGCAGACCCAGGACCGCGAGACCTATGACCGCGGCAATGGCGCCACCATCCTGCTCTACCAGCGCACGCGCCGCCGTGTGCTGCTGACACGGCAGTTCCGCTACCCGGCGTTCGTCAATGGCTGGCAGCAGTTGATGGTCGAAGCCGTGGCCGGGCTGCTGGACGAGGCCGATCCGCTCAGCTGCGTCCGCGCCGAGGCCGAGCAGGAAGCCGGCGTGAAGCTGCGCGAGGTGCAGCCGCTGTTCGAGGCCTATATGAGCCCCGGCTCGGTGACCGAGAAGCTGCATTTCTTTGCGGCCGAGTACGAGGATGGCGACTTGGTTGGCGCGGGTGGCGGCCTCGTTGAGGAGGGCGAGGACATCGCGCGCTTCGAGCTGGACTTCGACGCAGCCATGCGCCAGGTCGAGGCCGGCGAGATCGTCGATGCGAAAACGATCATGCTGCTGCGCTGGGCCGAGCGCCATGTCTTCGGGCCGCCGCCCCGCAAGGGCCCGTTGCTGGTCTTCATCGCCGGGCCGTATCGAAGCGGCACGGGCGACCGGGAGGACGCGATCGCCGCCAACGTGCAGGCCATGCAGGATGCCGCCCTGCAAGTCGCAGCCCTGGGCCACGTGCCGGTGCTCGGCGAGTGGGTCGCCCTGCCGCTCATCGCGGCCGCTGGCGGCCGGCGCGGCGATGCGGTCTGGGACCGCTACTTCCACCCCAACGCCCAGGCCCTGCTGGAGCGATGTGACCTGCTGCTGCGCATCGGCGGTGATTCGGCCGGCGCCGACGCCATGATCAAGGCCGCTTTGGCCTGCGCAATGCCCGTGCACTACGGCCTCGCTTCAATACCAACCAGGCCCGCGTAGAATCAATCACCGGGCCCAAATTTTGGCGTCCGGTTTTTTTTGCCCGCTGCAAAAGCGGGCAGCAAAGCCGGCAGAGCCAAGTCAAGCGCTCGCAGCCCAGGTCGCGCACTGCCAAACGCGCGCCGCAACTGTGAACTTGAATCATGGAAATCTTCGACTACGACAACATCCTGCTGCTGCCGCGCCGCTGCCGCGTGGAAAGCCGCTCGGACTGCGACACCTCGGTGCAGTTCGGCCCACACCGCTTCAAGCTGCCGGTCGTGCCGGCCAACATGAAGACGGTCGTGGACGAGCCCATCACCGAGCTGCTGGCCCGCGAGGGCTACTTCTACGTGATGCACCGCTTCGACCTCGACAGCCTGGCCTATGCCAAGGACATGCGGGACAAGGGCCTGCTGGTGTCGCTGAGCGTCGGCGTGAAGCCGGCCGACTTCGAACTGGTGGACAAGCTGGCGGCTGAAGGCGTCGGCGCCGACTACCTGACCATCGACATCGCCCACGGCCATGCCGAGAGCGTGCAGCGCATGATCGGCCACATCAAGCAAAAGCTGCCCGAGACCTTCGTCATCGCCGGCAATGTTGGCACGCCCGAAGGCGTCATCGACCTGGAGAACTGGGGTGCCGACGCGACCAAGGTCGGCGTCGGCCCGGGCAAGGTCTGCATCACGCGGCTGAAGACGGGTTTTGGCACCGGCGGCTGGCAGTTGTCGGCGCTGAAATGGTGCTCGCGCGTAGCCACCAAGCCCATCGTGGCCGACGGCGGCATCCGCCACCATGGCGACATCGCCAAGAGCGTGCGCTTCGGCGCCAGCATGGTCATGATCGGCTCGCTGTTCGCCGGCCATGAAGAGTCGCCAGGCACGACCGTCGAGGTCGACGGCAAGCTCTACAAGGAGTACTACGGCTCGGCGTCGGACTTCAACAAGGGCGAGTACCGCCACGTCGAGGGCAAGCGCATCCTGGAACCCGTCAAGGGCAAGTTCGCCGACACGCTGCGCGAGATGCAGGAAGACCTGCAGAGCTCGATCTCGTATGCGGGCGGCACGCAGTTGTCGGACCTGCGCAAGGTGAATTACGTCATTCTTGGCGGAGAGAATGCGGGCGAACATTTGTTCATGTGATCACCTGCGGAACGCGGGGGAGCACCTCGCGCGCAGCGTGAGGTCCGCATTCCGGCGCAGCCAAAACGCCGGCGAGCACTTGTTCATGTGAGCGCCATGGACTTTGCAAGCTACCGCCGCCACGACGCAACCTCGCTGGCCTCTGAGGTGGCGGCTGGTCGGGTCAGCGCAGAAAGCCTGCTCGACCTGGCGCTCGCAAGGCTGGCCGAAGTCCAACCCCGGCTCAACCCTGTCTGCCGGCTGATGGAGGCCGAGGCCAGAACTCAGTTGGCGCGTGGCGTCGGCACCGGCCCACTGGCCGGTGTGCCCTGCCTCATCAAGGATGTGGCCGAGGACTACGCCGGCGTGCCGACCAGTTGGGGCAGCCGGGCGCTGGCCGCACTGCCGCCGCCGCGCGAGCACGCGCATGTCGTGCGGCGCTTGCTCGACGCCGGACTCGTCATCTTCGGCAAGACCAACGCGCCCGAACTGGGGCTCAAGGGCGTCACCGACCCGCTGGCCTTCGGCCGCAGCAGCAATCCGTGGGACGTGAAACGCACACCGGGCGGCAGCAGCGGCGGATCGGCAGCAGCGGTCGCGTCCGGTGTCGTACCCATGGCCGCCGGCAACGATGGCGGCGGCTCGATACGCATTCCGGCCGCGTGCTGCGGGCTCGTGGGCCTCAAACCTTCTCGCGGCCGCGTGTCTGTGGGCCCGGGCTCCGGCGAAGTCTGGTTCGGCGCCTGCAGCGAGGGCGTCATCTCGCGCAGCGTGCGCGACACCGCCCTGGCACTGGACATTCTCAGCGGCCCCGAGCCCGGCGACGCCGTCGCCCTGCCCGCGCCGGCCACGCCCTTTGTCCATCAGCTGCGCTCACCGCTGCGCCGGCTGCGCATCGCCTGGTGCGCCGATTCGCCGATTGGCGAGCCGGTGCACGACGAGGCCCGGCTCGCCGTGGAGCGAAGCGTGTCGCTACTGAAAGGCCTCGGCCATGTCGTCGAGCCGGCCCGCCCCGACATCGATGGCCGCACGCTGGCCAACAGCTTCCTGCATATTTACTTCGGTCAGGTGCCGGCCACGCTGAGCCGCGCGGTCGCCCTGGGTGGCCGCGAAGCCGACTTTGAGCCGTTGACCCGTCTCATCGCCACGCTCGGCCGCGCCACCAGCGCCGAACGGCTGACGCTGGAGCTGCTGCGCTGGAACGACTACGCCCGCAGCTTGGCCGCCCTGCACGCGCGCTACGACCTCTACCTGACGCCGACGCTGGCCTCGCCACCGGTGCTGCATGGCACCGGCGACCCGCCGCCGCTGCAGATTGCCGTGCTGGGCGCGCTGCGCGCCTCGGGGCTGCTGGGCCTGCTCAAGCACGCCGGCCTGCTCGATGGCGTCGTGCAGCAGATGGCCACCGACAGCCTGCGCCATGTCCCCTTCACCCAGCTCGCCAACCTGACGGGCACGCCGGCGATCTCACTGCCGCTGCACTGGACGGCCGACGGCCTGCCGCTGGGCGTGCAGTTCGTTGCAGCGCCGGGCGAAGACGGGCTGCTGCTGCAACTGGCCGCGGAACTGGAAGCCACCCAGCCCTGGTTCGACCGGGTGCCTAGCTGAAGCGCACCGAGGCCTCGAACCCCGGCTCGGCATTGCGCAGCTCCAGCCGGCCGTCATGCGCTTCAGCCACCAACCGGCACAGGCACAGGCCCAGGCCCACACCACCCACATGCCGCGTGCGCGCGGCGTCCGGCCGGTAGAAGGGCTGGCCCAGCTGAGGCAGGGACTCGGGCGGCACGCCGGCGCCGAAGTCACGCACCGTCAAGCGCACGCCCGTGCCTTCGCGAGCCAGCCTGAGCTGCACGGCACCGCGGCTGGCATCGTTGTGGCGCAACGCGTTCTGGACGAGATTGCGCAGGCACAGCTGCACACGCAGGCGATCCAGCCTCAACGGCGGCAGATCGGGCTCGACATGCAACTCCACGCCGGGCTGGGCATGCTCCTGCGCCAACGCGCCGAGGTCGCAGTCCGACAGCTGCAGCGCGCTGTGCCCGCTGCCCAGGCGCTCGCTCTCCAGCAAGGCCGTGATGAGATCGCGCATCTGCGCCAGCTCGCCCAGCAGCGCGTCGCGTGACTCGCCCTCGCCCACCATCTCGGCGTGCAGGCGCGCGCGCGTCAGCGGGCTGCGCAGCTCGTGGCTCATGGCCAGCAGCAAGGCGCGCTTGCCGTCCAGCATGGCCTGGATGTCGGCGGCCATCTGGTTGAAACGCAGTGCCAGGTCACCGATCTCGTCGCTGTGGATCACGGGCACACGGTGCGAGAACTCACCGCGGCGGAAGGCCTCGGCGCCGATGGCCAGCGCATGCAGCGGCCAGACCATGTGGCGGATCATGCCGAAGGCCAGGCCCGTGACCACGAATAGCGCCGGCACGGCCCAAAGCAGGCCGTAGGCGCTGCCCATCGACATCCACAGAATGGTGCTGCTGATGCAGGCTAGCAGGATGAAGATGGCGATCAGCCGCGCACCGAGCGAATGCTTGAAGCGCTTGTGCTGGTGATGCCAGCGCTGGTGCCAGCGATGGCGCACACGCCAGCGGTATTCCCAGTCGCGGTTCATGCGCCGGGCGCGCTTGGCCCGCTTGCGTTCCCAGCGCTCGCGCCAGCGGTGGTCGTAGGCGTGGGGTTTCATGGTTTGCCTGGCAATGCGAAGCAATAGCCGGCGTTGCGCAGGGTCTTCAGGGCCACCAGCGGCTCAAGCTTGCGGCGCAGGCGGCTCACCAGGATGTCGACGGCCCGGGTGAACAGCTCGGCTTCCTGGCCACGCAGCCGGTTCAGGATGTCGTCGCGCGAGAAGACCTTGCCCGGCTCGCGGGCCAGCATCACGAGCAGCTCGTATTCGGTGCCGGTCAGCTCGACCAAGCCACTCGCGCACAGCACCTCGCGGCGCGTGGTGTCGATCTCGAGGCCCTCGAAGCACAGCTTGGCGGAAGGCTGAACCACGCTCGGGGCAGCCGCCGATACAAAGCGCGTGCGGCGCAGGATGGTCTGCAGCCGTGCCGCCAGTTCGCGGGGCTCGAAGGGCTTGGGCAGGTAGTCGTCGGCGCCCAGCTCCAGCCCGACGACCCGGTCGGTCAGATCGCCGCGCGCGGTCAGCATCAGCACCGGCATGTCGCGCCAGGCCTCGCTGCTGGCACGCAGCTGTTTGCAGAACTCGAAGCCGTCCATCTCGGGCAGCATGCCGTCGAGGATCAACGCGTCGAAGCGCTCGGCCGCCAGCCGCGTCAGCGCGATGCTGGGCCGCGTGACAGCCTCGAGCTGGAGGTCGAAGCGGGCAAGGTATTGCGTCAGCGGCCCGGCCAGGGCCTCGTCGTCGTCGATCAGCAGCAGTCTGTGCATGTCGCGATTATTCGGCCCGCACCAGGGTGATGGCTCGCTCGGGACAGGTGCTGACGCAATGGCCGCAGGCTTCGCAGGCGGCGGCATTGGGCGTGAAGGCCTGCTCCCAGCCGTGGGCCATGCCCCGGAGCTTGCCGAACAGGCTCAGGGACTGGCGCTGCTCGGGTGCCAGCTTGCCCAAGGTGAACACGTTGAAGGGGCAGACAGCGACGCATTCGCCCTTGCCCTCGCAGCGGTTGCGGTCGATGTGCGGCACAAAGCGGCCGCGGGGCTGCTTGCCGCAGTGGACATCCATCACGCCGCGTCTCGCCGCTCATGCCGGCCGAAGCGCCGCATCATGAAGCGCAGCACCTGACGCTGCTCGTTGTCCAGCGAATCGAAGAAGTCGGCAAAGGCCGTGACAAGGCCGGGGCCGGCGGCGCGCAGCGCATCCAGCTTGGCGTCCAGCAGTTGCTGCGCCGGCTCGCGGGCGAATTGCTCACCGGCGAACAGGCCCGCCACCTCGGGGCCGCGGGCCAAGCCCCTCATCGTGTCGCGCTGGTGCTGGAGCTGCTCAAGCCAGGCGCCGAGCTTGCGGTGCTGCTCGGCGTCCAGGTCCAGCTTGGCGCCGACTCGGTTGAGAAGGAGGTGGGCGAAGCCATCAGCATGGCGGCCGAAATGATGGCCGTGATGGCCGTGGCCAAAGTGGTGGTGGAACTTGTGGTGGGCGTGCCAGCGACGAAAAAAGTTCATGGTGCTGCTCCGTGGGGCGCTCGAGGCCCGTGGTTGGGATGGCGCTCATGTTTGCGGTTAGCCCGCGCCAGAGCATCTCGACGCGGTATCGCCGGGTATCGTTTTGTTTCGCCCGGGGCCGGGGAGGCTGTGCGCCCTTGTCACAGCTGAAGCTGCAGACGCGCTGATCGGCGCGGAGGCCGCGCGAGTGCGGCCCCCTACAATCGCAGACCCCCGAAAAGCCCTCTTTTCGCCCCAGCTTCACAGCGGGCGACGCCGCGATGACCGAACTTGCCAAGTCCTTCGAACCCGCCGCCCTGGAAGCCCATTGGGGCCCCAAGTGGGAAGCCGCCGGCCTGTATGAGCCGACGCTGGACCCGGCCAAGCCCTCGTTCAGCATCCAGCTGCCGCCGCCCAACGTGACGGGCACGCTGCACATGGGCCATGCCTTCAACCAGACGGTGATGGACTCGCTGACGCGCTACCACCGCATGAAGGGCGACAACACGCTATGGGTGCCGGGCACCGATCACGCCGGCATCGCGACGCAGATCGTCGTCGAGCGACAGCTGCAGGCTGCCGGCACCAGCCGCAAGGAACTCGGTCGCAAGAATTTCGTCGCCCGCGTGTGGGAATGGAAACAGCAATCCGGTGACACCATCACCGGCCAGATGCGCCGGCTTGGGGACTCGGTGAGCTGGGGCCATGAGTACTTCACGATGGATGAAAAGCTCTCGACCGTCGTCGTCGAGACCTTCGTGCGGCTTTACGAGGAAGGCCTGATCTACCGCGGCACTCGCTTGGTGAGCTGGGATCCGGTGCTGCAGTCCGCCGTGTCCGATCTGGAGGTGAACTCCGAAGAGGAAGACGGCTCGCTGTGGCATATCCGCTATCCGCTGGCAGACGGTTCGGGTTCGGTCGTGGTGGCCACCACGCGACCTGAGACCATGCTGGGTGACGTGGCCGTCATGGTCCACCCAGAGGACGAGCGCTATGCCGCCCTGATCGGCAAGCTCGTGAAGCTGCCGCTGACCGACCGCGAGATCCCTGTCATCGCCGACGACTACGTGGACCGCGAGTTCGGCACCGGCGTCGTCAAGGTCACGCCGGCGCATGACACCAACGACTACGCCGTCGGCCAGCGTCACAACCTGCCGATGATCGCGGTGCTGGACCTGCAGGCCAGGATCAACGACAACGCCCCCGAGACCTACCGCGGCCTGGACCGCTTCGTCGCCCGCAAACGCGTCGTCGCCGACCTGGAGGCGCAAGGCCTGCTCGTCGAGGTCAAGAAGCACAAGCTGCAGGTGCCGCGTTGCGAGCGAACCGGCCAGGTCATCGAGCCGATGCTGACCGATCAGTGGTTCGTTGCGGTCACCAAGCCCAGCGCCGACGGCAAGAGCATTGCCGACAAGGCGATTGCCGCCGTCGAGACCGGCGCGGTCAAGTTCTACCCCGAGCAGTGGGTCAACACCTACAACCACTGGATGGGCAATCTGCAGGACTGGTGCATCTCGCGCCAGCTGTGGTGGGGCCACCAGATCCCGGCCTGGTACGGCACGGGCGGCGAGCTCTTCGTCGCGCGCAGCGAGGATGAGGCGCAGGCCCGCGCCAAGGCCGCCGGCTATCTGGGCGAGCTGACCCGCGACCCCGACGTGCTGGACACCTGGTACTCGTCGGCCCTGGTGCCCTTCTCGACGCTGGGCTGGCCGCAGAAGACGCTGGAGCAGGAACTCTTCCTGCCTTCCTCCGTGCTCGTCACCGGCTACGACATCATCTTCTTCTGGGTCGCCCGGATGATCATGATGACGACGCACTTCACCGGCCAGGTGCCCTTCAAGGACGTCTACATCCACGGCCTGGTGCGCGACTCGCAGGGCCAGAAGATGAGCAAGAGCGAGGGCAATGTGCTGGACCCGGTGGACCTGATCCAGGGTGTCGACCTCGACACGCTGATCCAGAAGTCCACCACCGGCCTGCGCAAGCCCGAGACGGCGCCCAAGGTCGCAGCCCGCGTGAAGAAGGAGTTCCCCGAAGGCATGCCGGCCTATGGCGCCGATGCACTGCGCTTCACGATGGCCAGCTACGCGAGCCTGGGCCGCAACATCAACTTCGACACCAAGCGCTGCGAGGGCTATCGCAACTTCTGCAACAAGCTCTGGAACGCAACCCGCTTCGTGCTGATGAACACCGAAGGCCAGGACTGCGGCCTCGCGCACGACCAAGGCGCCTGCCCGCCTGGCTACAACAAGTTCAGCCAGGCCGACCGCTGGATCACGAGCGAACTGCAGCGCGTCGAAGCGGCCGTGGCCCAGGGCTTTGCCGAGTACCGCCTCGACAACGTCGCCAACGCCGTCTACAGCTTCGTCTGGGACGAGTACTGCGACTGGTATCTGGAAATCGCCAAGGTGCAGATCCAGACGGGTGACGAGGCCCAGCAGCGCGCCACGCGCCGCACACTGATCCGCGTGCTGGAGACGACGCTGCGCCTGCTGCACCCCGTCGCGCCTTTCATCACCGAGGAGCTGTGGCAGACCGTCGCCCCTGTCGCCGGCCGCAAGGCGACCGACTTCATCGGCCAGGCGCCCTACCCTGTCGCCCAGCCCGAGCGCATTGACCCGGCCGCCGACGCCTGGATGGCCCAGCTCAAGGAAGTGGTCGGCACGACCCGCAGCCTGCGCAGCGAGATGAACCTCAGCCCCAGCGACCGCGTGCCGCTGCTGGTGGGTGGTGACTTGTCCTTCCTCAGCGAGGCCGCGGCCGTGCTGAAGATGCTGGCCAAGCTGGCGGCCGTGGAGCTGATCGCCGACGAGGCCGAGTTCGCCAAGCAGAGCGCGACGTCACCGGTGCTGCTGCATGGCGCCGCGAAGCTGGCCCTGAAGGTCGAGATCGACGTGGCCGCCGAGCGCGCCCGCTTGACCAAGGAAGCGACTCGCCTGGAAGGCGAAATCGTCAAGGCCGAGGCCAAGCTGAGCAATGAGGGCTTCGTCGCCCGCGCGCCGGCTGCCGTCGTCGAGCAGGAGCGTGCCCGCGTGGTGGGCTTCAAGGAGACGGTGGCGCGCCTGCACGAACAGCTCAAGCGCCTGCCGCCTCAGTAATAGTCGATGGCCACCTTGGATGTGGCCTTCTTCTTGCCCTTGGCTGGGGCACCCAGCAGTTCGTCCAGGCCGCGCGCCACCGCCCAGGCGGCGCGCACGCGCGACTCCCGCGTCGTGCCCGCCAGCCGCGGCGTCACCTGCAGCGTGGCGATGCCGTGCAAGGGCCGCCCTGCCTCCAGCCAACCCGGTTCCAGGCTGTCGAACCACGCGGCTCGCAGCTTGCCGTTGCGCAGAGCCCGGCCCAGGGCCGCCTCGTCGACGACGCCGGACTGGCTCAGGCCGACCAGGACCTGGCCTGCGCGCACGTTCTCCAGCTGACGGTCGCCGAGGAGGCCGCGAAAGCGCGGGAAATAAGGCAGCAGCAGCACCAGGCCGTCGCTGTGCTCGACCAGCTCGCTCAAGGAAACCGAATCGATGCCCCAGCGTGCCCAGGTCGCGTCGCTCGGATGCAGGGCCGGGTCATAGCCGATGACCCGTGTACCGAAGGCATGCAGCAGCTGGGTCAACACCTGCGCCGTCGGTGTCAGGCCCAGCACGCCAATCGTCGAACAGCCCAGCTCCCGCCCCACCTTGAGGCCGTCGCTGCCCTCGATGGGCACCCGCCTGAGCAGGCTGAGCAGGGCACCGACAGCGAATTCCGCCTCGGCGCTGGCCGTGGAAGCCTGGGAGCGCACGACCTCCACGCCCGCCTTGCGGCAGGCCTCGATGTCGATGTTCTCCGCGCCGCCGCTGGCACGGCCGATCGCACGCAGTCCCGGCGCGCCGCGCAGCAGTTCGGCATCGATGCGCACTTCGGGGGGCGCCACCAGGGCACGGGAGTTCTGCAGTGCCTCTACCAGGCCCTCCGGGTCACCCACGAGTTCAGGCGCAAAGCGGGCATCGTGGCGCTCGGCCAGCCATTGCACCACCTCGGCTTCCAACGGTTCAAGGATCAGGACTGTCATTGTTTGTATGTGCCCGACTCAGGGGTCAGACCGTCACAACCCCCGTGACACAATCGTTGCGACCCTGTCAACCCAGTGTATGCCCATGGCTTCTTCGTCCAAATCGCCGATCACCAAGGCCATCTTCCCGGTGGCCGGGCTCGGCACCCGCTTCCTGCCGGCCACCAAGGCCCAACCCAAGGAGATGCTGCCGGTTGTCGACAAACCGCTGATCCAGTACGCGGTGGAAGAGGCCTATGCCGCCGGCGTGCGCGAGATGATCTTCGTGACGGGCCGCCACAAGCGCCCCATCGAAGATCACTTCGACATGACCTTCGAGCTCGAAGTGGCGCTGGAAAAGTCCGGCAAGCAGGACCTGCTGGACGTGGTGCGCTCGGTCAAGCCCGACGACATGGAATGCATCTATGTGCGCCAGGCCCAGGCCCTCGGCCTCGGCCACGCCGTGCTGTGCGGTCAGCGCCTGGTGGGCAACGAGCCCTTCGCCGTGCTGCTGGCCGACGACCTGATGGTGGGCGAAACCCCCATCCTCAGGCAGATGGTCGAGCAGTTCGCCGACTGGCGCGCCTCCATCCTCGCCGTGCAGGAAGTGCCGCCCGAACACACCCGCCGCTATGGCATCGTCGCCGGCACCCAGGTCAACGACCACCTGATGGACGTGAACCGCATCGTCGAGAAGCCCGCGCCCGAAGACGCACCCTCACGCCTGGGCGTGGCCGGCCGCTACATCCTGACGCCGGGCGTCTTCCACGAGATTGCCAACCAGCCGCGCGGCGTGGGCGGCGAGATCCAGCTGACCGACGGCATTGCCGGCCTGCTGCGCCGCGAGAAGGTGTTTGCCTACCGCTATGACGGCAAGCGCTATGACTGCGGCAGCAAGGAAGGTTTCCTGCAGGCCAACGTGGAACTGGCCCTGGCCCACCCGCAGCTCGGCCCGGGCTTCAAGGAATTCCTGCAGGGCCTGAATCTCTAAGCTTTGCGGGACAGACCGCCCGAGCGTAGCGAGTAGCTCTGTCCCCAACTGACTCAGGATTGGCTTTGCGGGACAGACCGCCCGAGCGCAGCGAGTAGCTCTGCCCCTAACTGACCAGGGCCTGCTCAGCGCCTGCGCAGCACGTGGATGAACTCGTCGCCCGACGAGTTCTGTTCCACCAGTTCGTTGCCCGTCTGGCGCGCAAAGGCCTGGAAGTCGCGCATCGAACCCGGGTCGGTCGCCACGACGCGCAGCAACTCGCCGCTGAGCATTTCGGCCAAGGCCTTCTTGGCTTTCAGGATGGGCAAGGGGCAGTTCAGGCCCCGCGTGTCGATCTCGCGTTGGACGTCCATGGCCTCATTCTCGCTTCAGGTCGAGCCATTGGGGTTCGATGCCTTTGCTGCGCAGCCAGGTCGCCAGCGCCTGGCCGGTGCCCTGCGGCCAACAGCGCACGTTCTCGGGTGCAATCAGCTTGTACTCCGCCAACTCAGGCGACAAGCGGATCTCGCCACGCGCCGCCGCATGGTAGGCAATGATGATCTGGTTCATGCGCTGGAAGTCCCAGACGCCCAGCAGATTCAGGCTGTCCACCTCCAGCGAGGTCTCCTCGGCGATCTCGCGACGGATGCCCTCCTCCGGCGTCTCGCCAGACTCCATGAAGCCCGTGATCAGGCCAAAGAAGCGCCCCGGCCAGGCCGCGTTGCGGGCGAGCAGCACCTGGCCGTCGCGGTCCGTGCATTCGATGACGGCGGCCAGCACCGGCGTCGGATTGTTCCAGTGCGTGAAGCCACAGGCCGGGCAGCGCAGGCGTTCCTTGTCGCCACCGTCCTCGGCCTGCGTGATCCAACCCAGCTGCGTCGCGCAGACGGGACAGAACTTGTAGTCCGTCATGCAGGAAACACGCCCGTCGACAGATAACGGTCGCCGCGGTCGCAGACGATGAAGGCGATGGTCGCGTTCTCGACGCGGCGCGCGATCTGCAGCGCCACCCAGCAGGCGCCGGCTGACGAGATACCGGCGAACAGGCCCTCCTCACGGGCCAGGCGGCGCGCCATGTCCTCGGCGTCGCTCTGGCTGACCAGCACCAGTTCGTCCACGCCGCTCGGGTCATAGATCCTGGGCATGTAGGCCTCGGGCCACTTGCGGATGCCGGGGATGCGCGACCCTTCGGCCGGCTGGGCGCCGACGATGCGCACGGCGGGGTTCTTTTCCTTCAGAAAGCGCGACACGCCGGTGATGGTGCCCGTCGTGCCCATGGCGCTGACGAAATGGGTGATGCGCCCGCCGGTGTCCTTCCACAGCTCGGGGCCAGTGGTCTCGTAATGGGCGCGCGGGTTGTCGGCATTGGCGAACTGGTCCAGCACGCGGCCCTTGCCTTCGCCGGCCATCTGCTCGGCCAGGTCACGGGCGTACTCCATGCCACCGGTCTTGGGCGTCAGGATCAGCTCGGCGCCGAAGGCCTTCATCGTCTGGGCGCGCTCGATGGACAGGTCCTCCGGCATGATCAGCACCATGCGGTAGCCGCGGATGGCCGCGGCCATCGCCAGCGCGATGCCGGTGTTGCCCGAGGTCGCCTCGATCAGCGTGTCGCCTGGCTTGATCTCGCCGCGCTCCTCGGCGCGCTTGATCATGCTGATGGCGGGCCGGTCCTTCACGGAGCCGGCCGGGTTGTTGCCCTCCAGCTTGGCCAGGATCACATTGCCGCGTGCATCGTCGCCGAGCAGTCGCTGCAGGCGCACGAGGGGGGTTGCGCCGATGACGTCTTCGAGGGTCGGGTAGCTCATGGGCGACGATTGTGGCAGCGGGAACAAAGTCGAGCCTTGTCGAGTGCATAATCTGCCCCTCGCGTGCAAAGCGCGATGCTGTTTCCGACGGGCCCGGGTGGCGAAATCGGTAGACGCAGGGGACTCAAAATCCCCCGCCGCAAGGTGTGCCGGTTCGAGTCCGGCCCCGGGCACCAGGCGAAACAGCAGCCGGCTTGTGCTGGCATACTCAAAACGACAAGCACCGGCCCTCCCGGTGCAGGCGCCCTCCCCGGGCGCAAGCCGCGCGATCCATGCCCCCACTGCCTTCAGTCACCAAGGCCTTCATCCTGGCCTGTGTCGGTGCCTTCTGCTTTTTCTACCTCTTCCCGGGATTGGCCTATTGGTTCCAGCTGTGGCCGCTGAACTCGGGCTTCTTCATGCCCTGGCAGCTGCTGAGCTATGCCTTCCTGCATGGCAGCTTCGAGCATCTGCTGTTCAACATGCTGGGCCTGTGGATGTTCGGCGGCGAGCTGGAGCGCGTCTGGGGCGCGCGGCGCTACACGCAGATGCTGGTGGCCAGCGCGCTGAGCGCCGCCGTCGTGCAACTGATATTCACCTGGGTCATCGGTGCCCAGTCCCCCACCGTCGGGGCCTCCGGCGCGATCTTCGGCCTGCTGCTGTCCTTCGGCATGCTGTTCCCCAACCGCATCATCGTGCCGCTGATCCCGCCGATCCCGATGAAGGCGAAATACTTCGTCGCCATCTTCGGCGGCCTGGAACTGATCCTGGGTTTCAGCGGCAGCAGCGGCATCGCCCACTTCGCCCACCTGGGCGGCATGCTGGGCGCGTGGCTGTTGATCCGCCACTGGCGCTCGCCGCGGCGGCGCGGCTAGAGGCCTTCTTTCGGGGTCGGGTAGCGCAGCGCCAATCGCAGCTCGCGCCTGAGACGGGCATTGCTCAACCGGCGTGATTCGCTCCAGAAACTCAGCTGCATGGCACTCATGGTTTGGGCTGCTTCAGCACGCGTGATGCGCACGGGCCGCGGCAGACCACCGAGGTCGGCGGCCAGGTCGAAGTAGTCGCCCATCAGCAACTGGCTGTCGTCGCAGACATTGACGGCGCGCTGCGGCAGGCCGCGCAGCAGCGCCAGCAGGCAGGCCTGCGCCAGATCATCGGCATGGATGTGGTTGGTGTAGACATCCTCCTCCCGTCTCAACACCGGCGTGCCCCGCGCCAGGCGCTCGCGCGGGTGGCCCCCTTCGCGGTCGCGTGCATAGATGCCGGGAATGCGCAGCAGGCTGACACGCGTGCCGTGACGGCGACCAAAGGCGCGCAGCTGGGCCTCTGCATCGACACGTCGGCGGGCACGGTCGGTCGCCGGGTTCAGTGCCCGCGTCTCGTCGATGAAGGCACCACCGCAGTCGCCATAGACGCCGGTCGTGCTCGCGTAAACCAGCGCCGCGGGCGGCTTGCACGCGAGGGCAGCGAGCAGATGGCGGGTGCGCAGATCCGCCTCGCCGTCACGGGCCGGTGGCGCGAGATGCAGCACGAGCTCGGCCAGTCCTGCCAGGCGCGCCAGCGTCGCCGCGTCATCGAGATTGCCAACCAGCGGGACGGCTCCTGCGGCCCTGAGCTCCGCTGCACGGCTTGCGCTGGACGTCAGTGCAAGAACCCGCCAGCGGCCCGCGAGCAGCTTCAGGACGCGCAGGCCGACGTCGCCGCAGCCAATGATGAGGAGTCGTGGGGTCAAACCGGCCTCGGGCAAAATGGCGGGCAGTCTACGGCCCCGGAAATGTCTGCGGGGCCGCTGCTTTTTGGAAGCCATGTCCCATCAGATCACCATCCAGCCCGCCGGCCGCGTCTATCAGACCGAGGGCGATGACACCCTGCTTGCCGCCGCCATCCGCAATGGCGTAGGCCTGCCTTATGGCTGCAAGGACGGCGCCTGCGGCTCCTGCAAGAGCAAGCTGCTTGAAGGTGCCGTCATCCACGGCAACCACCAGCCCAAGGCGCTGACCGCCGAGGAAGAGGCCGCCGGTTATGTGCTGACCTGCTGCGCCCGGCCGCAGACCGACTGCACCGTCGAGGCCCGCACGGTGCCTGGCGCCGGCGAGTTCCCGGTGCTGAAGCTGCCCAGCCGCGTCATCGCCATACTGCGCCCGGCGCCCGACGTGGCGGTGCTGACGATGCAGCTGGCGGCCAACCAGAACTTCCAGTTCCGCGCCGGCCAGTACGTCGAGTTCATCCTGCGTGACGGCTCGCGCCGCAGCTACTCGATGGCCAATGCGCCGCATAGCCTGCCGGGCCAGATCGAGCTGCACATCCGCCACATGCCCGGCGGCAAGTTCACCGACCATGTCTTCGGCGCGCTCAAGGAGAAGGACATCCTGCGCATGGAAGGGCCCTTCGGCAGCTTCTTCCTGCGCGAGGACAGCGACAAGCCCATCGTGCTGCTGGCCAGCGGCACCGGCTTTGCACCCATCAAGGCCATCATCGAACGGGCCCGCCACATCGAGTCGAGCCGGCCCATGGTTTTGTACTGGGGTGCGCGCAAGCAGGCCGACCTGTATCTGAACGACTGGGCGGCGCTGATCGCCTCGGAATGGCCGCAGCTGACCTATGTGCCGGTACTGTCCGAGCCCGACGAGGGCTGGACAGGCCGCACGGGGTTCGTCCACCGCGCCGTCATGGAAGACTTGGCCGACATGACGGGCCATCAGGTCTACGCCTGCGGCGCGCCTATCGTGGTCGAGTCGGCGCAGCGGGACTTCGTCGCGCAGTGCAACCTGCCGGCGGAAGAGTTCTACGCGGACGCGTTCACGTCCGAAGCGGACAAGCACTGAGATGTTCGAGCCGCCGTGGACACCCGCTGCTGAACTGGTCGACGCGCTGAAGCGCGATGGCGAGGCCGTGCTGGCGCCAAGTTCGCTTGGCGTGCTGGGCGCCTCTGCCGACGACCTCGACACCCTCAAGCCCTGCTGGGACGACCTGCCGCCCGATGGCTACCTGCGCGACGGCGGCCGCTACCGCTTCCGACGCCACGGCTGCTTCGTCGCCGACGGCGACACGCTGACTCTTCAGCCCCACCGCGCCCACTGGCAGCCGCTGGACTACAACGCGCTGCACGGCGGCATCCAGCGCTGGTTCGTGCCGCTGGCGCAGGAGATGGTCAATTCACCTGCCTGGACGGCGCTGCTGCTGGGGTTGGCGAAAACGGCGTCGGCACTGAAGGGCGAGCAGCCCTGGTTCATCGAGGCCCACCCCTTTCGCATTGACACCAGCGACGGCATCGGCCGCCCGACACCCGAGGGCGCCCACCGCGACGGTGTGGACCTTGTCGCCGTGCTGTTCGTCAGCCGCCATGGCATCAAGGGCGGCGAATCGCGGGTCTTCGACGCCGGCGGCCCGGCCGGCCAGCGCTTCACGATGACCCGGCCCTGGACGACGCTGCTGCTGGACGATGCCCGCGTGATCCACGAAACCACGCCCATCCAGCCCGTTGTGGCGGGCGAACGCGGCTGGCGCGACACCCTCGTCATCACATTAAGAGGCGGCGGATTCCAGGGTCCGTAGAATCCCGAGCGGCCACGCCAAAAGCGTGGCCGTTCTTCTACCTACTGCCGCGCCAAAAGCGCCGACCGTCATGAACCCGACCTCCCTCTTCGGCCTGCCCGAGCAGTCCCCGCACGAGCGCGTGCTGCTCGCCACCGACCCGGCCACCGGCCTCAAGGCCATCCTGGCCGTGCACAGCACCGCCCGCGGGCCCGCCTTCGGGGGCTGCCGCCTGTGGCACTACGAATCCGAAGCCGCCGCGCTGAACGACGCGCTGCGCCTGTCCCAGGGCATGAGCCTGAAGAACGCGCTGGCCGACCTGCCTTTCGGCGGCGGCAAGGCCGTCATCCTGAAGCCGGAAGGCGCCTTCGACCGCCCTGCCCTGTTCGCCGCCTTCGGCCGCGCCGTGCAGTCGCTGGCCGGTGCCTACATCACCGCCGAGGACGTCGGCACGACGACGGCCGACATGCGCGGCATGCAAGCCCAAACGTCCTTTGTCAGCGGCATCCCGCGCGAAGGCGCCTTCGGTGGCGACCCCAGCCCCAAGACGGCCTGGGGCGTGTTCGTTTCCATCCAGGCCGGCGCCCGCCTGGTGCTGGGTCGCTCGTCGCTGGAAGGCGTGCGCGTCGCGCTGCAGGGTCTGGGCGCTGTCGGTTGGCACCTGGCCGAGTTCCTGCACAAGGCTGGCGCCAAGCTGGTCGTGGCTGACGTGGACGCCGCCAAGGTCGAGCGCGCTGTCGCGCAATTCGGCGCCACGGCCGCCAGCGTGGCGGACATCCTGGCCGCCGACGTCGACGTGCTGGCGCCCTGTGCGCTCGGCGCTTCCCTGAACGAGAAGACGGTGCCGACGCTGCGTGCCAAGCTGATCGCCGGCGCGGCCAACAACCAGCTCGCCACGCCCGATGACGGTGACGCACTGCAGCGCCACGGCATCTGCTACCTGCCCGATTACCTGGTGAATGCCGGCGGCATCATCAGCGTGGCTCGCGAGTACCGCGGTGAGGGTGAAGAGACGGCCGTGATGGCCGAGGTGAGCAAGATCGCCGAGCGTGTCGAAGAGCTGCTGCAGCGCGTGCAGACGGCCGACTCGACGCCCGCTCGCGTCGCCGATGACTGGGCCCGTTCCAAGCTCGTCCGCCTGCCCTAAGTCCATCCCTGCAATGGCCGGGCGGTGGCGCCCGGCCAACATTTAGAGAGCCCTCTCAAGTCCAGGGTTTGTCTCGACCGGTTTGTCCTCATGGCGACACGGCGGCTGCGCACAATCTGCGCCGGTTACGCACGATTACCGGAGGCAAACCCTATGCGACGCACTACACGTCCAACCCGCGCGCTGCGCCCCTTGCTGGCAGGTATCGCCCTGCTGCCCCTGGCCCTGACGGCCCATTCAGCCGGCTACCGCTTCGGCACCCAGAGCGCCGCCGCCGAAGGCACCGCCAACGCGAACGCGGCTGAGGCCGCCGACGCCAGCACGCTGTTCGCCAACCCCGCCGGCCTCACGCGCCTGACGGGCTGGAACTTGTCCGGCGTCGTGGACTACGTCGACCCCAAGACCCGCTTCACCGACCAGGGCTCCTATATCTCCCTGCCCGGCTCCGGTCTGGCGCCGCGCTCGACGGGCACCGTCGGCGACACGATGAGCTTTGCCAAGGCCGCGGTCGTGCCCCATCTCTATGCCGCCTACAAGGCCTCCGACACGCTGGCCTACGGCCTCGGCGTCTTCGTGCCCTGGGGCACCAAGCTCGACTACCGAGCTGACTGGGGTGGCCGCTACAACCTGCAGAAGGTCGAGCTGAAGTCCATCTCGATCAACCCCAACGTCGCCTGGAAGACCTCGCCCGAGCTGTCGCTCGCGGCCGGCCTGAACATCCAGTACATGCAAGGCAAGCTGCGCCGCGCTGTGCCCTACGCCTCCGTCTACGCCGCCGGCCTGCTCAACGCCGCCCACCAAGCGGCCGCTGCTGGCGCGCCGGGCCTCGCGCTGCAACTGCAGCAGCAGGCCGCCACGGTCTTCGGCAACCCGGCCTATGACGGCTCCATCGCCGTCGAGGGCAAGGACTGGGGCCTGGGCTTCAACCTCGCCCTGCTGTGGGAGCCCGCTGCCGGCACGCGCATGGGCCTGAGCTACCGCAGCAGCGTCAGCCACAAGCTCAAGGGCAGCGCCGACTGGACCCAGCCCACCAACCTGCCCGCCGAAGTGCTGGCCGCCATCACCGCCAAACCCTACAACGGCGTCTCGGCCCTGGACCACAACGACTCCGACGTCAGCCTCTCGGTGCGCACGCCCGAGTCGCTGTCCATCCACGGCTTCCAGCAGCTGACGCCGACCATCGCCGTGCTCGGCGACTTCACGATCACGCGTGACTCGCGCCTGAAGCAGCTGCGCATCGATTTCGCGAACAGCACGGCCGACTCCACCACCGCCGAGCACTGGAAGGACAGCACCAAGGTCTCGGTCGGCGCCCAATGGCAGGCCCTGCCGGCGCTGCTGCTGCGGGCCGGCTACAGCAAGGATCTGTCGCCCGTGCCCTCGGCGACGCGCAGCCCGGCCCTGCCCGATGCCCACCGCACCTGGCTCGCCCTCGGCGCCAACCTTGCCCTGATGGACAACGCCAGCATCGATTTCTCCTTCGGCAAGGTGAAGCTCAAGGACGCGGCGATGAACGCGACCGATGACGGCGACGGCGAGCAGCCCTGCAACTGCGCCTACTCGACCGCACGCGGCAACTACGCCTCCAAGGCCACCATCTTCGGTGTCCAGTTCAACTACAAGTTCTGAGGAGGCGACACATCATGGATCGCCGCAGTTTTCTCCGCCGCAGCGCCGCGCAAGCCGGCGCCCTGATCACCGCCTCCACCGCCCTGTCCAGCCTCGTCGGCTGCGGCGGCGGTGGCGATGCGGGCGCGCCCATCGAGCCCTTGCCCGCCACCTTCCCAGGCAGCAGCACACCGCTGCCGACGACGGCCGCCGCGAGTGGCACGTTCAAGTTCCCGCAATCGGTGGCCTCGGGCGACCCCAAGCCCGACGGCGCCGTGCTGTGGGCCCGCGTCGTGCCCAGCAGCGCCGATGACGTAACCAGCGCCACGGGTGGCGGCAGCTACAACGTGACACTGAAGATCAGCAGCGCCGCCGGCAATGCCGCCCTGCTCGGCACGACCTCGACACTGGCGGGCACGGCCGACGCTACCGCCGACGTGCCGGTCTACGAGTTCTACGACCACACGCTGCGCCACCGCATCAGCGGCCTGCAGCCAGCCACCGTCTACTACTACCAGTTCACTGCCGGCAGCAGCGTGTCGCGCATCGGCCGCTTCAAGACGGCGCCCGCGGCTGACACCGATATCAGCGCGCTGAACTTCGCCTTCGTGTCCTGCCAGGACTGGAACGTGAACCACTGGGCCGGCATGGACATGCTGGCCACGGAAAACATCGATTTCATCGTCCACCTGGGCGACTACATCTACGAGGCCGTCGGCGCCGACTACCAGGCCGGTGGCGTCGAGAGCGCGCACGCCGCGCTGACCCTGCCCAACGGCACAGCCCTGCCCACCGGAGGCAAGTACGCGACGACGCTGGGCGACTACCGCTACCTCTACAAGCGCTACCGCACCGACCGCCGCCTGCAGAACCTGCACGAGCGCTTCGCCTTCGTGGCCGTCTGGGATGACCACGAGTTCAGCGACGACTGCTGGCAGGACCGCGAGACCTACGACAACGGCACGTTCAACGCGACGACGCAAGTCGGCGACAACACGGCCCAGACCTCGCGCCGCCTCGCGGCCAACCAAGCCTGGTTCGAGAACATGCCGGCCGACATCAGCTTCACGCTGGACCCGGGCCAGGGCATCACCGGCATCCGCATCTACCGCGACCTGAAGTTCGGCAAGCTGATGCACCTGGTCATGACCGACCAGCGCCTGTACCGCGCCGACCACCTGATCCCCGAGGCCGCGCCCAGCCCGCTGACCGGCCAGGCCGTCGGCAGCATCGGCGCGCGCTACATGGTGCCGCAGGCGACGCTCGCCGGCGTCGAGGCCGCCAAGCTGGCCGCTGGCGCGTCGCTGCCCGACCCGCTGGCCCTCGTCAGCATGCTGGGCGGCGCGCAGCGCCAGTGGTGGGTGCAGACGATGGCGGCGTCCACCGCGCTGTGGAAGATCTGGGGCAACGAGGTTTCGCTGCTGCGCATGGGCATGGACGGCAACAAGATCCCCGGTGCGCCGGCAGCCTTCAAGGCCAAGTTCGTGCTGAACGCCGACCAGTGGGACGGCTTCAACGCCGAGCGCAAATACCTGATGGGCCAACTGCTGAGCAAGGGCGTGAAGAACGTCGTGGCCGTCACCGGCGACATCCACGCCTTTTATGCCGGCGTCGTGATGGCCGACTACGACGCCGCCACGCAGGTGCCGGCGATGGTCGACCTCGTCACGGCAGGCGTGTCCAGCAATTCCAACTTCAGCTATTTCTACACCGAAGCCAGCAAGCCGACCTTTGCCGCGCTGAAGCCGCTGGTGGCCACGAGCGAGGCCGAGTCTGAAGGCATCGCCATCCAGATCCTGAGCGCGGCCATCGCCATCGCGGCGGGCGTGACCGACCTGACCAACACGGCGGCCATCCAGGCTGCCGTGCAGGGTGCCGTCCTGGCTGGGCTGGTGCCTGCCGCAGCCTTCGCGCCGACAGCGTCGCTGTCCAAGGCCGTCATCGTCACCTTCGACGAAACGCAGGCTGGCACCATGGGCACCATCATCGCGGGCACGATCGCGGGCCTGGCAGCCGCCGGCAAGTCGGTCGCGGCGATGACGCTCTACGGCCTGATCCAGCAGAAGCTGGCCGCGGCCCTGGGCATCCCGGCCAACTCCGTGCCGGCGTCCGAGATCGTCAAGCGCCTGAAYCCGTTTGCAGACCCGACGACGGCCGTTGCGCCGCCTGTCAACAACCCCTGGATCAAGCATGTCGACAGCGACGCCCAGGGCTATGCCGTCGTGTCACTCAGCAAGACCGAGTTGATCTGCACGTTCAAGAAGATGGCACGCCAGGTCGGCGGCACGGCGCCGGCGTCGCCGGTGGCCGCCGTCAGGACGGTTCGCGTCGCCGCTGGCGTGACGGATGTGGCCGTGATGGCCGGACTCTGACGCGGCCGTCCGCACGAATCAGAACGCCCGGCAATGCCGGGCGTTTTCCTTTGCCGCGCCACGCAGCTGGGCACCTGTGAGGCGTGCTTAGACTCCCGCATGCCTCTCTACCGCGTTCTGGTCATCGGCGGCTACGGCTTCTTCGGGCGCCGTCTCGTTGAACGGCTGGCCCGCAGCCCCGGCCTGCACCTCATCGTGGCGGGTCGATCCGCCGCACAAGGCCTGGCCCTGGCGGATGCGTTGCGCGGGGCGGCGCGCGCGCAACTGAGCTGCGCCACGCTCGATGCGGATGCACCGGCTTTCGCCGACGACCTCAAAGCGCTGGCGCCTGACATCACCGTGCACACCTCGGGCCCGTTCCAGGGCCAGCGGTATCACGTCGCTCAAGCCTGCATGGCCGCTGGCGCGCACTACATCGATCTGGCTGACGGCCGGGATTTCGTGGTCGGCATCAGCAGCCTGAACCAGGCCGCGCTGGACCGTGGCCTGAGCATCATCAGCGGCGCGAGTTCCGTGCCTGCCCTGTCCGATGCAGCAGCTCGCCATCTGGCGCAGGGACTCACCCGCGTCGACCACATTGACATCGGCATCAGCCCGGGCAACCGTACCGAACGAGGCCTGGCCACGGTGCGCGCCATCCTGAGCTACTGCGGCAAGGCCCTGCCGGCCGTGGACCACCGTCCCAGCTTTGGCTGGAGTGGGAGCCGGCGTCACCTTTATCCCGTGCCGGTCGGGAACCGGCTGCTGTCGCCTTGTGACGTGCCTGACCTCGCGCTGCTGCCCAAGCGCCATGCCGGCTGCCCGACGATCAGCTTCGGCGCCGGCCTCGAATTACCGCTCCTGCACCGAGGCATGAACGCCCTGGCGCTGCTGGCCCGGGTCGGCATCGTCAAGGACTGGTCGGCTCATGCGGTGGCCCTGAAGTGGCTCGGCGACCGGTTCAGCGGCCTGGGGTCGAACGCGGGCGCCATGCATGTCTGTGTCAGCGGGGAAACTGCTGAAGGCATCAGGCGCAGTCGCACCTGGCATTTGGTTGCTACTCACGGCGATGGCCCCTTCGTCCCCACGCTGGCCGCTGCGGCGCTGATCCGCAAACTGCAGCACGGCGACGCATCGCTCGCAGGCGCCCAGCCCTGTGTGGGCCTGCTGTCGCTGCAGGACTTCGCACGAGAATCCGAAGGCCTGCGCATCGACATGAACGAATCGCCCAGCATCGACGCCCTGAGCCTCTACGAACGCGTGCTGGGCGCCAGCTATTCACAACTGCCAATGGCGGTGCAGCGCTTCCATCGGCTCGCGGGGCACACCGTCTTGAACGGCTGGGTGCAGACACAGGCGCCGAGTTCGCTGCCGGMCCGGCTGCTGGCCTTCTGCCTTGGGACGCCACGCCGTGCCAGCAGCGGCCCGCTCAGCTTCGAGCTCGACGCCAGCGCGGAGGCCGAACGTTGGACGCGCCACTTCCCGACGCGGACCATGACATCACGAATGCGGCTGGTGGCCGGCAAGATCCAGGAGAAGCTCGGGGCTGCCCGGCTGACTTTTGGCTTGAGCGTTGCCGATGGCCGGCTGAGGATGGAGCTTGAAGGCCTGCGTTTCATGGGCCTACCGTGCCCGCGATGGCTGATGCCGCAGGTGGTGGCCGAGGAAACCGGCAAGGACGATCAGCTGCACTTCCGCGTCGCCGCCGGCCTGCCGCTGCTGGGCACCGTCGCGGCCTATGACGGCCATCTCGAACTCGGTCCGGCGCAGGCCACTTCATGATCATCGTGTTCGATGCCCAGTGCCTGCTCTGCAACGGCTGGGTGCAGTTCATCCTGCGGCATGACAGCAAGGCCCGCTTGCGCTTTGCTTCCATCCAGGGCGCCGCGGGGCGGCGTCTGCTGGCCGCAGAGGGGCTGGTGCCCGAAGGCCTGCAGACATTTCTGCTCGTCGATGGCCCTCGCGCGTGGCAGCACACGGCAGCCATATTTCGCGTGCTGCATGCGCTGGGCTGGCCCTGGCGCCTGGCCTGGATCGCATGGCTGATCCCGTCCATCGTCCGAGATCCGTTGTACCGCCTGGTCGCCAGGAACCGCTACCGGCTGTTCGGGCGCTCGGCCCTCTGCATCCGCCCGCAGCCTGAGCATGCGGCCAGATTCCTCGACTAAAAAAACGCCCGGCAGTGCCGGGCGTTTTTTCTAGAGCGGTTCGGAACCGCTTATTCGCCCAGGTAGGCGGCGCGCACCTTCGGATCGTTCAGCAACGCTTGGCCCTCGCCCTCCATCGTCACCTCGCCCGACTCCATCACATAGCCGCGGTTGGCCAGTTGCAGCGCGCGGCTGGCGTTCTGCTCGACGAGCAGGATGGTGACGCCCTGCTGGTGGATGTCGTTCACGACCTCGAAGATCTTGTCCACCATGATGGGCGACAGGCCCATGGACGGCTCGTCCAGCAGCAGCACCTTGGGTCGGGCCATCAGCGCGCGGCCCATGGCCAGCATCTGCTGCTCGCCGCCGGACATCGTGCCGGCCAGCTGCTTGGCGCGCTCCTTCAGGCGCGGGAACAGGCCGAAGACCTTGTCCATGTCCGCCTGAATCTCGCCATCCTTGCGGTTGTAGGCGCCCATCTGCAGGTTCTCGGTGATGGTCATGCGCGTGAAGGTGCCACGGCCCTCCGGCACCATGACCAGGCCCTGCTTGGCCAGGTCCCAGGCGCCCTGACCCTTGATGGGCTTGCCGAGGTATTCGACGCTGCCGGCCGCCACTGGCTGCAGGCCGGTGATCGCCTTCAGCGTCGTCGTCTTGCCGGCGCCGTTGGCGCCGATCAGCGACACCAGTTCGCCCTCGCGCACCTCGAAGCTGACGCCCTTGACGGCCTGGATGCCGCCGTAGGCGACCTTCAAGCCAGAAACCTTGAGCAGGGTTGCTGCCATACCTATCACTCCAAATCGTGCGTTGACCAAGCGGCACCCGTGGAACTGGCTTTGCCAGGCCACTGGGTGCGCTCCCTTGAGGGGGCTGAAGCCGGACACAAACGGCTTGCCGTTTGTGCCTGCTGAAGAGCCAAGCCACTGGCTTGGCGCGGCCCGCAAGGCCGCGAAGCGCTACGGGGGTGGGTCATCCTTAGTGGTTCTTGTGGCCGGCGCCGAGGTAGGCCTCGATCACCTTTTCGTTGCGCTGCACGTCGTAGGGCGTGCCTTCGGCGATCTGCTTGCCGTAGTCCAGCACCGTGACCCGGTCGCACAGGCCCATGACCAGCTTCACGTCGTGCTCGATGAGCAGGATGGTGCGGCCGTCGTTGCGGATGCGGTCGATCAGCTCGCGCAGCACGACCTTCTCGGTCGCGTTCATGCCCGCGGCGGGTTCGTCCAGCGCGATCAGTTGCGGGTCGGTGGCCAGGGCTCGGGCGATCTCCAGACGGCGCTGGTCGCCATAGCTCAGCGTGCGGGCCTTGTAGTCTGCGTACTTGCCGATGCCGACATAGTCCAGCAGCTCCTGGGCGCGCGCCTTGATGGCGGCCTCCTCGGCCTTGAACTTGGGCGTGCGGAACACCGCGCCGATCAGGCCGGACTTGGTGCGGATGTGGCGGCCCACCATGACGTTCTCGATCGCCGTCATGTCGGCGAAGAGGCGGATGTTCTGGAAGGTGCGCGCGATGCCGGCCTTGGCGACCTGGTGCACGGCCTGCGGCGTGTAGGGCGTGCCGCCGAGCGAGAAGCTGCCGCCGTCCGGCACGTACAGGCCCGTGATGACGTTGAAGAAGGTCGTCTTGCCGGCGCCGTTGGGGCCGATGAGGCCGTACACCTGGCCGCGTTGGATCTGGATGCCGACGTCGGACAGGGCCTGCACGCCGCCGAAGCGCTTGGATGCGCCGCTGACGTTGAGAACGATGTTGTCGTGTTTGCTCATGTTGGTGTCCTCCCTCACTTCGCGGCAGGCGGGGCGACCTTGCCGTGCTCGGGCGCCGGCCACAGGCCGCGCGGACGGGCCAGCATGATGCCGATCATGGCCAGGGCCACCAGCAACTGGCGCAGGATGGAGGCGTCGAGGCGACCGTCAGTCATCTGCTGCAGCGGGCCGGCGACGTAGCGCAGCACCTCGGGCAGGGCCGACAGCATCAGCGCGCCGAGGATGACGCCGGGGATGTGGCCGATGCCGCCGAGCACAACCATCGCGACGATCATGACCGATTCCTGCAGGCTGAAGGACTCGGGCGACACGAAGCCCTGGAAGCTCGCGAACATCGCGCCCGACACGCCGCCGAAGGTGGCGCCCATGCCGAAGGCCAGCAGCTTCAGGTTGCGGGTGTTGATGCCCATGGCCTTGGCGGCGATCTCGTCCTCGCGGATGGCCATCCAGGCGCGGCCGATGCGGGAGTTCTCCAGCCGATAGCAGACCACCACGCCCCCCACCACGAGGGCCAGGAAGAGGTAGTAGTACAGCGTCACCGACGGCAGCGTGAAGCCGAACACCTCCCAGGACTTGCCCAGGTCCACGCCGAAGACGTGGAAGGAGTCGATCTGGCCGATGCCGCGCGGGCCGTTGGTGATGTTGACCGGGTACTCCAGGTTGTTCAGGAAGACGCGGATGATTTCGCCGAAGCCCAGCGTGACGATGGCGAGATAGTCGCCGCGCAGCTTCAGCGTTGGCGCCCCCAGCATCACGCCGAAGAAGGCTGCCAGCGCCGCTCCGGCCGGGATGACCAGCCACAGCGGCGAATGCAGGCCCGTCGGGAACGCGGCCTGGATGGCCTCGAAGTTCTCGCTCAGGTGCGGGCTGGACATCAGCGCGAACATGTAGGCGCCGACCGCATAGAAGGCGACGTAGCCGAGGTCCAGCAGGCCCGCATAGCCGACGACGATGTTCAGGCCCAGAGCCAGCAGCACGTAGAGCAGGGCCAGGTCGATGATGCGGACCGGGCCATTGCCAAGCTGCTGTGCAAACAACGGCACAACGAGCAGGCCGACGGCGGCCGCGAGGAAGGTGAAGAGTTTCTTGGTGTCCATGTCTTGTCTCCCTTCAGGCGCGATCGGCCACACGCTCGCCGAGCAGGCCCGAGGGGCGCAGCGTCAGCACGAGGATGAGGGCGACGAAGGCAAAGATGTCGGCGTAATGGCTGCCCAGCACGCCGCCGGTCAGGTCACCGAGGTAGCCGGCACCGATGGCTTCGATGAGGCCGAGCAGCACGCCGCCCACCACCGCGCCGGCCAGGTTGCCGATGCCGCCCAGCACCGCGGCCGTGAAGGCCTTCAGGCCGGGCATGAAGCCCATCGTGTGCTGCACGGTGCCGTAGTTGGCGGCCCACATCAGGCCGGCCACTGCGGCGAGCGCAGCGCCGATGACGAAGGTGGTGGAGATGATGAAGTCGGGCTTCACGCCCATCAAGCCGGCCACGCGCGGGTTCTCGGCGGTGGCGCGCATCGCGCGGCCCAGCTTGGTGTAGTTCACCAGGTACATCAGGCCGGCCAGGATGCAGACCGTCAGGCCCAGGATCAGGCATTGCGTGACGGTGATGACGGGGCCGCCCAGGTCGAACGGCGTGGTGGGCAGCAGCAGCGGGAAGGGCTTGGGATTCGGCTTCCAGATGATCATCGCCAGCACCTGCAGCAGCAGCGACATGCCCATGGCGGTGATCAGCGGCGCCAGGCGCGGCGCGTTGCGCAGCGGCCGGTAGGCGATCTTCTCGACTGCGTAGTTCAACGTCGCGCAGACGACGATGGCGGCGGCCAGGCCGATCAGCATCAGCAGCCAGCCGGGAATGCCGGAATCCGCCAGCAGCGTGACCAGCGTCCAGCTGACCATGGCGCCCACCATCAGGATCTCGCCGTGGGCGAAATTGATGAGGTTGATGATGCCGTAGACCATCGTGTAGCCCAGGGCGACGAGGGCATACATGCTCCCCAGCACCAGGCCGTTGATGATCTGTTGAATCAGAGTCTCCATGAGGGCTCCAGGAATAATTGTTGGGGCGCAGCATGCGCCAAGCGACCCGGGATAAATCGCAACCCTCGTGCCAATCAAGACGTTTCAAGGGTATTCACCGACGGTATGAAACCCTCGACCGTTTGATCCGTCCCCAGAGGGTGACCCTGGTCAGATTTCACGAGTGTCGACCAGCAAAAACTGGGCGGAAATCCGCACAAACCGCAGCGACTGCGAGCGGTTCTCCGCCAGCATCGAAAAAACTGCTGCAGGCGCTGTCGTGCGCGCCATCGCATGGGCAAACTACACGGCCCCGCCATGGTTGTGACTGCCTCTCTTCGCCCGCGCGCGCTGCGCCTCCTCCGCCTGCTGAGCCGGCCGGGCTTCCATCTCTTCCTGACAGGCTTGCTGATGGTGCTCGGCTTCGTGCTCGCGCACCGCATCAGTGAACGCAGCGGCCGCGAGCAGTTGTCGGCACTCAGCACCGAGCGGCTGGAGCTCTATGCCTCCAACCTTGCTGCCGAGCTGGGCCGACACGCCTCCCTGCCCAGCCTGCTGGCCATCGCGCCCACGCTGCAGGCGCTGATGCAGGCGCCCGAAGATGCGAACGCCCGCCGCGCCGCCAGCCAGATGCTGGCCCGCGTCAATGTGCGCGCCGGCACCCACCAGATCTTCGTCGCCGACGCCAGGGGCCAGGTCTTGTCGGCCAGCGAGGCGTTGGCGCCACCCGCTCGACTCACCGAAGCGCTGGCGCAGGGCCGCACCCACTTCTTCGCCGCCGACCCGACGACGGGCAGCACCGACTTCTATCTGCTGCACCCGCTGCGCGGGGCCAGCCAGGTGTCATCGGCGGGAGCGGGAGAGATCCCGCTCCGGGGCGTCATCGTCGTGCGCTTCAACCTCGCGCCACTGGAAGCGACGTGGATCGACCTCGGCCTGCGCTCGCAGAACGAACGCATCCTCATCGCTGACGATCAGGACGTCGTCATCATGAGCTCCGTGCAGGCCTGGAAGTACGCCGTGCTGGGCCACGCCGACCCGTCGCGCCGCCAGGCCCTGCAGGCCAGTGCGCGCTACCCGCAGGCCATCGGCCCCAACCTGGACCTGCCGGCCTCGCTGGAGGTGCACCAGGGCCAGCAGGTCAGCCTGCCTTTGCCCGGTGCCAAGCCCATGCTGGCCCAGCAGCGCCAGATCGTGCCGCTGGGCCTGCGCCTGGTGGCTCTGTCGGACCTGACCGAGGTGCGCCAGCGCGCCCAGCTCGCGGCCTGGGGCGGTGCAGCGTTTGGCGCCAGCATCGGCCTGCTCGTGCTCTATCTGTCGTCGCGCCGGCGCGCGCTGCGCCAGCTCACCAAAGCGCAAACGGAGCTGCAGCAGGCCCATGCCCTGCTCGAACAACTGGTGGACAGCCGCACCGCCGAGCTGCGCCAGACCAATGACGCGCTGAAGACCCAGATCGCCCAGCGCCTGCAGACCGAAGGCGAGTTGCTGCAGGCCAGCAAGCTTGCCGTGCTGGGTCAGATGTCGGCCGGGCTGTCGCACGAAGTCAACCAGCCGCTGACCGCCTTGCGCGCGCTGGCGCGCAACTCGATCCGCTTGCTGGAAGCCGGCCGCCAGGACGCGGTGGCGACCAATCTGCAGCTGATGGACGACATGGTCGAGCGCATGAGTCAGATCACGCGCCAGCTGAAGAGCTTTGCGCGCAAGGCCGATGAGCAGGTCACAGGCGCCGTGTCGCTGCTGGACTGCGTGCGCAACGCCCTGCTGCTGCTGGAGCACCGCAGCCGCGCGCTGGATGTGCAGGCCGAGATCGAGGTGCCCGCCGGCCTGCGCGTGCGGGCAGAGGCCAACCGGCTGGAGCAGGTGCTGGTCAACCTGTTCGGCAACGCCATTGACGCGATGCAGAACGAGGCCGAGCGCCAACTCCGCGTGCAGGTCATCGCACAGGATGGCGGGCGCCGCGCCCTGATGCGCGTGCAGGACAGCGGTGCCGGTGTCGGCGAGGCAGACCTGCAGCGCCTGTTCGAGCCCTTCTTCACCACCAAGCCCGCTGGCGAAGGCCTGGGACTGGGCCTGGTGATTTCAGCCAAGATCGTGCATGAGTTCGGCGGGGCGCTGCGTGCCCAACGCCTGGAGCACGGCATGAGTTTCGAGTTCGACCTTGCCGTCGAAACCTGGGCGGCAGTACCGGAGACGAAAGATGTTTGAAGGCTACAAGGTCGTGTTCGTCGAGGACGACCTGCCGGTGCGGGTCAGCCTCACGCAGACGCTGGAGCTGGAGGGCTTTGCCGTGCAACCTTGCCGCACGGCCGAGGAAGCCCTGCCCCACATCCAGCCCGGCGCACCCATCATCGTCATCACCGACGTGCGCCTGCCCGGCATGGATGGCCGCGCGCTGCTGGCCCATGTGCAGGCCACCGACGCGAGCATTCCCACCATCCTCATCACGGCCCACGGCGACGTGACCATGGCCGTGCAGTCCATGCGTGCCGGCGCCTACGACTTCATCGAAAAGCCCTTCGCGCCCGAGCGCCTGCTGGACGTGGCCCGCCGCGCCCTGGACCTGCGCACGCTGCGCCACTCGGCCGACGAGCTGCGCACGCAGCTGCAGCGCGCCAGCGGCATCGAGGCCGCGCTGCTGGGACAGTCTCCGGCCATGCAGCAGCTGCGCCGCCAGGTGCTGAATCTGGCCGGCACCTCGGCAGATGTGCTGATCGTCGGCGAGACCGGCACCGGCAAGGAGCTGGTGGCGCGCTGCCTGCACGACCAGAGCGCGCGCCGCGACCGCCATTTCGTTGCCATCAACTGCGGCGGCCTGCCCGAGGCGCTGTTCGAGAGCGAATTGTTCGGCCACGAGCCGGGCTCGTTCACGTCAGCCGCCAAGCGCCGCATTGGCAAGATCGAGCATGCCAACGGCGGCACACTGCTGCTGGACGAGATCGAGACCATGCCGATCGCGCTGCAGATCAAGCTGCTGCGCGTGCTGCAGGAGCGACGCATCGAGCGCCTGGGCTCCAACGAGGAGCTGCCGATCAACGTGCGCTTCATCGCCGCCAGCAAGTCGGACCTGCGCGAGCAGGCCGCCAAGAACGAGTTTCGCAGCGACCTTTATTACCGACTCAACATCGCCACGTTGACGCTGCCGCCGCTGCGCGAGCGCCGCGAGGACGTCCCGCTGCTGTTCCAGCACTTTGTCGTGCAAGCCTGTGCGCGCTACGAGCGTGCCGCGCCCGAGTTGACGCCCGAGAAGCTGCGCGAGCTGATGGCCCACGACTGGCCGGGCAATGTGCGCGAGATCCGCAACGCGGCCGACCGCTTCGTGCTTGCGCTTGACGACCTTGACCCCCAGGCCGCGCTGCAGGCCGTGCCGGCGCTCAACCTGGCGCGCCAGATGGACCTGGTCGAGAAGACGCTGATCGAGCAGGCCTTGCGCCGCTGCCACGGCAAGGTGCCCGCCGCGATGGAGCTGCTGGGCACGCCGCGCAAGACGCTGTACGACAAGCTGAACCGGCACGGCATCGTGCTGGACGACTTCCGCTAGCGATACTTCTCGGGATCCGGCGAGTCGGTCGGGTTCGCAATGACGCGGCGGAAGGCTGCACTCATCGGCAGCTTCAGGTTCAGCCCCTGCGACGGCAGCGGCGACTCGAACCAGCGGCGGTAGATCGCGTGGATCTCGCCGCTGCGGTAGAGGCTGTGCAGCACCTCATCCACCAACGCCTTGAACTGCGGATCATTCTTGCGCAGGCCGATGGCATAAGGCTCCACGGTCAGGGCCTGGTCGGAGATGCGGTAGTCGTCCGCGCCAGGGCCCTGCTGGGCCAGCAGCGCGCGCAGCAGCACGTCGTCCATCAGGAAGGCCGAGGCGCGGCCGCTGCGCAGCAGCTGGAAGCCTTCAGGGTCGTCCAGTCCGCCGAGGATGCGGATGCCCAAGCCCTGCTGGTCGTTGGCCTTGGCCAGATGCTGGATGCTGGTCGTGCCGATGGTGGACGCTACGGCCAAGCCGCGCAGGTCGGTCAGGCCCTGCACGCGCTCGGCGGCACGCGTCATCAGCCGAGTCTCGGCGATGAAGATGGTCAGCGAGAAGGCCTGCTGGCGCGCCCGCTCGGCGGTGTGCGTCGTGATGCCGCATTCCAGGTCCAGCGTGCCGTTGATGACCAGCGGCATGCGGGTGGCCGAAGCGACTTCGACGCGACGTACTTCGAGGTCGGGCAACTGCAGCTTGGTCCGCACCGCAGCGACGATGCGGTCGCAGAGCTCGACCGTGTAGCCGGTGGGGCGCAACTGGGCGTCGAGATAGGAGAAAGGCAGGGATGCCGGCCGGTAGCCGATGACGATGACGCCGGTGTCGCGCACCCGCGTGAGCGTCGGGCCGTCGGCCGCGTGTGCAGCCAAGGCGCACAGCGCGAGCAGGGCCGCGCTAAGTCGCTTCATCATCCAGGCGGCGCAGCTCGGCCAGCTTGTCGGCAATGCGCAGTTCCAGCCCGCGCGGCACGGGTTCGTACCAGCGCTGGCCTTCCAGCCCGTCTGGCAGGTATTGCTCGCCGGCCGCATAGCCATTGGGCTCGTCGTGGGCATAGCGATAGGCCTTGCCATAGCCCAGGTCCTTCATCAGCCGCGTCGGCGCATTGCGCAGATGCTCGGGTACCGGGCGGGTCTGGTCCTGCTTGATGAAGGCCTTCACCGCGTTGAAGGCCTTGTAGACGGCATTGGACTTGGGCGCGATGGCGAGGTAGACGACTGCCTCGGCCAAGGCGAGTTCACCCTCGGGCGTGCCCAGGCGCTCGTAGGTGTCGGCCGCATCCAGCGTGATGCGCAGCGCGCGCGGGTCGGCCAGGCCGATGTCCTCGCTGGCCATGCGGATCAGCCTGCGCGCGATGTAGCGGGCGTCGACGCCGCCATCCACCATGCGCACGAACCAGTACAGCGCCGCATCGGGATTGCTGCCACGAACCGACTTGTGCAGGGCGCTGATGACGTCGTAGAACTGGTCGCCACCCTTGTCGTAGCGGCGCAGCTGTTCGCCGAGGGTCCGCTCCAGCAGTGCTTCGTCGATGCGGGCGCCATTGGCGAGCGACGCGGCGGACTCCAGGGCGTTCAGCAGCCGGCGCGCATCGCCGTCAGCGTAGCCAATCAGTCGGTCGGCGGCTTCCTTCGTCGGCGCCTCGACACCGAGCTCCCTGGCGCCACGTTCGATCAGCTCCTGCAGCTCGCTCGCGTCCAGGCTCTTCAGCACCTGCACCTGGGCGCGCGACAGCAGCGCCGAGTTGACCTCGAAGCTGGGGTTCTCGGTCGTCGCGCCGATGAAGGTGAACAGGCCGGACTCGACATGCGGCAGGAAGGCGTCCTGCTGGGCCTTGTTGAAGCGGTGCACCTCGTCAACGAAGACAACCGTGCGCCGGCCTTGCTGCGCCGCGATCTGGGCGCGGTCCACCGCCTCGCGGATGTCCTTCACGCCACCCAGCACGGCCGAGATGGCGATGAACTGCGCGTCGAAGGCGCCGGCCACCAGGCGCGCCAGCGTCGTCTTGCCGACACCGGGCGGGCCCCACAGGATCATGCTCTGCAGCCGCCCCGCCTCGAAGGCCGCACGCAGCGGCATGCCTGGGCCTAGCAGATGGCGCTGGCCGATGACCTCGTCCAGCGTCTTCGGGCGCAGCCGTTCGGCCAGCGGCGGCGCGGGCGGGTCGGCGTCGAAGAGCGAACCGATGCTCACTGCTCGATCAGATCGGCCCCGGCCGGCAGCTTGAACTGGAAGCGCTCGGCCGCGACCGGCACATTGGCCTGCACGGCGCTGAAGTCCAGCCGCGAGCGCTGGCCGAAGCTGTCGACGATCTCCATCGCCGCCAGCTCCTTGCCCTTGAAGCCGAGCTTGAGCGATTGGATGGTGGATTCGGCCTGCTTGGGCGCCGCCTGCACCCAATCCAGGCCGCCGTCGCTCGCTTGAGACTTCAGCGTGAAGTCGCGTTCAAGATTGCTGCCGGCGAGCAGCGCCGCCGGCGTGGCGCCCAACGCGTCCGCCAACTTGCGCGAGCTGGCCTGGTTGAGGTCGGCGTCATAGATCCAGACCTTGTGGCCATCGGCGACGATGACTTGCTCGAAGGGCTTGGCATAGGCAAAGCGAAAGCGGTTGGGCCGCTCGAACTCGAAGCTGCCTGAAGAGACCTTCTTGCGCTTGCCGTCGGGCGACGTCACCGTTTGCGTGAAATTGGCCTTGCCGCTCTTCACGTCGCGGCCGAAGTCGCGCAGCGCATCGACCGCATCGGCGTGGGCGATGCCAGCAATGAGCAGCGTCAGGGAGAGCAGGAGTTTCTTCATTCGTCTCGTTTAGGAATGATCAGTTCACGGCTGCCGTTGGATGCCAGCGCGCCAACGAGGCCGGAGTTTTCCATCTGCTCCAGCAGCCGCGCGGCGCGGTTGTAGCCTATGCGCAGATGGCGTTGCACCAGCGAGATGGAAGCCTTGCGATGTTGTAGGACGATAGCCACGGCCTGGTCGTACATGGGGTCTTGCTCACCGCCGGCCTCGCCCGGCGCCGGCGCCTCGCCGTCGATGCCGTCGAGCACGCCACCTTCGAGAATGCCTTCGATGTAATTCGGTTCGCCCTGGGACTTGATGTACTCCACAACGCGGTGCACCTCGTCGTCGCTGACAAAGGCGCCATGCACGCGGATGGGCAGGCCGGTGCCCGAGGGCATGTAGAGCATGTCGCCCATGCCGAGCAGCGCCTCGGCGCCCATCTGGTCGAGGATGGTGCGGCTGTCGATCTTGGAGCTGACCTGGAAGGACAGGCGGGTCGGGATGTTGGCCTTGATGAGGCCGGTGATGACGTCCACCGACGGCCGCTGCGTGGCCAGGATCAGGTGGATGCCGGCCGCGCGCGCCTTCTGCGCCAGGCGAGCGATCAGTTCCTCGATCTTCTTGCCGACGACCATCATCAGGTCGGCCAGTTCGTCGATGACGACGACGATGAACGGCAGGCGCTCCAGCGGTTCGGGTTCTTCGTTGTTCAGCGCGAACGGATTCGGAATGCTGATGCCGTTGGCCTTGGCCTCGTCGATCTTCTTGTTGTAGCCGGCGAGGTTGCGCACGCCCATCTTGGACATGAGCTTGTAGCGCCGCTCCATCTCGCCAACGCACCAGTTCAGCGCATTGCTGGCCTGCTTCATGTCCGTCACGACCGGTGCCAGCAGATGCGGGATGCCTTCGTAGACGCTCATCTCCAGCATCTTGGGGTCGATGAGGATGAGGCGCACATCACGGGCCTCGGCCTTGTAGAGCAGGCTGAGGATCATCGCGTTGATGCCCACTGACTTGCCCGAACCGGTCGTGCCGGCCACGAGGCAATGCGGCATCTTGGCAAGGTCGGCGACGATGGGCAGGCCGACGATGTCCTTGCCCAGGCCCATGGTCAGCTGGGACGACGCGTCCGCGTAGACCTGCGAGCCGAGGATTTCGGACAGGCGGATGGTCTGGCGGCGCGCGTTGGGCAGCTCCAGCGCCATGTAGTTCTTGCCCGGGATGGTCTCGACGACGCGGATGGACACGAGGCTCAAGGAGCGCGCCAGGTCCTTGGCGAGGCCGACGATCTGCGAGCCCTTCACACCGGTGGCCGGTTCGATCTCATAGCGCGTGATGACCGGGCCGGGGGATGCGGCGACCACATGCACCTCGACGCCGAAGTCGCGCAGCTTCTTCTCGATGAGGCGGCTGGTCATTTCCAGCGATTCAGGCGTGACCGTCTCCTGGCGGCCGGGTGCGGCGTCCAGCAAGTCAACTTGCGGGAGCTTGGCGTCGCCGGCGTCGACGAACAACGTCTGCTGGCGCTCCTTGGCCACCCGCGTGGACTGGGGCACCTCGACGACCGGCGCCTCGATGACGAGCGGCGCGTGGTCGGCTCCACCTTGTTCCCACTGGCGTTCGGCTTGGCGCTCGACCTCGACCTCCTGCTCGCGCTCCTTCACCGCCTGCTCACCGGCCTTCTGATCGGCCTTCATCTCGCGCTGCTCGATGCGCTTCTCGCGCAACTGCTCGATACGCTCACCGATGCGCTCCGCCAGATGCCCCCAGGAGAAGCGGAATGCCCAGGCCATGCCGGTCAGCAGCAGCACGATCCAGACAACGCCGGAGCCGGCAAAGCCCAGGCCCCTCATACCCAGGGGCCCGAGCGCATAGCCGACCAGGCCGCCGGCATGGCCGGGCAGGCGCGCCTCGAGGGCATAGAGGCGGCTCCACTCCAGCGCGCAACTCGCGCCGATGAGCAGCACGATGCCAGCCCAGAACCGCGCGCGCTGGCTCCAGCGCAGCACGGGGTCCACGTCATGGCGCAACAGCCCGGCCAGGCTGCGCAGCCAGCCGCGCAGGGCCAGCAGCGGCAACCACCAGGCGGAAAAGCCGAACAGGAACAGCAGGCCGTCCGATAACCAGGCGCCAAAGCTGCCAACGCGGTTGCCGACGAGGTCTCGCTGGCCGCTGGTGCTGAAGGCAGCGTCGCGCAGGTCGTGCGTCGCCATCGCCAGCACGAGCAGCGCGAGCAGCAGGGCCGTCAACGCCAGCCACAGCGGCGTGCGCAGCAGCCGCGAGGCGGCTGACGGCGGGGCCACTTCGCGCTTGGGCGCCTGGCGGCGGGTGGGTTTGGCGGGAGCGGCGGGTTCGCCGGCGGCATCGTCACCGCCCAGCAGGGAACCGAGGGGAAAACTCATCCCCGCATTGTCGCTGTCAATCGTGGGTCAGCCGTTCCTTGATGACCACCGAACCGTTCTCAAGCGTTTCAATGACGCCGCGCTCTTCCAGGTCCTTCATGACCCGGCTGACCATCTCGCGCGAGGCGCCGACGACCTTGGCCATGTCCTGGCGCGAAACCTTGCCGCGGATCAGCTTGATGCCCTTCTCGTCCTCGGACATGTCAAGCAACGTGCGCGCCACGCGGCCATAGACGTCCAGCAGCGCGAGCGACTCGATCTGCCGGTCGGCATTGCGCAAGCGCGCCACCAGCCCGCGCAGGATGCCGTAGGAGAGGCTGCTGCTCTCGGGCAGGCAGCGCGCGAACTCCAGGCGGCCGAGCACCAGCATGTCGGTCTGCACCTCGGCGCGCACCGTGGCCGAGTGGGGCTCGTTGTCGATGAGGCTCATCTCGCCCACGTAGTCGCCCGACTGCAGCACGGCCAGAATGACCTCGCGGCCGCGGTGGTCGGCCGTCAGCACGCGGGCACGGCCGTTGAGCAGGATGAAGAGGGCGTTGGACTTGGTGCCCTGCTCGACGATCAGTTCGCCGCGCTTGAAGCGGCGCTTGACGACGCTGTCGGCGATGGATTGGGCCTGATCGGTGGTCAGCATCGAGAACAGCGGAACACGGCGGATCAGGTCGAGGTTGGAAATCATCGCCATATGCAGTCTCCAGGTTTGGGCCCCAGGCAAGCGGCAAGAAATGCGCCTGCCTAAAATGGCGTGCATTGTGCACACGCGGCAGGCTTCTCCGCATCGGGTAAGGCCGGGGTTTTCACCCCTAAGACTACCTTGCGAGCCGTTAACCCGCCCTCACCTTCCCTGCCATGACCGCTACGACCCAACACCACGGCCTACTTATCCTCGGTTCCGGCCCCGCCGGCTACACCGCCGCCATCTACGCTGCACGCGCTAATCTCAAGCCTACGCTGATCACGGGCATGGCCCAAGGGGGTCAACTCATGACCACGACGGAGGTCGACAACTGGCCGGCCGACGTGATGGGCGTGCAGGGCCCCGAGCTGATGCAGCGCTTCCAGCAGCATGCCGAGCGCTTCCAGACCCAGATCGTCTTTGACCACATCAATGCGGTCGACTTCTCCAAGCGCCCCTTCACGCTGACTGGCGACAGCGGCACCTACACCTGCGACGCGCTGATCATCGCGACCGGCGCCTCTGCAAAATACCTCGGCTTGGACTCCGAACAGGCCTTCATGGGCCGCGGGGTCAGTGGTTGCGCGACCTGCGACGGCTTTTTCTACCGCGGCCAGGAAGTCTGCGTCGTCGGCGGCGGCAACACGGCCGTCGAAGAGGCGCTGTATCTGTCGAACATCGCCAGCACGGTGCACCTGATCCATCGCCGCGACAAGTTCCGCGCCGAACCCATCCTCATCGACAAGCTCAAGGAGAAGGCCGACGCCGGCAAGATCGTGCTGCATTTCTTCCAGCAGCTCGACGAGGTGCTGGGCGATGCCTCGGGCGTGACCGGTGTGCGCATCCGCAGCACGCTGGACGACAGCAAATCGGAAATCAAGCTGCACGGCTGCTTCATCGCCATCGGCCACCAGCCCAACACCGACATCTTCAAGGGCCAGCTGGAGATGAAAGACGGCTACATCATCACCAAGAGCGGCCTGAACGGCTTTGCGACGATGACCAGCGTGCCGGGCGTCTTCGCGGCCGGTGACGTGCAGGATCACATCTACCGCCAGGCCATCACCAGCGCCGGCACGGGTTGCATGGCCGCGCTGGACGCCCAGCGCTTCCTGGACCAGGAAAACGGTTGACCCCTCGTCCGGTCTCGCCCCACTGAACGCGGGCGGGTCCAGCCGGTCCCCCGAGGGGACTGCGATGCTCTCGGCATCGAGCCGCGAGCACATCGCCCGACGGGCCGGCTCGGGAGCGGCCCAGCGCTCGGCCCGGAAGGCGTAGCACGGCCTTCCTGGCCCGCGGGTTTTCCGCTACACTCGCGGGCTTGCCTGCTGGATGGACCGCATCCAAAGCGTTGATTCGAAAGAATTTCGCCTGAGGATTAGCAGGCATATGCGGTCAAAGGGCCGCTCGAAAAGTTCGGGCGGCTGGTCAAAGAAGTCAAACCGGAGAAGCGTCATGGCACGCGTCTGTCAAGTCACGGGCAAGAAGCCCATGGTCGGGAACAACGTTTCCCACGCCAACAACAAAACCAAGCGTCGGTTCCTGCCGAACCTGCAATACCGCCGTTTCTGGGTGGAATCGGAAAATCGCTGGATTCGCCTGCGCATCACGAATGCCGCTCTGCGTTTGATCGACAAGGTCGGCATTGACCAAGTCGTCGCCGATCTGCGCGCCAAGGGCGCGCTCTGATCGTCGCTCACTGACCTACTGAAGGAATACGACCATGGCATCCAAAGGCGGCCGCGAAAAGATCAAGCTGGAGTCCACTGCGGGCACCGGCCACTTTTACACGACGAACAAGAACAAGAAGACCACGCCCGAAAAGCTCGAATTCATGAAATTCGACCCCAAGGCGCGCAAGCACGTCCTGTACAAGGAAATCAAGCTGAAGTGATGAATGGCGGCGCGAGCCGCCAACGCACGCAAGCAAAACAAAACCCGCCAAGCGGCAACGCTGGCGGGTTTTTGCGTTTCTGACGAGGCGGCGTCAGCGCGCCGCGGTCACTGTGGCGCCAAACTCTTGCTTGAACCAGCGATCAAGCATGCGCTTTTCATAGCGCAGCGTGTCCCCACTTGAATAGCCATTGAAGCCGTCCTGGTAGTTCATGTCACGCAGCTTGACCTCGCCCTGCCGGACGACCTTTTCGCCCTCTCGTACTTCGTAGTTGAAGGCGATGGACGGCAGTGTGACGGTGCGCATGACGCGCAGCCATTGCATGCGGCGGCCGAACGGCTCGACCTCGCCGGCCAGATCCACGTCGGTCACGTTGATCCGCACATCCCGGCCCGGAAGGCGCTTGCCGACCTGCTCGACAAGATAGGCTTCGATGTCCTTCAGCACCTCGGGCTGGCGGAAGCCGTTGTTGTCCTTGATGTCCGAGAACTTCTCGGAACCGATGAAATTCACCTGCACATCGGCGCGCGCGGTGGCGGCCAGGGCGAACAGGGCAACGGCAATCCAGCGGTATTTCATGGCAAGCCTCCTAAGCAAATCAGCGACTGCATACGTCAAGTCTAGGCCAGCCCAAGAAAAAGGGCGCCCGACGGGGCGCCCTTTACTTCAGGAAACCAAAGCTCAGGCGTGAGCAGCGCGCAAGCGCATCGAGAAAGCCTGCAGTTCGGCAATACCGCTCTCCTCGGCGCGGCGGCACCAGGCCTGCAAGTCGGCGACGAGTTGCTCGGCCGACACATTCGTGCGCGTCCACATCTGGCGCAGTTCCTCGCGCATGGTCACCAGCTTGTCGATGACCGGGCTGGCAGCGCGGGCATTCGCGAGGTCGCCGTGCACGGCGACCGGGATGCGCTCCTCGTCGCGGTGCAGCCAGCGTTGGGCCTGCTTGAACTCCTCAAACCGCGCGCTGTGCTTGCCGCCCTCGGCCTTGATTTTGGCCAACTCGGCGGCGCAGGCCGCTTTCAGGTCACGGGCATAGCTGGCCATGACTTCGTAGCGATTGGCGATCAGTGCCTCGAGCGTGCGCGCGTCGGCCGGCTTGATTTCACCCAGGCTCAACTTGGGTGCCGTCTTGCGGACCTTGGCCATGCCCAGCATTTCCAGGCCACGGATATACATCCAGCCAATGTCGAACTCGTAGGGCTTGACCGAGAACTTGGCGGACGTCGGGTAGGTGTGGTGATTGTTGTGCAGTTCTTCGCCGCCAACGATCAGCGTCCAAGGCGTCAGATTGGTCGACGCGTCGGGTGCTTCGAAATTGCGATAACCCCAGTAGTGGCCGATGCCATTGATGACGCCGGCAGCCCAGATTGGAATCCAGATCATCTGGATGGCCCAGATGGTGGCGCCAATGGCACCGAACAGCGCCATGTTGACGATCAGCAGCAGCGCGACGCCCTGCCAGCTGTACTTGGTGTACAGGTTGCGCTCGATCCAGTCCTCGGGCGTGCCGCGGCTGTACTTGGCAATCGTCTCGGCATTCTTGGCCTCGGTGCGGTACAGCTCAGCGCCTTCGGCCAGCACCTTCTTCAGGCCGCGGGTCTGCGGGCTGTGGGGGTCTTCCTCGGTTTCGCACTTGGCGTGGTGCTTGCGGTGGATGGCAACCCATTCGCGGGTGACCATGCCCGTCGTCAGCCAGAGCCAGAAGCGGAAGAAATGCGACGGGATGGGACCGAGATCCAGCGAGCGGTGAGCCTGTGCGCGATGCAGGAAGATCGTGACCGAAGCGATCGTGATGTGGGTCACAACCAGCGTAAAGATCACTAATTGCCAGGCGCTGAAACCCAACAGGCCATCGGCCAGCCAGTTCATCAGCGCGTTCAGGATGTCGTTCATGCGTCCAAGACCTCGGCCACAGCGGCCATGCAAAGGAATGTCAATTGTAGAGGAGAGCCCCCAAATTCAAGGGGTTTGGCGCACCGTATTCAGGCGGTGACGTGCGAATCGACGCGTTCTTTGACCTGCGTCAGGCCGACCTTTCCCATGCGACAGCAAAAAACCCGTCTGTGGCGTGTCGGTGAGGCCACAACCGGAGTGCGCCGTTTTCCACGACTTCATCGGAGCGTTCAACCTGGGCCTTGGCAAGCGCCTCTCCCGCGGCGAGCGGCTTGAAGTCGGGATGGGCGGCGGCAAACTCGGCCGCGATGACCTCGTTCTCGGCATCCAGCAGGCTGCAGGTCGCATAAACCAGCCGGCCTCCCGGCTTCACCAGGCGGGCGGCGCTGGCCAGGATGGCGCGCTGCTTGGCCTGCAGTTCAGCCACTCCCTGGGGCGACTGGCGCCATTTCAGGTCGGGGTTGCGGCGCAGCGTGCCCAGGCCGGAACAGGGCGCGTCGACCAGCACGCGGTCGATCTTGCCGGCCAGGCGCTTGATGCGGTCGTCGCGCTCATGGGCAATCTGGGCCGGATAGACGTTGGACAGGCCGCTGCGCGCCAGGCGCGGCTTCATCGCCGTCAACCGGTGGCCGGAGGTGTCGAAGGCATAGAGCCGACCTGTGTTGCGCATGGCTGCGCCCAGGGCCAGGGTCTTGCCGCCGGCGCCGGCGCAGAAGTCCACCACCATCTCGCCACGCTTGGGCGCCAGCAGCAGGGCCAGCAACTGGCTGCCTTCGTCCTGTACCTCGATGCCACCGCTGGTGAACAGCTCCAGCTTTTGCAGCGCCGGCTTGCCATCGATGCGCAGGCCCAGCGGTGAATACGGCGTGGGCACGGCGTCAATGCCGGCGGCCTTGAGTTGCTCCTGGGCCTCCTCGCGCTTGAACTTGAGAGCGTTGACCCGCAGGTCCAGCGGCGCAGCCTCGTTCAGTGAGGTGGCGAGCTTCCAGAACTCTTCCTCGCCCAGCCGGGCCAGCAGCGGCTCGGCCAGCCATTCGGGCATGTTGTGGCGCATCTTGGACGCCAGGCTCATCGGGTCGATGGCCTGGACCTGCTCCAGCCAATGCTGCTCCTGCGGGCTGAGGGCCCCACGCAGGAAAGCGGCATTGCCGCGCCAGGCCAACATGGCCAGGCGGCGGTGCATGGAGCCGCTGCCGCTCTGGGCCAGGTTCTGGAACTTGATTCGCTCGCGCAACAGCGCGTAGACCGTCTCGGCGAGGCAGGCGCGCTCGCGCTGGCCGAGGTTCTTGTGTTGTCGGAAGAAGGCGGAGACGGTGGAGTCGGCCGGGGCTTCGAGCTGGTTCACGACGGCAATCAGCTCGGCGCTCAGCTCCAGGAGGGCATTAGGATGCATCGCCCCATTATCCCAAGCGCCCTGCTCCTTGCCGCATGAATCTCTGGACCCAGCTGCGCCTGCGCCCCCGGCTGCTGTTGTCCATCCTGATCGGCAGCACGCTGGCTGCGTTGTGGCCAGGCGCTGTGCCGCTGACCACGCGCCTGCTGCTGGGGTGGGACTTCACGCTGTGGATCTATCTGCCGCTGGCGCTTTGGATGATGCTGGGCCGCGCGGGCTCGGTGAATGTGCAGCAGCGCGCCAGCCAGCTGACCGAAGGCCTGCCCGTCATGCTGCTGCTGGCCGTTGGCGGGGCGCTGGCCAGCTTTGGCGCCATTGCGCTGGAACTGGGTTCGGCCAAGCAAGCCCATACCGCCAACGGTTTGACGCTCGCCTTCGCCATTGCCACGGTCTGCAGCTCCTGGCTGCTGCTGCCGGTGGAATTCGGCATCGCCTACGCGAGCCTGTACCACGGCGGGGGCAAGGCCGCGCACGGGTTGGAGTTCCCGGGCGACGACGAAGGACCGCCCGACTACGGCGACTTCCTGTACTTCTCGATCACCGTGGCGGCCACGTCGCAGACCTCGGACGTCAGCGTCAGCTCGCGCGCCATGCGCCGCCTCGTGCTGGTTCAAGGCCTGCTGGCCTTCGTCTTCAACACCGGCGTGCTGGCGTTGACCGTCAATATCCTCGCCGGGCTGATCAGCTGAGCAGCAACTGCTGAGCCGCACCGTCGCGGTGAGTGACGCGCTCACCATCCCACACCAACGCACCTTCGACAAACCAGCGCACCGACTGCGGATAGATGCGGTGCTCGGCCGTCAGCACGCGGGCCGACAGCGTCTTCGCGTCGTCGCCAGGCAGCACCGGCACGACCGCCTGCATGACGATGGCGCCATGGTCCAGCTCGGCGGTGACGAAATGCACCGTCACGCCGGCGACCTTGCAGCCCATCTCCAGCGCTCGCTCATGGGTGTGCAGCCCGGTGAAGGCCGGCAGCAGCGACGGGTGGATGTTGAGCATGCGGCGGGCATAGCGCGCCGTGAAGCCGGGCGTCAGGATACGCATGAAACCGGCAAGCACGACGAGGTCAGGCACGAAGCTGTCAATGACGCGGGCCAGCTCGGCATCGAAGCCCTCACGGCTGGCATAGGCCTTGTGGTCGACGACGGCGGTCGCAATGCCATGCTCAACCGCGAACTGCAGGCCGCCCGCATCGGGCCGGTTGCTGATGACGGCGGCCACCTCGGCGGGCCAGCCCTCGGCTTGGCAGGCCTTCACGATGGCCTCCATGTTGGAGCCCCGCCCCGAAATCAGAATCACCAACCTCTTCATGGGGCGGCAGTTTAGGGGGCGGCTGACCGATCGCCCCTTGAACGACAATCCGCGCCCCATGTCGAACCCTACCCTGAACCTCAAGCCAAGCCGCCCTCGCGTGCTTTCTGGCATGCGCCCGACCGGCGCCCTGCACCTCGGCCACTACCACGGCGCTATCAAGAACTGGGTGCGGCTGCAGGACACGCATGACTGCTTCTTCTTCGTCGCCGACTGGCATGCGCTCACCACCCAGCGCCCGAGTGGCGAGACGCTGACCCGCCACGTCTACGAGATGGTCACCGACTGGCTGGCCGCCGGACTGGACCCCGAGCGCTGTACCTTGTTCCTGCAAAGCCGCATGCCCGAGCACGCCGAGCTGTTCACGCTGCTGGCCATGTGTACGCCGTCCTCGTGGCTGGCGCGCATGCCCAGCTACAAGGATCAGGTCGCCGCCGACCCCGAACTGGCGACGTACGGCTTTCTGGGCTACCCGCTGCTGCAGGCGGCCGACATCCTGCTCTACAAGCCTGCCGGTGTGCCGGTGGGCGAAGATCAGGCCGCCCACGTCGAAGTGACCCGTGAGGTCGCGCGCCGCTTCAACCGGCTCTATGCCGAGGCCGCACCCATCTTTGTCGAGCCCCAGGCACTGCTGACCGAGACCGCCCGCGTGCCGGGCCTGGACGGACAGAAGATGAGCAAGAGCCTGGACAACGCGATTGCGATGCGCGACGAGCCCGAGGCTGTCGCCGCCAAGATCCGCACCATGCCGACCGACCCGCAGCGCGTGCGCCGCACCGACGCCGGCGACCCGGCGCGCTGCCCGGTCTGGCCGCTGCACCAGATCTACAGCGACGACGCGACCCGCGCCGCCTGCGACAGCGGCTGCCGCACGGCCAGCATCGGCTGCCTGGACTGCAAGCAGCCGTTGATCGAGTCCATCCAGCGCGAGCAGGCGCCCTGGCGCGAACGCGCTGCGGCCCTGGACCCGCAGCAGGTGCAGTGGACGCTGGAGGTTGGCACCGAGCGCGCCCGCGCCGTCGCGCGCAAGACGCTGCGCGAGGTGCGCGGCGCCATGGGGTTGGTGGCTTGAGCGGGGACGAGCGTAGGGCCGCCCCAAGCCGGCCCGACATTCCCTCGGGGGATCGACCGGCGTACCCGCCTGTCGAGGGGCCTCATTCTCTGATCCACGTGACTGACCTCGAGGCCGCCATCAACTGGTGGCGCGAACGTTCACCCTCGCCTGACGGCATCAGCGCCGCACCCGAGGTGCGTGCGCTGGCCGAGGCCTATGCGCTGCTCGCGCTGAGCCGCGCGACCGAGCTTGACCCTGCCACGCTGAAGCCCATGGCCCTGGATGCCTGGCTGGCCTGGTACGCGACGACGCCTGACTCACCCTGCATTGCGATCTGCTCCACGGCCCAGGGCGACGCCATCTGCAAAGGCTGCGGCCGCACCTTCGACGAAGTGCAGCATTGGCCGGCGCTCGACCCCTTCGAGAAGCGTGTCGTCTGGCACCGCATCACCCACGAAGGCACGGCCTGGCGTTTCAACCGCTACGCGGAGCGCGTGACCCGATGACCCGCATCCGCTTCATCGACAGCGTTCGCCGCCTCGTGCCGCTGGCCTGGCCCGTCCTTGTCGGCCAGATCGCCGTGATGATGTTCAGCACCATCGACACGCTGATGATGGGCCGCGTCAGCCCCGAGGACCTGGCTGCATTCGCTGTCGGTTCGGCCGCCTACGTGACCATCTTTGTCGGCCTGATGGGCGTCATCCTCGCGGTCGGGCCCATCGCTGGCCGGCAGTTCGGTGCCCAGGATCTACCCGGTGCCGGCAGCAGCTTCGTGCAGGCGCAGTGGCTGTCGGTGCTGCTCTGCATTCCGGGCTGCCTGGCGCTGTGGTTTCCGGATCCTTTCACGGCACTGGCCCACCTCGACGCAGCCCAGGCCGACAAGGTGCGCGCCTACACGCGGCCCGAGGCTTTTGCACTGCCCGCCGCCCTGCTCTTCACTGCCTTCCGTGGTTTCTCGACCGCCGTCAGCCGCCCCAAGGCCGTCATGGCGATGCAGCTCACCGGCCTGGCGGCCAAGGTGCCTTTGAACGCCGTGCTCGTCTTCGGCTGGGGTCCGATTCCTGCGATGGGCGTCGCTGGATGCGGCGTCGCGACGGCCATCGCGCTGATCGGCCAAGCCGCCGTTGCGATGCTACTGCTCAGGCGCGACGCCTTCTACCGGCCGTTCAGGATCCCGCACCTGTGGCAGACCCGACCGCATTGGGGCGAACTCACAGCGCTGGTGAAGCTGGGCCTGCCGATGGGCGGCTCCATCCTCGTCGAGGTGACGGGCTTCACCTTCATGGCCTTTTTCATCGCCCGTCTTGGCGCAACACCGGTCGCCGGCCACCAGATCGCCGTCAACCTCGTCGCGATGATGTTCATGATCGCGCTCGCAATGGCCACCGCCGCCGGCACGCTGGTCGCACAGCATCTGGGGGCCGACGAAAAGCACGAAGCGCGCACCGTCGGCAGGCATGCGATGACGCTGGCCACGCTGACCGCCGCGGGCGTCGGCGCCGTTGTCGCCTTCGCGCGCGAGCCCATCGTCGCCCTCTACACCTCGAATGCGGTGACAGCCGCCGCCGCACTGCCGCTGCTGGTCTGGGTCTGGTTCTTCCACCTCGGCGACGCCCTGCAGACGGTGGCGGCCTATGTGCTGCGCGCCTACCAGGTCGCCACGCTGCCGATGATCATCTACGTCCTGGCGCTCTGGGGCCTGGGCATCGGTGGCGGCTATTTCCTCGCCTTTGGCCAGAACGGCGTCGGCGCGGTCGGCTTCTGGCAAGCGGCCACCGCCGGCCTGATCACCGCCGCCTTGCTCCTCAGCCTGCTGCTCAGGCGGGTCTTCAACGAGAACCGCTGATCAGCGTCCCGCCGTGGGCAGGAAGATCACGAAGCGGCTGCCGCCACCGTCGCGTGCCAGGCAGCGCACGCTGCCGCCGTGGCGCTCGGCGATCTGCTTGACGAGGCTCAGGCCCAGCCCGACGCCGCCCGCCATCTCGGCATGGCCGGGCAGCCGGTAGAAGGGTTCGAAGATGCGCTCGCGCAGATCGGCGGGCACGCCCGGGCCTCGGTCGGCAACGATGAATTCATAGCCTCCGGCGACCGGCCGCAGCGCCAGCTCCACGTCGGGGCCGCCGTAGCGGCGCGCGTTGTCGAGCAGATTGCGCAGCGCGCGGCGCAGGAGGCGCTCCTGACCGTCGATGCGAGCGGAATCGGTCTCGGGCTCAAAGGCGGCTTCCGCGTGAGCCGCCTCCTCGGCGCCTAGCGCGAGCAATTCGACGGCATGGGTTTCGCCAACCGCGCTGCCGGCCTCCAGCCGGCTGGCCAGCAGCACTTCCTCGACGAGCGCGTCCAACTCGGCGATGTTGACGTCGATCTCCTTCGCCAGGCGCTGGCGCTGTGCGGGCGCAGCGTCGTCCAGCATCGCGAAAGCCATCTTCAGCCGTGCCAGGGGCGAACGCAGCTCGTGGCTGGCATTGGCCAGCAGGGTCTGGTGAGAACGCAACAGTGTCTCGATGCGGTCGGCCGCCTGATTGAAGCTGGTGGCCAGGGCGGCCACCTCATCGCGACCACTGTCGTCGACGCGATGGCCCAGTTGGCCGGAGCCGAACTTCTCGACGCCACGCTTGAGCGCTTCGAGCCGCCGCGTCAGCCGGCGCACGACGGGATAGGCGCCGACCGCCACACCGATGAAGAGCAGTACCAGCACGACGGCCAAGGTCGACACCGCCGGCGCGCCTGGCGACACGGGGCGATGCAGCCAGGGGCCGGTCCAGGGGCCTTCATCCAGCCGGGGCGGCCGCGCGCCGGGGCCTCCAGGACCCGAGGCGCCTGAAGCGGCGCCCTGAGGGCCTGGCGGACGCACGGTACGCACCATCTCCAGACTGCGGCCATCGCCCAGGTTGGCGCTGACGATGATGGCGCCGGGGTCGTCGGCACGGCGCTGGAACATCTGCGTCGTGGCGATGCGCTTGCCGTCGGCATCCTCCAACGCGATCGGCATGCGCAGGCGCAAACCCCAGTCGGCAAAGACGGCAGCCTGCTCGGCACGCGGCGCGTCGGCCGGCGGTAGCGCGAGCTTGAGCAGCCCGGCCATCGCGTTCAGCCGCTCTCCAGCCGCCAGTTCGACGTTGCCGCGCTCCTGCTCGATGTGACGCTGGAACAGCCATGCCGAGCCGAAGGCAAACGCCAGCAGAAGCGCCACCAGCGTCAGGTAGATGCGGACGTAGAGGCTTTTCAAATCAGGGGCGCGTGGAGTTTTGCGGGCCGAGCGCCGGGCCGCCCCTAGCCGGCCCGCGTAGGGCGATGTGCTTGTGGCTCAATGCCGCAAGCATCGCCGTCCCCTCGGGGGACCGGCTGGGCGCGCCCGCGTTCAGCGTGGCGAGACTGGACGAGGGGCTCACACTCAAGCAGCGTCCGCGTCGGCGTCCTGCTTGCGGGCAAAGACATAGCCGGCTCCACGCACGGTCAGCACGCGGCGCGGGTTCTTGGGATCGTCTTCGATGACGGCCCGGATGCGCGAGATGTGCACGTCGATGGAGCGGTCGAAGGCTTCCAGCGGGTGGCCCTTCAGCGCGTCCATGATCTGGTCACGGCTCAGCACCCGGCCGGGGCTCTGCGCCAGCACGACGAGCAGGTCGAACTGGTGGCTGGTCAGGTCGCAGATCTTGCCGTCCAGGCGCGCCACGCGAGCGGCCAGGTCGATATCCAGGCGGCCGAAGCGCAGCACCTCGTCGCCATCCAGCTTGGGCTCCAGTCGGCGCAGCAGGGCCTTGATACGGGCTTGCAGTTCGCGCGGCTCGAAGGGCTTGGCGAGGTAGTCGTCGGCGCCCAGTTCGAGGCCCAGGATGCGGTCCATGGGCTCGCCGCGGGCCGACAGCATCAGCACCGGCTGGTGGCGCCATCGCGGGTCGCCGCGCAGCCAGCGGCAGAAGTCCAGTCCGTCGCCATCGGGCAGCATCAGGTCCAGCACCAGCAGCTCGAAGCGGCTGTGGGCCAAGGCCTCACGGGCCTGGGCCAGGCTGCCGGCCGTGTTGACCTCGAAGCCGGCGGAGCGGAGATAGTCGCCCACCATGCCGGTCAGGCGGGCATCGTCATCGATCAACAGCAGTCGGGCGCTACTCATCACCGGGGCCAGGGAAGAAAAAGGAATCCGGCGCACTTCGGCGCCGGTGGAACGGGGCTCAAGCATCGCAGAACTCCTGGTCAAGGGCCAATCAGCCGGCGTGACGGGAAGCCATGCGGGCCTGGCGCTTCTTCATCACCTCGGCAATCTTGGCGCGCTGTTCGGGCGTCAGCACGCGGGCGGCGTCGATGCTGGCCTGGCTCAGGCGCTTGGAGGCGGCCTCGTGCTGGGCGCTCATCTGCACGCGCACGGCCTCGATTGCGGCGGCGTCGATGTTGGTGGCCGTGTAGAGCGTGGCCATCTGCTGGTGCAGCTTCATGCCGGCTTCGCGCTGGCCCGACAGATCCTGTCGGGCCGCCTTGAAGATGGCTTCGATCTGGCTGCGCTGGGATTCGGTCGCGCTGACCACGTCGAGCATGTGCTCGATGTGACCACCGAACAGACCGCCGGGCGCCATCATGGCCGGGCCGCCGTGGTGACCCCCGTGGGCAGGCTGGGCTTGGGCAGCAACACCGCCGAAGGCCAAGGCCGCTGCCACCGTACCGACGCGCCACAGGTTCTGAATCTGGAAGGACTTCATCAAAGGTCTCCTGGAAGAAGAGTGAGTGAGGTCATCTTCCAGGCGGCCTGTGTGGGATCTTTGGGGGTGGGGTAAAGAACTGTGTCGACAAACAGGGCCAGTTTTACTTGCGGTGAACCGGCCTCCCCTTCGATCAAGGCTTACTTGATGGGCTTGAAGCGCATGCGCTTCGGGCGCGCGCCTTCTTCGCCCAGGCGCTTCTTCTTGTCGGCCTCGTACTCGTGGAAGTTGCCGTCGTAGAAGAACCACTGCGAATTGCCTTCGCAAGCCAGGATGTGGGTGCAGATGCGGTCCAGGAACCAGCGGTCATGGCTGATGACCATGGCCGAGCCGGCGAACTCCAGCAGCGCTTCTTCCAGCGCGCGCAGGGTTTCGACGTCCAGGTCGTTGGACGGTTCGTCCAGCATCAGCACGTTGCCGCCCTGGGCCAAGGTCTTGGCCAGGTGCAGGCGGCCGCGCTCACCGCCGGAGAGGGCGCCGACGAGCTTCTGCTGGTCATTGCCCTTGAAGTTGAAGCGGCCCAGATAGGCACGGCTGGGCATGACGAACTTGCCGACGATGATGTTGTCCAGGCCGCCGGAGACGTCCTGCCAGACGGTCTTGTCGGCTTCCATGGCCTCACGGCTCTGGTCGACGAAGGCCATCTTGGCCGTTTTGCCGATCTTGACCGTGCCCGAGTCCGGCTGCTCCACGCCCTGCAGCATGCGGAACAGCGTCGACTTGCCGGCGCCGTTGGGGCCGATGATGCCGACGATGGCGCCGGCCGGTACCTTGAACGACAGGTTGTCGATCAGCACGCGGTCGCCGAAGCTCTTGCTGACGTTCTCGAACTCGATGACTTCATTGCCCAGGCGCTCAGCCACGGGGATGAAGATTTCGTTCGTGACGTTGCGCTGCTGGTATTCGACGTCCGAGAGTTCCTCGAAGCGGGCCAGACGCGCCTTGCTTTTGGCCTGGCGGCCCTTGGCGTTGGAGCGAACCCACTTCAGTTCCTCCTTCATCGCCTTCATGCGCGCGTCTTCGGACTTCTGCTCGGTCTCGAGGCGCTTTTCCTTCTGGTCCAGCCAGTCGGAGTAGTTGCCCTTCCATGGAATGCCATGGCCGCGGTCGAGTTCAAGAATCCATTCGGCCGCGTTGTCCAGGAAGTAGCGATCATGGGTGATGGCCACCACGGTGCCGGGGAAACGCTGCAGGAACTGCTCCAGCCACTCGACCGACTCGGCGTCCAAGTGGTTGGTGGGTTCGTCCAGCAGCAGCATGTCGGGCTTGCTCAGCAGCAGGCGGCACAGCGCGACGCGGCGCTTTTCGCCGCCGGACAGCACACCGATGACGGCGTCCCAGGGCGGCAGGTTCAGCGCGTCGGCGGCCAGTTCCAGCTGCAGGTCGGTGTTCTCGGAGCCGGCGGCGGCAATGATGGATTCCAGCTCGCCCTGCTCTGCAGCCAGTGCGTCGAAGTCGGCATCTTCCTCGGCATAGGCGGCATAGACCTCGTCCAGGCGCTTCTTCGCGGCAAGCACGCCGCCGATGCCCTCTTCCACGGCTTCACGCACGGTCTGGTCGGGGTTCAGGCGCGGCTCCTGCTCCAGGTAGCCGATCTTGATGCCAGGCATCGGCGTGGCTTCGCCCTCGTACTCCTTGTCGACGCCCGCCATGATCTTCAGGATGGTCGACTTGCCCGAACCGTTCACGCCCAGCACGCCGATCTTGGCGCCGGGGAAGAAGGACAGCGAGATGTCCTTCAGGATGTGGCGCTTGGGAGGAACCGTCTTGTTGACGCGGTTCATTGAAAAGACGTACTGGGCCATGGGCAAATCCTGTGAGGCTGAAACAGCGGCAGGCCCCGGAAGAGGGCCTGCATTGCCTGGTATTGTCGCCGAGCCCGCGTTTCCAGGAAGTCAGATGCTCCGTCTTGCCGCCGCCCTGATCGTTCTCGCCACCGGCCTCGTCCAAGCCCAGACCCTGCGCTGGTCCAGCCAGGGCGACATGCAGACCACCGATCCGCATTCGCAGAACGAGGTCATGACCAACAGCCTGAACAACCAGGTCTACGAGGGCCTGACCCGGCGCGGCAAGGACATGAGCATCGGCCCGGCGCTGGCGACCGAGTGGACCCAGGTCACGCCGCTGATCTGGCGCTTCAAGCTGCGCCCGGGCGTCAAGTTCCACGACGGCACGCCCTTCACCGCCGACGACGTCGTGTTCTCGATGCAGCGCCTGCGCGACCCGAATGCACCGCAGCGCGTCTATGCGAATGCCGTCGGCATCCCGAAGGCGGTGGACCCGCTGACCGTCGTCTTCGCGCTGGACAAGCCCAATCCCATCGTGCCGGAGCTGATAGCCAACCTGTTCATCATGAGCCAGCGCTGGTGCGAGCAGCACCGCGTGACGAAACCGCTGAACTTCAAGCAGCAGGAGGAGTCCTATGCCAGCCAGAACGCCAACGGCACCGGCCCCTTCATGCTGGTCAGCCGACAGCCAGGCGTAAAGACGGTCTTCAAGCGCAACCCCAACTGGTGGAACAAGTTCGAGGGCAATCTGCAGGAATTCATCTATGTGCCCATCAGCAACGACGCGACACGCACGGCGGCCCTGATCACCGGCGAGATCGATTTCGTGCTCGATCCGCCGCCGCGCGACGTCGCCCGGCTGCGCACCGTGCCCGAACTCAAGGTCGTGGACGGCCAGGAGAACCGCATCGTCTATGTCGGCATGGACCAGACTCGCGACAAGCTGCTCTACGGTCAGGCCCCTGGCGACAAGAACCCGTTGAAGGATTTGCGCGTGAGAAGGGCCCTGTATCACGCCATCGACATCGAGACCATCAAGACCAAGCTGATGAGCGGCTATTCGACGCCCACCGGTGGCCTGACCTCATCGCCGCGCGGCGCCTATGGCGACCCCAAGCTGGAAACCCGCCTGCCCTATGACGTCGCGACCGCGAAGAAGCTGCTGGCCGAGGCCGGTTATCCGGACGGCTTCGACATCACGCTGGACTGTCCCAACAACCGCTACGTCAACGACGAGCGCATCTGTGTCGCGCTGGCCAGCATGTGGGCCCAGGTCAAGGTCAGGGTCAAGGTCAACGCCATGCCGCGCACGATGTACTTTCCCAAGGTCGAGAAATTCGACACCAGCCTCTTCCTGACCGGCTGGGGCGGGGGGTCGACCGATGCCGACATCATGCTGACCCCGGTGCTGCGCAACCGGGGCGAGCAGGGCGTCGGCGTGGCCAACTACGGCGGCATCGTCAACAACGAGGCCGACGCGCTGGCCGCCTCGTCCACCATCGAGACCGACCCGAAGAAGCGCGAAGCGTTGGTGAAGTCCGCGCTGCAGTCCTACCGCGACCAGGTCAACATCATTCCGCTGCACCGCCAGGTCATCCCCTGGGCCATGCGCAAGGAGGTCAGCATCCCGCATTCGCCGAATAACTGGGCCAGCATGGATTGGGTCACGGTCCGTAAATAGTTCAGCCGCTAGAATGGCCCCAACCGCCGCGCTTCTCAGTCTTGCGCGGCGTTCTCTTTTCAGCCCCTGCACGCCGCCCGCCCTGCCCGAAGACTGGCGCCGCTCTCCGCGGCGCGGCAGGCGATGCGACCAGGCGTGCTCACTCCCCTACCGAATGAGTTTCGATTCTCTCGGCCTGGCAGCGCCGCTGCTCAAGGCCATTGCTGACGCTGGCTACACCACCCCCACCCCCATCCAGGCCCAGGCCATTCCCGCCGTCTTGAACGGTGGCGACCTGCTGGCAGGCGCCCAGACCGGCACCGGCAAGACCGCCGGCTTCACGCTGCCGCTGCTGCACCGCCTGTCCACCGGCGAAAAGCTGCTCAACAAGCGCGGCAAGATCGCCATCCGCGCCCTCGTGCTGACGCCCACCCGCGAACTGGCTGCCCAGGTCGAGGAAAGCGTGCAGACCTACGGCAAATACCTGCCGCTGAAGAGCATGGTCATGTTCGGCGGCGTCGGCATGCAACCGCAGATCAACAAGCTGCGCGACGGCGTCGACATCCTCGTCGCCACGCCCGGCCGCCTGCTCGACCACGCGCAGCAAGGCACGCTGGACCTGTCGCAGGTGCAGATCCTGGTGCTGGACGAAGCCGACCGCATGCTCGACATGGGCTTCGTGCACGACATCAAGAAGGTGCTGGCCCTGCTGCCGGCCAAGAAGCAGTCGCTGCTGTTCAGCGCGACCTTCAGCGACGAGATCAAGAACCTCGCCGACCGCCTGCTCAACGCCCCGGCGCTGATCGAGGTGGCCCGCCGCAACCAGACCGCCGAAGCCATCGTGCAGAAGGTCCATCCGGTCGGCCGCGAGCGCAAGAAGGAGCTGCTGGTTCACCTGATCAAGGGCGGCGTGAGCGGTGAGCCCTGGCAGCAGGTGCTGATCTTCACGCGCATGAAGCACGGCGCCAACCGCCTGACCGACTACCTGAACGACCAGGGCATCAGCGCCATGGCCATTCACGGCAACAAGAGCCAGGGTGCGCGCACCAAGGCGCTGGCCGACTTCAAGACTGGCGACCTGACCTGCCTGGTGGCGACCGACATCGCCGCCCGCGGCATCGACATCGACCAGTTGCCCCACGTCGTCAACTTCGAGCTGCCCAACGTGGCCGAAGACTATGTGCACCGCATCGGCCGCACCGGCCGCGCCGGCGCCACCGGTGAGGCGGTCAGCCTGGTCTGTGTCGACGAGAACGGCTTTCTGAAGGAAATCGAGCGCCTCATCAAGCGCGAGATCCCCCGGGAAATCGTGCCGGGCTTCGCGCCCGACCCCAACGAGCGCGCCGAGCCCATCGTGCTGGGCCGCACCGTGCTGAACCCCAACGGCAGCCGGGGCCGCAACCCCAACCCGCCGGCTGGCGCCAATGGCCGCGGTGGCCGACCTGGTGGCGGCGGCGGTGGCCGTGGCGGCGACAGCCGCGGCGGCTCGCGTGACGGCGGCCGGCCCTGCGC